>CAZKTS010000163.1:0-20219 GCA_964555735.1 uncultured Bifidobacteriaceae bacterium
TCGGTGAGGTACGTGCGCATGGCGTCGACGACGTGGTCGGCGGACACCAGGCCGAGCGCCGAGAAGCCGGGTGCAGCACGGGGCACGAGCACGCGCGACATGCCGAGCGCCGCGGCCTGTGTGGTCGCGTGCACCGCGCCCATGCCGCCGAACGCACAGAGGTCGAGGCGGCGCGGGTCGGCACCGGCGAGCGACAGGAGGCGACGGACGGCGTCCGCCATGTGGGCGTCGACGAGACGGACGACCGCGATCGCGACCTCTTCGGCGTCCATGCCGAGCTCGTCGCCCAGCCCACCGAGGGCGCGGCGCGCGCCGTCGGCGTCGAGCGCGGCTCGGCCGCCCCAGAACCCGACCGGATCGAGCCGTCCGAGCACCAGGTCGGCATCGGTGACGGTGGGCTGCGTGCCCCCGCGCGAGTAGCAGACGGGACCGGGCTCGCTGCCGGCCGACCGGGGGCCGACCTGGAGCGTGCCGCCGTCCACGTGCGCGATCGAGCCGCCGCCCGCGCCGATCGCCTGGATGTCGACCATCGGCAGCGCGATGCAGTAGCGGTGGCGCCAGTTCCAGTCGCTCTTGAGCTCGGGCCGCCCGCCGCGGATCAGGCAGACGTCGTAGCTGGTGCCGCCCATGTCGACGCTGACGATGTCGCCGATGCCCGCGTCGGTGCCGGCACGGCTCGCGGCCACGACCCCGCCGGTCGGGCCCGACCCGATGGTCGCGACCGCCCGGCGACCGATCGCGTCCGGGGTTGCGACCCCGCCCGCCGACGTCGCCAGCAGCAGCTCGCTCCCGAACCCGGACGCGCGCAGCCGCTCCTCGAGGCGGGCGAGGTACCGCACGATCGGCGGACCGACGTAGGCGTTCACGAGCGTGGTCGAGGTGCGTTCGAACTCGGGCGGCTTCGGATACACCTCGTGCGAGAGCGACACGAGCTCGACGTCGGGGAACTCCTCGAGCACCAGCTCGCGGGCGCGCAGCTCGTGCGCGGGGTTGAGGTACGAGTGGAGGAACACGATCGCGATCGACGTCACGCCGAACGCCTGCAGGCGGCGGGTGGCGCGGCGGACGGCCTCCTCGTCGAGCGGTGTGTCGACGTCACCTTCGGCGGTGAGGCGCTCGGGGATCTCGAGGCGCACGCGGCGACGGGCGATCGGCTCGGGCGCCGGGAGCGACGGGTCCCAGATGTCCTCCTTGAAGCAGCGCCGCAGCTCGATCTCGTCGCGGAAGCCCTCGGTGACGAGCAGGCCGGTGGGGGCGCCCGACATCTGGATCATCGTGTTGTCGCCGGTGGTGGTGCCGTGCACGATCGACGACGTCCGCGCGAGCAGCTCGTCGGCCGACGCGAGCCCGACCGCGGTCGCGAGCCGACCGAGACCTTCGACCACGCCGACGGACTGGTCGGCGGGCGTGGTCGGTGTCTTCTCGAGCACCATCCGCCCGTCGCCGTCGACCAGCACCAGGTCCGTGAACGTCCCGCCCACATCCACACCGATCCTGAATTCCTGGTCGCGCTCGCGGGCGCTCGCCGCTCCTGCGAGCTCGTTCGCTGCGCTCACTCGCCGCCTCTCATGGACTGTCGGAGGGTCTCGGTGGCCGACTCGTCGAGCGCCAGGGTCATGTCGTCGAGGGAGCCGGTGATCACGACGCCGTAGTGATCGCGGGCGGCGTCGATGCTCACGTACTCGTCCCACACGTCCTCGAGGACGGCCTGCGGGTCACGGTCGAGCGGGTCGCCCCAGCCGCCGCCACCGCCGAAGCGGTACACGAGCCGGTCGCCGGTCTCCATGCGCCGGCCGGCGACGGTCGGCGCGACCTCGACCTCGCGCTCGGTGCCCGCGCTGATGAGGCACTGGTCCGGCGAGCCGTCGTCGCCGCCCGCGATGCCCGGGTGGCGGTGGATGCGGTTCACGACGTACTGGTTCACCGACGTCGGCGTCCGCACCTCCTTGACGAACTCGCTGCCGCACCCGCCGCGCCACTGACCGGCGCCACCGGAGTCCGTGAGGTAGTTGCGGCCGCGCAGGATGTGCGGGAACAGCGCCTCGTTGATCTCGGCCGACGCCTTGATGAGGTTGCCGTTCGACGCCACCAGCGCGCCCCAGCCGTCGACGCCCTTGACGCCGTTCACCCAGCCGGCGTTCACCTCGCCGCCGTGGTCGAAGAACGGCTTGCCGGTGCGCGGGTCCTCGTCACCCCACATCTGGCGCGGGCTGCCGTACTTGTAGGTCTGGGGCGAGCAGCGGTCGGGGATGATCTGCGACATCGCGAGGGCGATCGCGTCACCCACCTCGACGCCGGGGTGATGGGTGCCGCTGCTCACCGGCTTGCCCTCGGTCGGGTTCACGCACGTGCCCTCGGGCACCCGCAGGTCGACGCAGTCGAAGAAGCCCTCGTTCTTGGGGATCGACGGGTCGACGAGGCTCGCGAGCTGCGAGATCGTGTAGCCGCGCGTGTTGCCGAACGTGGACCACGCCTGGATGTCGGGCCGGTCGTCGGAGCCGGCGAAGTCGACGATCAGCCGGTCGCCCTTCACCGTGACCGCGACGTGCACGCGGATGTCCTCGTTGCCCGCGGGGTCGCAGTCCACGTACATGTCGGCTTCGTAGGTGCCGTCGGGCCAGCGCGCGATCTCCTCGGAGAACCGGCGGTGGGCGTCGGCGATGGTCCAGTCGACGGCGGCGCGCACGACGTCCGCGCCGTACGAGCGGATGATCTCGCCGAGGCGCGCCGCACCGAGCTGCGCGGCGCCGACCTGCGCACGCAGGTCGCCGATGAACCCGGCGAGCCGGTTGTTGGCGCGCATCGTGAGGACGACGTCGCGCCGCTCCCTGCCGGCCTCGATGATCTTCAGGAGCGGATAGCGGGTGCCCTCGGACCAGATGTCCTTCGCGAAGACGTTGTAGCCACCCGCGGCCGCGCCCCCGGTGTCGCCGTGGTGGCACTGGATCGACGCCATGAGCAGCGGTGCGTCGCCCTCCTGGGCGTCCGGCGCGAACACCGGCGCGAACACGTTGAAGTCAGGGAGGTGGCCGCCGCCGTGGTACGGGTCGTTCGCGACCAGCACGTCGCCGGGGTAGAGCTCGCCGCGCAGCTCGTCGAGCGCGAACCGGATCGGCAGCGTCGACGACAGCATGAACTGCGGGATCCCGACCGACAGCGCCGCGAGCCGCCCCCGGCCGTCGAGGATCGTCGCGTTGCGCTCGTTGCTCTGGTTGAGGATCGGCGTGGTCGCGGTGCGGGAGACGAACGTCGCCATCTCGAAGCAGATGGTCTCCATGCCTGATCGGATGACCTCACAGGTGACGGGATCGGGCGTGGCGGAGAGCCCAGGGGGCACGGAGTGCCCCCGCGGCTCTCCAGACCGGTCGAGGACGTCAGCCACGCAGGATCTGCCCCGGCTTCGCGGCGACGCCCTCCTCCGACGGCGCGCCGTCGACGCGGATGGGGGTGCCGTTCACCACGACGTGGCGCATGCCCGACGGCTCGTCGGCGACGAGGCGTTCGCCGTCGGCGGGGAAGTCGCGCACGCGGTGCAGGCCGCCCGGACCCACCGTGGCGGGATCGAAGACTGCGATGTCCGCGGCCTTGCCCTCGGCGAGCACACCGCGGTCGTCGAAGCCGAAGACCCCGGCCGGTTCGCCGGTGAGCTTGTGCACCGCACCTTCGAGCGTGAGCACCTCGCGCTCGCGCACCCCGTTGCCGAGCAGGTCGGTGGGGAGGCACGCGTCGCAGAGCTGGCTGACGTGCGCGCCGGCGTCGGAGAGGCCGATGAGCATCCCGTCGGTCTGGAGCAGCTCTTCGATCATCTCCTCGTCGTTGTTGGCGAGGATGCTTCGGAAGCGAGTCGCGAGGTCGTCGTCGATCGCGATCTGCAGCATCGCTTCGAGCGGCTCGACGCCGCGCTCGGCGGCGATCGATGCGGCGTCGCGGTCGACGAGCTCCGGGTGGTTGGGGCTCTCGGCGACCGTCAGGGTCTCCCAGCGGGCGCGGAACACCGCGCCCGTCTCCAGCTCGTGCTGGGCCTGCGCGCGCCAGGCGGGGTCGCGGTAGGCGGCGAGACGTTCCTCGGGTGTGCCGCTCATGAGGTTCTTGAAGGACGGCACGGTGTTGAACGTGAACGGGTCGGCCATCGTCATCTGGAACGTCAGCGGTCGGCACGTGACCTGCGGCCAGACGTCGGCACCCTCCGCGCGCTGCGCGGTGTTGAGGTCGCGCATCGTCGTGGCGAACGGCGAGCCCTTGATCGTGAGGAGCGCGGTCCAGGTGAACGGCCGGCCGATGCGCTTCTGGAGCGCGTAGATCTCGGGGTGCGTGACCTTCTCGCCCGGCGTGAACGCGCCGACACCCTTGCCGAGCTCGCCCATGGGCGCGACGAGCGCTTCGATCTCGGCGATGTCGGCGAGCCGCGACGGGACCGGCCGGCCGTTGTCGCCGTTGTGGGTCTGGGCCGAGCTCGACGCGAACCCGGCCGCGCCCGCGGCCACCGCCTCGCGCACCACCTCGGCCATGCGGGCGAGCTCGTCGTCGGTCGCGGCCCGCTCGTAGCCCGCGTCGCCCATCACGAAGAGCCGCAGCGCGGTGTGCCCGATGTACGCGGTGTAGTTGAGGACGCTGCCGTGGCGCTCGACCGAGTCGAGGTACTCGGGGAACGACTCGAAGTCCCACGGGATGCCGGCCTCGAGCGTGGTGAGGCTCATGTCCTCGACGTTCTGGAGCGTGCGCCCGATCAGGCCGCGGTGCTCGGTGCGCGTGGGCGCGATCGAGAACCCGCAGTTGCCGGCCACCACGCTCGTCACGCCGTGCCACGACGACGGCGTGAGCGCGGGGTCCCAGAACACCTGCGCGTCGTAGTGGGTGTGGATGTCGACGAACCCGGGCGTGACCGCATGGCCGTCGGCCTCCAGCACGACGTCGCCGGCGAGGTTCTCGCCGATCTCGGCGATCACGCCGTCGCGCACGCCGACGTCGGCGACCCGCCCTGGCGCGCCGGTGCCGTCGACGACCGTGCCTCCCTTGATCACGAGGTCATGCGCCATGTCAGTGCTCCTTGCCTACGAACACGAGAAGTCCGCGCTGGTGCCGGTGTGGTCCGAGGTCCAGACCATGCCGTTCGGGCCGTCGAGGGTGGGTGCGTCGTTCCAGAGGCCGGTGCCGAGGCCGTCGCCGTCGTCGTCGGCGCGCGCGTCGAAGGTGAGGTCGCACGACTCCGGTGCCTTCACGAAGATGAAGTCGATGCGCTCCTGCTGGCGGACGCTCGGGTCCTGGAGCGACTCGAGCGTCTTGTCGTCGCGGCCCGCGCTGCAGCCCGCCGACGTCGTGGGATCGCACTCCGCGTTGCCTGCCGCGAGGTGCGAGTCGGTCCACCCGTCCGTGGCAGTCAAGAGCTGGTAGCGACCCGATGTCGACGTGACGTTGAAGTCGCCCATCAGCACGCGGATCGCCTTGGGGCCGCCGGCGTCGTCGGCGAGCTTCGCCGCGATCACGGTCTGGCACCCGAAGAGATCGACGCCCGCGTCCTTGCACGGTGGTGGGCAGTTCTTGCACACCTGTCCGCTCGGGGTCTCGGGGTCACCGTCCTGGTGGGTGGTGACGACGACCAGCGGGCCCAGCGGCGACTTGAGCGTGACTCGCGACGCGGTGCGGAAGTTGCCCGCGAGCTTCACGACCTTGCTCGACACCACCGGCAGCGTCGTGAGCACGCGCTCGGTGTCGAGGCTCGTGACCTTGGTGCCGAACACGATCTCGTACTTGCCGTCGCACGCCTTCGGCACGGCCTCTTCGAGCAGGTCCGAGAGGTTCTGGTTGATCTCCTGGAGCCCCACGACCTCGGGGCAGTCCGCTTCCTCGAGCTGGCGCAGCAGGAGCTCGACGCGGTCGGGGGCCTGGCAACCGTCGGTGGCGCTCGGGCAGAACACGCCGTGGAGCAGGTTCAGGTTCACGATGCGGACACCGTCGTCGGCGGGTGCCGTCGCCGGGGTGCGGGCGCTGGCGACGCCCCCGCCCACCAGCGCCAGCGCCACCGATGCCGTGATCGCGAGCAGCAGCTTCTGCATCCGTCCCCCTCTGGACGTCCCGACCCTACCGGGCAGGTTGACGCTCGTGTCAGGTTTCGATGATGCTCACGCCACATGACTGCGCTTCCTGACACCATGCGCGCCGCGGTCTACCACCAGCAGGGGGAGCTCTCGCTCGAGGAGCGGGAGGTGCCGGCGCTCGCCGAGCACGATGTCCTCCTCGAGGTGAGCCACTGCGGCATCTGCGGCAGCGACATCCACTTCGTGCTCGAGGGTTGGGGTCAACCCGGCTCGGTCGAGGGCCACGAGTACTCCGGGCGCGTGATCGCGGTCGGCGACGCCGTGACGAAGTGGAAGGTCGGCGACACCGTCGTCGGCGGGCCCTCGCCTCGCTGCGGCGAGTGCGAGTACTGCCGCGCCGGACGACCGTCGCTCTGCACCGGGCGAAACACGCCGGGGATGCAGGTGCACAACGACGGTGCGTTCGCCGAGTACGTGCGCGCGCACGAGAACGGCATCCTGCGGATCCCCGATGGCGTGAGCCTCCGCCAGGCTGCGCTCGCGGAGCCCTTGGCGGTCGCGCTCCACGGTCTCACCCGGGGTGGCGTCGAAGCCGGGCAGCGGCTGCTCATCACCGGCGCCGGCCCGATCGGCACCCTGAGCATCGCCGCGGCTCGGGCGCGCGGGGTCGACGACATCGTGGTCAGCGAGCCACACCCGAAGCGACGCGAGCTCGCCGAGCGGCTCGGCGCCGTGGCCGTGGACCCGGAATCGTTCGAGCGGCCGCGGTCGCCCGGCGACGTCGCCGACGAGCCGTTCGACGTCGCGCTCGAGTGCTCGGGTCATGCCATCGCGATGGAGACCGCGCTCTCGCAGCTGAAGCGGGGCGGCACCCTCGTGTTCGTCGGGGCGGGGATCAAGTCGCCGCGCATCGACGCCAACCGCGTCTTGCTCAACGAGCTCGTGATCACCGGCTCGTTCGTCTACGACGCCGACGGCTTCGACCGGGCGCTCGAGCTGCTCGCGCGTCCCGACTTCCCGAGCGATCTCCTGATCGAGCCCGACGACGTCCCGCTCGACGGTCTGCTCGGTGCACTCCACGGGCTCGCCGACGGTGAGCTCGCCGCCAAGGTGATGATCGTCCCGCGCCGCGGGGCCTGAGGGGAGGCCGGCCGTGACCCAGACGCAGTCCGAGTCGAGCACGGAGACGCGCACGCGCTTGCCGCGGTTCAACCACGTGGCGATGAGCTTGCCCGCGGACCTCCTGACGGAGGAGAAGCGCACGGAGATCGTGCGCTTCTACGACGAGGTGTTCGGGTGGAAGGAGCTCCCGATGATGACGGAGGACCGTCGTCGTCTGGTGCTCTCCTGCTACACGCACGAGCAGTTCGTGTTCCTCATCGCCGAGGACGAGCCCATGACGTGCGCGCGCCTCGACCACTACGGGATGTCGGTGTCGAGCGAAGCGGAGCTCGACGAGATGCTCGCCCGGGCCAAGGCGTTCGCCGAGCACGACGACCGGGTCGACATCATCGACAAGCACGTCGACGACCACGGCGTGCTCGCGATCACGAGCATCTACGTGGGCTACCTCCTGCCGATGATGGTGGAGGTGCAGTGGTGGGACTTCCGATCTGCGGAGGAGCGGGCCGAGGGCGAGCGAGCGGGGAGTGACGCTTGACCCTCAAGTGGGGTGCGTTCGCGCCACAGGGCTGGAAGCTGGAGTACACGGGATGGAGCGCCGAGGATGCCTGGGCGCGCACGGTCGAGCTCTCGCGGCTGGCTGAAGATCTCGGCTACGACCACCTCTGGGTCTACGACCACGTCGAGACGGTGCCGCGGCGTGAGCCGACGCACATGTTCGAGGCGTTCACCACGTTGGCCGCGCTCGCGCAGCACACGCAGCGCATCCGGCTCGGTCAGCTCGTCACGTGCTCGTCGTACCGCAACGCGGGGCTGCTCGCGAAGGAGGCCGCGGGCGTCGATGTCGTGTCGGGCGGTCGCCTGATCCTCGGGCTCGGTGCCGGCTGGTACGAGCGCGAGTACCAGGCCTACGGCTACGAGTACCTGGCGCCGCGTGAGCGCCTCCGGGTGCTCGAGGAGACCGTGCAGGTGCTCAAGCGGCTCTGGACCGAGGAGACCGTCACCTTCGACGGTGCGCACCTGCACTTCGACGGCGCCTACTGCGACCCGAAGCCGCTCCAGCGGCTGCCCGAGATCTGGATCGGCGGTGGGGGTGAGCAGGTGACGCTGCGGATCGCCGCGGAGCACGCCGACGCGACGAACTGGCAGGTCGGCCTCGAGCAGTTCGTCCACAAGTCGGAGGTGCTGCGCGGGCACTGCGAGCGCATCGGCCGCGACTTCGGGTCGATCCTCCGCACCCACGGCCCCGATTGCCGGCTCTTCGACTCCGAGAAGGACCTGAAGACGTGGCTCGACTCGCCCGACGGCGGGAACCTCTGGGGGCGGGGCGACGACGACGTCTACGTCCGCGACAACTTCGTGGGCACGGTCGAGCAGGTGACCGACAAGGTTCAGGGCTTCGTCGACGCCGGGTGCTCCGAGTTCGTGCTGTGGTTCCGGGACTACCCGGAGAGCGAGAGCCTCGAGCGCTTCGCCCGGGACGTCGTGCCCGCCATCCGCGCCTGAGCGCTCGTCGCCGCGCGACGATCTCCCGGTGCTGCGGCGGCTCACCTCCAGTGCCTTCGTCCGTCGTGACCTCGCGGCCGCGGCGGTCCCGTGGGTCGTCGCGCGTGCCCTCGTCGTCGGTGCGCTCGGCCTCTCGCGCTTCGTCTTCGACGAGATCGGCGCGGGCCGTCGCCCGGTACCGCTCGGTCAGGGGCTCTTCGCCTGGGACGCGAGCTGGTACCGGGCGATCGCGGAGCACGGGTACGCCGCGCTCCCGCACGAGGCGCTGCGGTTCTTCCCGCTCTACCCGCTCACGGGTCGCGGCGTCGGGTTCCTGCTGCTCGACCACACCGCGGTCGGGCTGCTCGTGGTGGCCAACGGCGCCGCGCTCGTCTTCGCCGCGCTGCTGCACCGCCTGACGCTCCGCGAGACCGGCGATGCCGAGGCCGCGCGCCGCGCCGCGTGGTACGCGGCGATCGTGCCGCCCGCGCTCGCGCTGGTCCTCGGGTACGCCGAGTCGCTCGCGCTGTGTCTCGCCGTGGGCATGTTCCTGTGCCTGCGCTCGCAGCGGTGGCTGTGGTCGATCCCGCTCGGGATCCTCGCCGGGCTGTGTCGTCCGGTCGGGGTGCTGCTCGTCGTCCCCGCGGCCATCGAGGCGTGGCGCGGATGGGGGAGCGCGACCGCCAAGGAGCGCGTCGAGCGCGCGGCCGCCGTGGTCTCGCCGGTGGTGGGGGTGGGCCTCTACCTCGGGTGGGTCGGGCTGCGCTTCGACGATGCGATGGCGCCGCTCGACATCCAGAGTCGGCCGAGCCTGCGCGGCGGGTTCGTCGATCCGGTGACGCGGGTCATCGACGCGTTCGGGGACCTCACCGGCGGCGACCGCTTCGGCTCCGGCCTGCACATCCTGACGATCCTCGCCTGCATCGGGCTGGTCGTCGTACTGGTGCAGCGCCTCCCGGCGTCGTACGCCGCGTACGGCGCCGCAGCCGTCCTCCTGGCGCTCACCGCGAGCAACCTGGACTCGTTCGAGCGGTATGCGCTCAGCACGTTCCCGTTCATCATCGGCATCGCGTTCGTCACCGAGCGACGAGAGATCGACCGCGCGGTGCTCGCGCTCATGGCCGGCGGCCTCGTGGCGTACTCGACGCTGGCGTTCTACGGCTCCTACGTGCCGTAGTGCGCGCGCCCGGCACTAGCGTCCGGGCATGGCCGACGACTACGTGAAGTCCTTCTTCCTCTCCCCGGAGGGGCACCGGTACCTGCTCGGGCACTCGACCCCACCCGACGAGGTGCAGCGCTTCCTCATCGACGAGACCCTGGCGAAGGTCTCCGACCTCTCGATGATGCAGATCTCGCCGGAGCAGGGCGCGTTCATGACGCTGTTCACCCGGTTGCTCGGCGTGCGCAACGCGGTGGAGGTCGGCACGTTCACCGGGTACTCCGCGCTCTGCATCGCCCGCGGCCTGCTCGACGGCGGGCGGCTGCTCTGCTGCGACGTGAGCGAAGAGTGGACGGCGATCGCTCGCGAGGGCTGGAAGCGCGCCGGCGTCGACGACCGCATCGAGCTGAAGATCGCCCCCGCCATCGAGACGTTGCGGGCGCTCCCGAAGGACGACCCGATCGACCTGGCGTTCATCGACGCCGACAAGACGTCCTACGCCGACTACTACGAGGAGCTGCTGGCGCGGCTCCGTCCGAACGGCGTGATCCTCGTGGACAACACGCTGTGGAGCGGCACGGTGTGGCGCGAGGACAAGAGCGACGAGAACATCGACGCCATCCGCGCGTTCAACGACAAGGTTGCGAGCGACGACCGCGTCGAGTCGACCATCCTCACCCTCGGCGACGGCCTCACCCTCATCCGCAAGCGCTGACCCGGTCCCTGGGCCGAGCGCCTCGGCATCAAGAAAGAGCCGGGATCTCGAGACGGCCGGGGGAGGTCACCGTGCCGTGGATGCCGGTGGCGAAGCGGTCGCACGGGGTCAGGCGGTCGGCCACGTTGGTGAGCAGGAGCTCGCCGCCGTCGCCGGCCTCGACCGTCCAGCGGGTCTCGTCGTAGACGAAGGCGTCGTCGTCGAGGCCCTGGAGTGCGCTGGTCGGCCCGAGCGTCACCCAGCCGCGCGGCCGGAGTCCGACGGCGCGCAGCCGCGCGATGGCATCGGCATCCACACCCACCACGGCCGGCACGGGGGAGAACACCTCGGCGAGGTCGCGCCCGGCCTCCTCGAGCCCGTCGAGGACCGTCGCGTCGATGCCCATCACGACCTTCGGGTGCAGCTGCTTGATGAGCGACGCGGTGCGGAAGGCGTCGAACGGGGTGCGGTCGGCGGAGGAGTAGAGCGCTCCGACCTTGCCGGCAGCCTTCTCGAAGGGTACGACGTGGATCGCCTGCGACAGCAGCGACACGATGAGCACGAGCTCGTCGTCGCCGAGCCCCAGTGCGGCGAGCCGGGGCGCGAACGATTCGGCCTCGTCCTCGATGTCGGCCTCGCTCACCTCCCATGGCGTGAGCACGTCGCCCCCCTGAGGATCGGGCACGACGACACGGCCGACGCCCCACACGGTGGGAGGCGGTTCGTAGATTCCGAAGGTCATGGTCGTGCCACCTACGCCTTCACGACTCGGGGGATCTTGTGGGGCGGGCCCTGCTTGAGCAGCTCCCCGTTCTCGACCAGCTCGATCTGGGGTTCCACCCCGACGGCCGCGTGCACCGCGTCGGTGACGCGCGTCTTCAGGTCGTCGAGCCCCTTCGGACCCTCGGTCGCGTACCCGACGCGCAGCCGCAGCGCGTCGACCTCCCGCCCCGTGCGCACGACCTGGAACAACCCGGCCTGGGTCTCGTCGACGCCCTCGATCGCGGCCCACACGTCGCCGGGAAGCACCGAGCGGCCCTCGACGACGACCTCGTCGCCCTTGCGGCCGAGCGGCCACACCCGGCCGTGGGTGCGACCGCACGCGCACTGCTCGCGCGTCACCTTCACCAGGTCGTCGGAGCGATAGCGGACGAGCGGCGCGATCTTGTCGACGAGCGTGGTCGACACCAGCTCGCCGCGCTCCCCATCGCTCACCGGTTCCGTGCCCTGCGGGTCGAGCGTCTCGACGAACGCGCAGTCCTCCCAGAAGTGGCTGCCGTCGTGCTCGCTGCACTCGGTCGCGGCGCCGACGTCGCCGAGCGACGTCTGGATGTAGAGCTCGAGGCCCCAGCTCTCGACGCGCGCCCGGGCGCGGGGGCCGAGCGGCTCGCCGGCGAAGATCACGCCTTCGTAGCTCTTGAACGCCTCGGCCGGATCGATGCCGAGCTGCTGTGCGGCGCCCTCGATCATCATCACCATCGGTCCGGAGATCGTGTACCACCCGGTCGGGCGCAGCTCCTGCGACAGGCGGAACAGGTTCGCGACGTCAGCGGGCTGGTGGTCGACGAACACCGGCGTCGCGCCGATGCCGCGGATGGTGTCGTGGATGCCCGGGCCGCGGAACGTGAACAGGCAGTGCATGAAGTGGTCGCCGGGACGCGCGCCGAGCTCCCAGAACTCGCGGACGAGCATCGACGGCCCGCGCCCCGCGTACGGCGCGGGTGTGGGATCGCCCGTCGTGCCCGACGTCGAGAAGATCGCGCTGAAGATCCCCTTCATGTGCGGGTCGGTGGGATCGAGGCAGAGCATCCCGCCGTAGGGGTCGTCGTGGCGATCGCGGTACGAGCGGATCGCGTCCTTGTCGATGAACGGGACCTTCTCGTGGAAGTCCTCCATCGACGAGATGTCCGTGGCGGAGATCCCGGCCGCGTCCCACGTCTCGCGGATCAGGCCGGAGCGCTCGTAGGCCCAGGGGAGGAGGTCGCCGAGCAGCTTCTCCTCCTGGAGCGCGTCGATCTCGGCGCGGGGCATGGCTTCGATCTCGGGCGAGAAGTAGCGCCGTGCCGGATCGAGGGCTGACGGGTCGAGGTCTGTGGAGGTCTCTGACACGGGCGTCAGGCTAGGCCGCACCGCCCGGGGCCTGCCGGGACCGTAAGCGCAGGGTGGCCCCGGCCGTCCTCCCGGCACACAATGAGCGACGAGACCCGGCCGGGCCGGGCGACGAGGAGGACGGATCGATGGGGATGGGCGAGAGCTTCGACGACTGGCGCAACAAGGTCTCCGACAAGGTCGGCGCACCCATCGAGGGTCTGATCGCGGTGCAGCCGCGCGGCTCGGCCGGCGCGATGGGCGCGGGCATCGGGCTGTCGCGCATCAGCCCGCTTGCGTCGATGCTCGTGAGCAAGGCGCAGGGCAACAAGGGCAACGACAAGGCCGGCGGCCTCGGCAAGATCAGCGTCTGGCAGACCAAGAGCGCGATCATCGCCGCGACGGCCGACAAGGTCTACGCGTTCGAGGCCAAGTACGGCATGGGTGGCCTGAAGCTGAAGGACCCGCTCTACGTGTGGGACCGCAGCGACGTGAAGATCACGGCCGAGGGCAAGAAGGCGACGTCGGCCATCGACATCCAGATCATCTCGACCGGTGAGACGTTCGAGGTGGAGTCGATGACCCTCGGCGGCGGTGGCAAGCAGATCGAGGAGTTCGTCGCCGCGTTCAACGGTTAGCGCGGCGTCCTAGAACTTCCCGGTGCGGCCGTAGCGGTAGTAGCCGGCGAAGGTCTGGTTCACCTCGTCGGGGAGCGGCACCACCTCACCGATCTGCTCGGCACCCCAGATGATCTCCGCGGTGCGCTCCACCAGGTGCGCGATGTGGAGCACATCCTTGGGGTCCTTGCCGACGGCGAACAGGCCGTGGTTGGCCATGAGCACCGCGGCCTTCTCGCCGACGCGCTTGGCCACCTCGTCGGCCAGCTCGTCGGTGCCCGTGGTGCGGTACTCGGCGACCTCGACGTCGCCGCCCACGAAGACGTCGAACTCCTCGATGACCGCGGGGATCGCGCGCCTGGTCAGCGCGAACATCGTGGCGAACTTCGCGTGGCAGTGCATCGTCGCGTTGATCTCTTCGTGCTGACGGAGCGCGGAGAGGTGGAGCGCCTTCTCGGTGGTCGGGCTGCGCTCGCCCTCGAGCACGTTGCCGTCGAGGTCGCACACCACGAGGTCGTCGAGCGTCATCTCGAGGTAGTCGAGCGACGACGGCGTGAGCACCGCGTTGCCGTCGGGGAGGCGCGCCGCGCAGTTGCCGGCCGTGCCCTGCACGAGGTTGGAGATGAGCATCTCCTTGGCGACCCAGAGCAGCTGCTCCTTGGTCTCCTGCATCGTCAGCTCGGTCATGCGAGCACCTCCGGGTTCACGAGGTTGTCGGGCTTGCCGCCGGCGAGCAGGGTCTTGAGCCCGTCGGCGATGAGCTTCGAGTGGTTGGCCTCGGTGTCGTACGTGGCCCCGCCGATGTGCGGGGTGAGGACGACGTTGCCCATCGCGCACAGGGGGTGGTCCGTGGGCAGGTGCTCGCCGTCGAAGTGGTCGAGGCCCGCACCGGCGAGCTTGCCCGACTGCAGCGCCGCGGTGAGCGCGTCGGTGTCGTGCAGCCCGGCGCGCGCCGAGTTCACGTAGATCGCGCCGTCCTTCATGAGCGCGAACTGCTCGGCGCCGATGAGGTGGTGGCTGTCGGGTGTGACCGCGGCGTGCATCGAGACGACGTCGGACTCGGCGAGCAGGTCCTCGAGCGAGTGCGTGGCGTCCGGCGCGAAGGGGTCGTAGGCGATGACGTTCATGCCCAGGCCCTCGAGCCTCCACTTGGTGGCGCGGCCGACGGCGCCGAGGCCGACGATGCCGGCGGTCCGCCCGGCGAGCTGCCACGCGCGGAACCGCTGGTAGGGGATGGTGCCGTCGCGGTAGCTCTGGCCCTCCCGCACGTCGAGGTCGGCGCGCACGACGCCGCGGTTCACCGCGAACAACAGCGCGATCGTCATCTCGGCGACGGCGTCGGCGTTGCGCCCGGGTGCGCGCAGCACCGGGATGCCCTTCGCCGTCGCCGCGGGCACGTCGACGTTGGTGGGGTCGCCGCGGCACGAGCCGATCGCGAGGAGCGGGAGGTCGAGCACGGGGCCCTTCACCGAGTCCGACTCGACCACGAGGAGGTCGACGCCCTCCGCGGCGGCGCGCTCGGCGAGCTGCTCGCTGTTGTACATGCGGAGCGGCTGGTGGTCGATCCAGGGGTCGAGCACGACGTCGGCAAGGCCGCGCAGCGTGTCGAGCCCCTCGCCGCGGAACGGCGCGGTCACGAGTGCTTTGTGCGAGTCAGTCACGCGGGGGATTGAACCACGAACGTGACGACGCCGTCAGGTTGGAGCTGACCGGCGGCGACCGAAGCGAAGCGGAGGGAGCTCGCAGACGAGCGAACGCCCGCGGCGCAGGCATCCTGCGCCGCAGGGAGCGAGTCAGACAGGGCGGTAGTCCGGATGGTCGGTCAGGTACTGCGACGCGGCGCGCATGCTCTGCTCGTTCTGCTTGTTGATGAAGCCGTAGATGCGACCCTCGAACCACTTGTAGGGCGCCTTGGTGAGGTGGTAGCGCTCCTCGAACTCGAAGCGGGTGCGCTGCGCGTCGATCGGCACGAGGCGCACCTTCCCGGTCTGGTCGTTGCCAGGGTCCCGGTTGATCATCGTGAACGTGTAGCCGTAGCTCTGATCCGCGTCGCCGGGCGTCGGCTCGTGGACGTCGTGCACGAGCTCGAGCGCGGAGCCCTCGCGCCCCATCGGCATCTTGTAGATGACGCGCCGGAGCCGGCCGTTGTGCGCGTCGTCGCCCGGCCACAGGACGTCGACCCGCTTCACCATCGGCGCGTAGTCGCACCACCGGTCGTAGTCCTGGAACAGCGCCCAGATGCGTGCCGCAGCGTGGGGCATCTCGAACGAGTAGCGGTGCTCGCGCACGGGCCGTCCTCTCTTCCCCGCCTCGGGGGTGCTCCTGCGAACCTGACTATCGTGTCAGGTTCGCAGCGCCTGCGAGCCGAGCACCCAGGGGGATCCGGGGCCCATGGCCATCCACTACGAGAAGGACGACGAGCACATCGTCGTCATCACGATCGACCGCCCGGAAGCGAAGAACTCCGCCGACATGGAGCACTTCAAGCTCCTGCGGGAGGGCTGGGAGCGCTTCGACGCCGACCCCGACGCTTGGGTCGCGATCATCACCGGCGTGAAGGATGCGTTCTTCACCGGCGCGGACCTCAAGAAGTACATCCCCGAGATCACCAAGATGCAGAAGCAGATCGCGGAGAGCGGCGTCCGGGAGATCGACGGGTACCGCCTCGACGACGGCACCAAGGCCGTGCTGCGCGGCGCCAAGATCTGGAAGCCGATCATCGCCGCGGTCAACGGCTTCTGCACGGCGGGCGGCATGGAGATGCTCGGCGGCGTCGACATCCGCGTCGCGTGCCCCGAGGCGAAGTTCGCGGTGATGGAGCCCAAGCGCGGGCTCTTCGCCGGCGGCGGCACCACGGTGCGCCTGCCCCGTCAGATCCCGTTCCCGCAGGCGATGGAGTTCCTGCTCTGCGCCGACCTCATCCCCGCGGAGCGCGCGTACGACATGGGCTTCCTGAACGCGATCGTGCCCCGCGAGCAGCTCATGGACAAGGCCTACGAGTTCGCGCGCCGCATCACCGCCAACGCGCCGCTCGCGGTGCAGGCCACGAAGCAGTCGGTCTGGGAAGGCCTGGGCATGGAGCTCAAGGAGGCCTACAAGAACGAGTCCGCGATCTCGTCGTACATCTTCCAGACCGAGGACGCGAAGGAAGGGCCGAAGGCCTTCGCCGAGAAGCGGCCGCCGAACTGGCAGTCGCGGTGAGCGCGATCGACCCGAGGACGCCGTGCATCATCGGCGTCGGGCAGCGCACGTGGCGCGGCGACGAGGTGGGCGACGACGGCGCGCCCGAGCCGCTCATCATGTGGGAGGAAGTCGCGCGGCGGGCCGCCGACGACAGCCTCGTGGGCACGAAGGTGCTCGAGGGCCTGGACGCGATCGACATCGTGTTCTGCCAGACGTGGCAGTACGACGACGCGCCGGCGCGCCTGGCGGCACGGCTCGGATGCGAGCCGAGGCGCGGCTTCTACTCGGGCATCGGCGGCACGACGCCCCAGGTGCTGGTGCAGGACATGGCCGCGCGGATCGCCGCGGGCGAGCACGACCTCTCATTGGTGCTCGGTGCCGAAGCGCTCGCGACCCAGCGCATGTACAAGAAGCGCGGCGAGCGCTATCCGTACTCGTTCAAGCCCGAGGAGAAGCGGCCGTTCCCCTGGGAGGCGCCGCCGAACCCGGTGGAGGTCGCGCACGAGGTCTTCCAGGCCTGGCTCACGTTCGCGATCTTCGACAACGCGCGCCGCGGGCACGCGGGCACCGGCCTCGACGAGTATCGCCACGCCTTGGGCGAGATGTTCTCGCCCATGACCGTCATCGCGGCGAAGAACCCGTACTCGTGGTTCCCGATCGAGCGGAGCGTCGATGACATCGTCGACGCCCGAGCCGACAACCGCATGGTCGGCTACCCGTACACCAAGTACATGATCTCGGTGATGGACGTCGACATGGCGGCCGGCGTCCTGCTCGCGAGCCACGAGAAGGCCGATGCGCTGGGTGTGCCGTCGGACCGACGCGTCTACCTGCGCGGCTGGTGCTACGCGACCGACCCCGTCGTCGTCGCCGAGCACGACGAGCCGTGGCGTTCGCCCGCGATGGTCGCCGCGAGCACCGAGGCGTTCCGCTGCGCCGGCGTCGGGATCGACGACGTCGCCCACCTCGACCTGTACTCGTGCTTCGGGAGCTCGCTGAACTTCGCCAAGGACGCGCTGGGGATCGACGCGTCCGATCCCCGACCGCTCACCGTCACCGGCGGCCTGCCGTACCACGGCGGCGCGGGGAGCAACTACATGAGCCACTCCATCGCGGCGATGGTCGAGACCGTGCGGGCCGATCCCGGCTCCTTCGGCCTGGTCAGCGGGGTCGGCATGCACATGACCAAGCACGTCTACGGCGTGTACTCCACCGACCCGGGGGGCGGCACGCTCGTCGCGCCCGAGCAGGAGCGCGTGCAGCGCGAGCTCGACGCCGCGCATCCGCCGCGGCCGGTCGCAGCCGAGCACGACGGTGAGGCGACCGTCGTCGCGTACTCCGTGGTGCACGGGCGCGACGGCGCGCCGGAGTGGGGCATCACGGTGTGCGACGTCGAGGGCGGCGACGCGCGCACCTACGCGAAGATCACGGACGTCGAGACGCTCGTGAGCGTCGAGGAGCGTGAGCTGGTGGGCAGCCGGGTTCGGCTGACGCCGACGAAGGTCGCACTCGCGACCGGGGGAGAGGGCACGGCGAACGTCGCCGTGCCCGCGTAGCGCCGAGCGCGGAGAAGGGGACCTTCATGGCCTGGGATTTCTCGACCGAACCCGAGTTCCAGGAGAAGCTCGACTGGATCCGGGACTTCGTCGAGACCGAGATCGAGCCGCTCGACCTCGCGTTCAGCTCGCACGTCGTCTACGACCGCACGCATCCGATCCACACCACCGTCATCCCGCCGCTGCAGGAGCAGGTGAAGGCGCAGAACCTGTGGGCGTGCCACCTCGGCCCTGACCTCGGCGGCCTCGGCTACGGGCAGCTCAAGCTCGGCCTGATGAACGAGATCCTGGGGCGGTCGAACTTCGCGCCGATGGTGTTCGGCTGCCAGGCGCCCGACTCCGGCAACGCCGAGATCCTGGCGCACTACGGCACCGACGAGCAGAAGGCGAAGTACCTGCAGCCGCTGCTCGACGGCAAGATCGTGTCCTGCTACTCGATGACCGAGCCGCAGGCCGGGTCCGACCCCGCGGAGTTCACGTGCCGCGCGTGGAAGGACGGCGACGAGTGGGTGATCGACGGCGAGAAGTGGTTCTCCTCGAACCTGCGCTACGCGTCGTTCGCCATCGTCATGGCGGTCACCGACCCCGACGTGTCGGTGTACCAGGGCACGTCGATGTTCCTCGTGCCGACCGACACGCCGGGTGTCGAGATCATCCGCAACGTCGGCCTCGCGGGCGAGGCGCCGGGCGAGGGATCGCACGCCTACGTCCGGTACAACAACGTGCGCGTTCCCGCGGACCACGTGCTCGGGGGCGAGGGTCAGGCGTTCGTGATCGCGCAGACCCGCCTCGGTGGCGGTCGGATCCACCACGCGATGCGCACCGTGGGCGTGTGCCAGCGCGCGTTCGACATGCTCTGCGAGCGCGCGCTGTCTCGGCGCACCCAGGGCGAGGTGCTGGCCAAGAAGCAGATGGTGCAGGAGAAGATCGCCGACTCCTACATCCAGCTGCAGGGGTTCCGGCTCCAGGTGTTGCATGCCGCCTGGACCATCGACCAGAAGGGCGGCGCGGAGGCGCGCACCGAGATCGCGATGGTGAAGGTGCTGACCCCGAAGGTGCTGCACGACATCGTCTACAACGCGCTGCACATCCACGGTTCGCTCGGGACGTCGAACGAGATGCCGCTCATGGGGCTCTGGTCGATGATGCCGGTGATGGGGATCGCCGACGGCCCGACCGAAGTGCACAAGGTGACGATCGCCCGCAAGGTCCTCAAGAACTACCGACCGTCGGAGGGACTGTTCCCGAGCGCGCACCTGCCGCCACGGCAGGAAGCGGCGCGCGCCAAGTTCGCAGACCTGCTCGAGCACGAGGTGGCACAGCATTGACGGCAGCATGGGAGAACGTCGACGAGTCGGCGCGCACGGAAGGGCTCGTCGACGCCGACGCGCTCGGGAGGTGGATGGACGCGGAGGGGCTGCCCGGCGCGGGTGAGTCCGTCGAGACGACGTTCATCAGCGGAGGGTCGTCGAACGAGATCTTCGAGATCCGACGCGGCGACTTCGTGTGCGCGCTGCGGCGTCCGCCGCGCAAGGTGCCCGAGGGACGCAACGAGACGATGATGCGCGAGTACCGCGTGCTCGAAGCGCTCAACGGCACCGACGTGCCGCACCCCGAGGCGTTCGCCGGGTGCGACGACCCATCGGTGATCGGCGCCGCGTTCTACCTGATGGGCCACATCGACGGCTGGTCGCCGATGGGGATGGGCGACCGCTGGCCCGAGCCGTTCGACACCGACCTCGAGGCGCGCCACGGCCTGGGGATCCAGCTGGTCGACGGGATCGCGCGGCTGTCGGCCGTCGACTGGGAGGCCAAGGGCCTCGCCGGCTTCGGGAAGCCCGACGGCTTCCTCGAGCGCCAGGCCGACCGCTGGACGTCGCACTACGAGAAGATGAAGACGCGCGACGTGCCGGGTGTGCCGGTGGTGGCCGACTGGCTGCGCAACAACATCCCGTCGACGTACGAGCCGGGGATCATCCACGGCGACTACCAGTTCGCCAACGTCATGTACCAGCACGGCGCGCCCGCACGGCTCGCGGCGATCGTCGACTGGGAGATGGCGACGGTGGGCGATCCGCTGCTCGACCTCGGGTGGGTCATTCAGGGATGGCCGCGCGACGACGAGCCGTTCGGTGATGCCGGGTACGTGCCCATGGAGGGGATGCCGAAGCGGGCGGAGCTGCTGGCGCACTACGAGAAGGTCAGTGGCCGCTCGACCGCGGACATCGACTTCTACGAGGTGCTGGCCTGCTTCAAGCTCGCGATCGTGCTCGAGGGCCA
>CAZKTS010000164.1:0-6004 GCA_964555735.1 uncultured Bifidobacteriaceae bacterium
GAAGACGGACGCACCGTGCACCCGCACGCGCTGCGCCACGCCTACGCGACGCACCTGCTCGAGGGCGGTGCGGACCTGCGCGCGGTGCAGGAGCTGCTGGGCCACGCCGACCTCGCGACCACGCAGATCTACACGCATCTCACCCGCGACCGCCTCCGCGCGGTCTACGACTCGACCAACCCCCGCGCCTGATGACCGACGCGAAGACGCCGCCGCGCGTGACCGATCCCAACGACATCGCCGCGGTCCTCGCCGAGCTCTGGACCGACTACAAGGCCAACGGCACGGCCGAGGCGCGTGAGCGGCTCATCCTCAACTATTCGCCGCTGGTGAAGTTCGTCGCCGGCCGGGTCGCCGCGGGTCTCCCGCAGAACATCGAGCAGGCCGATCTCGTGAGCTACGGCGTGTTCGGGCTGATCGACGCGATCGACAAGTTCGACCCCGAGCGCGGCTTCAAGTTCGAGACCTACGCGATCTCTCGCATCAAGGGCGCCATCATCGACGAGCTGCGCTCGATCGACTGGGTGCCGCGGTCGGTGCGCGCGAAGGCACGCTCGATCGAGCGGGCGTACTCGAAGCTCGAGAACGAACTGAAGCGCAGCCCTGACGACAAGGAAGTCGCGGCCGAGCTCGAGATGACCCAGGAGGAGCTCGACTCCACGCTGTCGCAGATCTCGTTCACCGGCCTCGTCGCGCTCGACGAGATCCTCGGGGGTGCGGGCGGCGACAAGGGAGGCGGCGCGTCCGACACGCTCGGCGACACGATCACCGACGGACGGCACGACCCGGTCGAGGCGTTCGAGGTCGACGAGATGAAGCACCTGCTCGCCGACATGATCAACCGCATGGGCGACCGCGAGCGGCTCGTGCTCACCCTCTACTACTACGAGGGCCTCACGCTCGCTGAGATCGGCGACGTGCTCAGCGTCACCGAGAGCCGCGTCTGCCAGATCCACACCAAGGCGATCCTGCAGCTCCGAGCGAGGCTCCAAGAGCCCGGGTAGGCACTCCTCGCGTCACATGACGCGACCCACGCGCTCTGGTGTGCGTGACCGACGCACCCAGCGTCAAAGCCTCTACTGACCGTCGACTTCCTCGCGGCTTCCCCGCGCCGTGCTCGTGCATGCGGGGAGGCCGATCGTGCCGTGTCGTCCAGATCGACGCGCGCGCCGACGTGTCGTGTCGGTCGCGGTCGTCAGTGCGCTGGTCTCGATCGCCGCGCCTGGCATCTCGAAGGCGGGTGGCGCCGGCGAGGAGTGGATCCGACCGGTCCCGGGTGGCGTCGTCGCGCCGTTCCAGGAGCCGCCAGGGCGCTACGCAGCGGGGCACCGCGGCGTCGACTTCGCGGCCGCAGCGGGCACGAGCGTGAAGGCGGCGAACGACGGCCGGGTCTCCTTCGCCGGGGTCGTCGCGGGCTCGACGCATGTGGTGGTCTCCCACGACGGCGGCATCCGCACTTCGTACTCGTACTTGGCGACGGCTGTCGTCAGCACCGGCCAGACGGTGACGCGAGGTCAGGTCGTCGGCACGGCTGGTGGTTCCGGCGAGGGCCACGGACCGGGCGTCCTCCACTTCGGTGTCCGCGTCGGGGATCGCTACGTCGACCCGATGCTCCTGTTCAGTCCGCCTGACCTCACGAAGATGGTCAACCTCGTCCCTGCGGACGAGCGCGCGAAGGCCGGTCTCGCGACGCAGCAGGACGAACGCCGCCAGCTCAAGCGGGAGCACAAGGACGACTGCGCCGGTGGCATCTTCGGCATCGAGCAGCTCTGTGATTTCGTGCACGACCCAGCGGGACAAGTCGAAGCGGGTGTTGCTGCCGTACCGGGAATCATCGCCTGGGCGGAGTCCGAGGTTGCCCGACAGTTTCACCGTGGTCTCGACTACTTGCGCAACGCGGGCGGCGACCTCGGTGCGTGGCTCGACGATCGGGTCGACGAGCTCGCCGATGCTGCCGAGGCTGTTTACTCGGCAAGCATCGGCTTGGCCGTCGACGCGGTCCTCGCCCCAGTCGAGGCGCTCGTCGACGCCATCGTCGCGCTCGGGGCGGCTCTCGAGGAAGAGCTGTTCGCGTGCCCGCAGCCCGACGCACTCAGCGCGGCACAGCAGCCCAAGTCCGATCACTTCATGATCGCCGTCGGTGGACGAGACAGCTCGATCACGCGTCGAGGGGATGGGTCGGAGAATCCGAGCTTCGACCTCGACTGGAAGCGGCTGGGGTACCGACGGTCGAACGTCGACCGCTTCTCGTACACCGACGCGACGACGTACCGAGGTACTGACACCTACGGCGACCTGCACGCGCAGGCCCGCCGGCTCGGTGCGCGGATCCAAGCGCACGCTGCGACCGCGGGTTCGCAACCCGTCGACCTGATCGGTCACTCCCAGGGCGGCGTCGTCATCGCACTCTTCCTCCAAGAGGTGTACGCCGGGCACGAGGACGAGTATCCACCGATCTCGAACGTGGTGACCTTCGCGTCGCCGCTCCAAGGCACGCCGACCGCGAACCTCGGAGTCTCGGCGCACAAGAGCGTGCTCAGCGCGCCCACAGGCGATGCGCTCGACAGCTTCAACCTGGGGGCGACTGCGTTGCGTCAGCTCTGCGAGGGGTCGCCCACGATCAAGGCGCTGTGGCGGCATCCGCTGCCCGACCATGTGCGGTTCCTGTCGGTCGCAGGCCTCGGAGACCTGTTCGTGCCCTCGCCAAGCACGTACGTCCCCGGCGGACGCAACGTGGTCGTTCAGGTTGGAGACCTGCTCTGGTTCGACGATCACTCTGGGATCGTCCACGACGACGATGCGATCAGCGCGGCACAGGCACATCTCCGTGGAGAGGAGCCGGCCGGATGCGGCCTGTTCGCGGGTGCGCCCGGCGTGTCGTACGCAGAGACCTTGCGGCACGTGGACTCACTCATCGCCGCGACCGACGGCAAGGAATACGACCTTGTGGATCCCCAGCCTGTCGGAGGTAGCCGATGACCCTCCGTCGCGTGCTCGCTATCGCACTCGTCGTCTGCTCTTTCCCGTTCTTTGTGAGTACGCCTGGCGCGGCCGACTCGTACCCAGCACTCGAACCGCTGTGGCACGTACCGACACCACCGGACGCGGCGTCGGTTCTCGCCGACGCCGTGGGGACCGTCGTGGCCGGGGCGGGCGGCGAGCTGCTCGCGACCGACCAGATCGGTGGCCCCATGTGGCGAGTCCGCGTGGAAGGTCGGCTGCAGGCCGCCCCGGCGATGTCGGACACCCTTGTCGTCGTTCCGCTGGACACCGGTGTGGTCGCGGTCGAGCGATCGACGGGCGCGGCGCGGTGGAGGTCCGCGACGACAGACGCTCGCGCGGTCGCGGTCGATCCGCTCACCTCCCTTGTCGTCGTCGCAGATCCGCGTGGCATCGACGCCCTGGACGCAGCTACTGGGGCGGCCCGCTGGCAGGTCGACCAGGCGACACCCGATGTCCTTGCGGCGCCGGCGCGGCTCTGGGTCACGCCGAGCCATGTCGTCTTCTGGTGGGCGGAGACCCAGACGCACCTGTTGGCCTACGAGCGGGAGACCGGCGCGCTGGCCTGGGAACGCGTGCGTCGGAACTGGACGTCGGCGCCGGCTCTCATCGGCGAAGCGATCTTCGTGGCGGAGAACCGCCAAGAGCGGAAGCACCCTCACGACATGGAGAGCGAGGTGGTTCGCCTCGACGTCGAGACCGGCTCCCAGGTCTGGGGACGGCGCCTGCGCGGGATCTACCTGCCGACGTTCGGCAGCGCGGCGACGGAGCAGACGATCGCGGTTGTCGACCTTCGGGGAAGGGTCAAGGTGCTCGATGCCCGGACCGGTCGGATCCGGTGGATGCGGGCAACCCGGGCCCGACAGCTCGAGAACGAGGTGCTGCTGACCTCGAACGCCGTCGCGTTTACGACCTACGGCACCGGGCTGATCGCGCTCGATGGTTCCGATGGGCGCTCGCTGACGAACGAGGTACCGGGCCGGGCCCAGAGCTCGGCGATCATCTACGACGCCGCCGTAGCGGGCGACCAGCTCTACCTGCTGGTCCACCGGACCGGTGTCTCGAACGATGTCGATGGGCAGCTATGGATGCTGCCGACGAGCTCCGCCGGCCTGGCGCCGGGGTACGACATCGACCTCGGCGACCTTGGCCTCCCGATACGACCGGACGATCGGTAGGGCCCTCCCGCTACACTGGCTCCTCGACTCGGAAGGGCTCCGGCCCCTCCGGGATCTCACACCCCCGCGAACCTCAGGGTCGCCCGGCCTGGCCGGGTGCACAGGCGGGGGGAGGCAAACCCAATCAGAGGAGTAATCCGTGGCTGTCGTCACCATGAAGCAGCTGCTGGAGGCCGGCGTCCACTTCGGCCACCAGACGCGCCGTTGGAACCCCAAGATGCGCAGGTTCATCTTCGGGGAGCGCAACGGGATCTACATCATCGACCTCCAGCAGTCGTTGGAGCGGATCGACACCGCCTACCGCTTCGTCCGCAAGACGGTCGAGAACGGCGGAACGATCCTGTTCGTGGGCACCAAGAAGCAGAGCCAGGAGCCCATCCAGAACCAGGCCAACCGCTGCGGGATGCCGTACGTGAACTACCGCTGGCTCGGCGGGATGCTCACCAACTTCCAGACGGTCCACAAGCGCGTGGCCAAGCTCCACGAGCTGGACCGCATGGTCGCCAGCGGTGAGACCGACCAGATGATCAAGAAGGAGGGCCTGAAGGTCCTCCGCGAGCGCGACAAGCTCCAGCGCAACCTCGGTGGCATCACGCGGATGGAGAAGCTGCCCGACGCGGTGTTCATCATCGACACCAAGAAGGAGCACATCGCGGTGACCGAGGCCAACCGCCTCGGCATCCCGGTGATCGCGGTCGTCGACACCAACTGCGACCCCGACATCATCGACTACGTGATCCCGGGCAACGACGACGCGATCCGTTCGTCGACGCTGATGAGCCGGATCATCGCCGATGCCGTCGACGAGGGGAAGCACCTCGCGGCCAAGAAGCAGGCGCGTGCGGGCACGAAGGCCGACGGCGACAAGGGCGAGAAGCCCAAGCCCGCGCCGAAGAAGCTCTCGCCCGAGGAGCAGGCGAAGAAGAACGAGGAGCAGCAGGCGGCCCGCAACGCGGCGGCGGCGGCTCAGCGCGAGCGCGAGGCGAAGCTCGCGGAGACGAAGAAGGAGAAGAAGGCCGAGGCCGACGATCGGCTCCAGGATCCGACGATCGACGCCGAGGCCGCGAAGACAGAGGTACAGGAGAGCGCGAATGGCTGACAACGGCCAGAAGGACATCAGCGCCGCGGACGTCGCGGCGCTGCGCAAGCAGACCGGCGCCGGGATGATGGACTGCAAGAAGGCGCTGGCCGAGAGCGGCGGCGACATGGAGGCGGCCAAGGACTGGCTGCGCAAGAAGGGCCTCGCCGGCGCGAGCAAGCGCGCGGGGCGTGCGGCCGAGCAGGGCGCGATCGACGTCGTCGTCGACGGCAAGGTCGGCGCGCTCGCGGAGCTCACCGCCGAGACCGACTTCGTCGCCAAGGGTGCCGACTTCACCGAGACCGTCGGCAAGCTCGCGCGGCTCGCGGCCGACGAGGCCAAGGAAGAGCTCGCGTCGCTGCCGTTCGGTGACTCGACGGTCGAAGACGTCGTCGTGCAGATGGCATCGACGCTCGGCGAGAACATCGCGCTCGGTCGCGTGATCGTGTTCGAGTCGCCCGACGGGCTGATCGACGGCTACAAGCACATCCAGTCGGGCCGCGGCACCATCGGTGTGCTCGTGGAGCTCGGCGGCGTGGACCCGTCCGACGCCAAGGCGCAGGAGGTGGCGCACGACATCGCGCTGCACGTCGCGTCGGCGGCACCTCGGTACGTGCGCCGCGAGGACGTGCCGGCCGAGGACGTCGAGAAGGAGCGCGCCGTCCTCACCGAGCTCACGAAGAACGAGGGCAAGCCCGAGAACGCGCTCGAGAAGATCGTCGAGGGCCGCCTCAACGGGTTCTACAAG
>CAZKTS010000165.1:0-20659 GCA_964555735.1 uncultured Bifidobacteriaceae bacterium
AGGTGCGCGACGAAGCCGGCGCGGAAGCCGGCTGGGTCGGCGCGAACGAGCGCGAGGACCCGCCGTACGAGACGGTGCAGGCGCGACATTGCTCGGGACTCGGAGGCTCGTTCATGGCGACGGCTCGTCGGCGGGTCGGGGTGCGGGAACCCGAACAGGGTACTCGCACCGTCTCCGTCGGTTCCTCAGGCCTGCGCGCGGCTAGTGGAAGTCGCGCGACTTGATGAGCGCCGCCGGGCGCAGGTCGAGCACCTCGATCGAGCGCGCGAGCAGGTTGATGACGCCCTGGTGACGTTCGAGCAGCCCGCGCACCACGAGGGCCGGCGAGGTGCGCGCGATCCGGCGGTAGCGCTTCCACACGTCGGGCGTGCAGATCACGTTCACGAGCCCGGTCTCGTCCTCGAGGTTCACGAACACCACTCCCTTGGCCGTCTCCGGCTGCTGGCGGTGGGTCACCACCCCGCCCACCTCGACGATCGTCCGGTGCGGGAGATCCCGGAGCTCCTCGGCGGTCACCGCGCCGCGCGCCCGGAGCCGTTCGCGTGCGAACTCGGTGGGGTGGTGACCGGGTGACATCCCGGTGGCCCACAGGTCGGCCGCCGCCTCGTCGGCCGGGTCCATCCCCGGCAGCGGGGGCGCCTCGACCCCGGTGACGACGCCGGGCAACGTGCCGGGCTTCGCGTCGCGCAACGCCCCGGCGGCCCAGAGCGCGTCACGCCGCTCCACCCCGAGCGACCCGAACGCGCCCGCGGTGGCGAGCGCCTCGAGCGCGTCGACCGATGCGCCGGTGCGGCGGGTGAACTGCTCGAGGTCGGCGAACGGGCCGTCCGCGTCGCGCTCGGTGTCGATGCGACCGAGCAGATACTCGGAGAGGCCGCGGACGTACCGCAGGCCGGTGCGCACCGCGTGCGTCGAGGGATCGGCATGCCAGCCCGCGCGCGGCACGCCGATGGGATCGACCGCGTCGCTGCGGCGTTCGAGCGTGCAGTCGGCGCGCGACCGGTTGACGTCGGGACCGAGCACCTCCACCCCATGGCGGATGGCGTCGCGCGTGATGCTGTGCGGCGAGTAGAAGCCCATCGGCTGCGCGTTGAGCAGCGCGCACGCGAACTCGGCCGGGTAGTGCAGCTTCACCCAGGCGCTCGAGTACACGAGGTAGGCGAAGCTCACCGAGTGGCTCTCGGGGAACCCGAAGCGCGCGAAGGACTCGAGCTTGTGGAAGATCTCCTCGGCGGTGGCGCCGGTGATCCCCCGCTCGGCCATGCCCGCCATCAGGCGGTCGCGCAGTGCGTTCATGCGCGCGTGTGATCGCTTCGATCCCATCGCCTGGCGCAGGCGGTCGGCCTCGCCCGGCGTGAAGCCCGCGGCGTCGATCGCGATCTGCATGAGCTGCTCCTGGAACAGCGGCACGCCGAGGGTCTTCTTCAGGCACGGCTCGAGGATCGGGTGCGGGTAGGTGACCGGCTCCTGGCCGTTGCGGCGACGGAGGTACGGATGCACCGAGCCGCCCTGGATCGGGCCGGGACGGATGAGTGCGACCTCCACCACGAGGTCGTAGAACTCGCGAGGGCGCAGCCGCGGGAGCGTGGCCATCTGCGCGCGGCTCTCCACCTGGAACACGCCGACGGTGTCGGCCGCGCACAGCAGGTCGTAGACCTCGTCCTCCTGCGGGATGGTGGCGAGGTCGACGTCGACGCCTTCGTGCTCGCGGATGAGGTCGACGGCGAGGTGCAGCATCGTGAGCATCCCGAGGCCGAGCAGGTCGAACTTCACGAGCCCCGCGGCGGCGCAGTCGTCCTTGTCCCACTGGAGCACGGAGCGGTCCTCCATGCGTGCCCACTCCACCGGGCAGAACTCCACGAGCGGCCGGTCGGCCATGACCATCCCGCCGGAGTGGATGCCGAGGTGCCGGGGGAAGTCGAGCACCTGGTCGGCGAGGTCGAGCACGAGCTCCGGCACGGGCACTCCCTCTTCCTTCACGCCGTCGAACGCCGCACCGTCGCGCCCCCAGCGGTCGATCCACTTGGTGAGCGCATCCGCGTGGCCGGGTGAGAGGCCCGCGGCCTTCGCCATCTCGCGCATGGCCGAGCGGGGTCGGTAGGTGATGACGTTGGCCACCTGCGCGGCACGGTCGCGTCCGTACTTGCCGTAGACGTATTGGATGACCTCCTCGCGTCGCTGGTGCTCGATGTCGAGGTCGATGTCGGGCGGGCCGTCGCGCTCGGGGGCCAAGAAGCGCTCGAAGAGCAGCCCGAGGTCGACCGCGTCGGCCTTGGTGACGCCGAGCGCGTAGCAGACCGCACTGTTGGCCGCGCTGCCCCGACCCTGGCAGTAGATGTCATGGTGCGCGCAGAACTCGACGATGTCGACGATGAGCAGGAAGTAGCCGGGGAAGCCGAGCTGCTCGATGATGTCGAGCTCGTACGCGAGCTGGCGCATCGCCTGCTCGTGCTTGGGGTGGGTCGGCGGGTACCGCCGAGCCGCGCCGCGCCGGGTGAGCTCACGCAACCACGACATGTCGGTGTGGTCGTCGGGGACGCCGAGGTCGGGCAGGTTCGGGGCCGCGAGCCGGAGGTCGAACGCGCACTGCTCGGCGACCTCGACCGTGCGCTCCACCGCGCCGGGCCAGCGCGCGAACCGGCGGGCCTGCTCGGCCGGGCTCCGCAGGTGTGCGAACCCGGCGGCCGGCAGCCAGCCGTCCATCTCGTCGAGTGAGCGTCGGGCGCGGACCGCGGCGAGCGCGGTGGCGAGCGGTCGTTGCGCGGGGGTGGCGTAGTGCACGTTGTTGGTGGCGACGACCTCGACGTCGGCCCGCATCGCCACCTCGGCGAGCGCGTCGTTGCGGTGGCGGTCGATCGGGTCGCCGTGGTCCCACAGCTCGACGAGGATGCGATCCCGCCCGAACGCATGGACGAGCCGGTCGAGCTCGCGCCGGGCCGCCGCGGGACCCTCGGCGAGGAGCGCGCGCGGCACCGTGCCCTTCCGGCACCCGGTGAGGATGCGCCACGAGTCGTTGGCGGTGCTCGCCCGGTTGCCGGTGAGGTGGACGGGCGCGCGTGCCGCCGCCGCGAGCTCGGGGATCGTGAACCGCGGCGCGCCCTTCTCGCCGGCCATCTGCGCACCGCTGATCGCGCGGGCGAGGCGCGCGTGTCCGACCGGCCCCTCGGCGAGGACGATGAGGTGTTCACCCACCGGGTCCGCGACACCGGGCTCGAGCTTCGTGTCGAGCGTGACCTCCGCACCGAAGATCGTGGGCAGGCCCACCTGCTTGGCCGCGACCGCGAAGCGCACCACGCCGTAGAAGCCGTCGTGGTCGGTGACGGCGAGAGCGGCCAGGCCGAGGCGCGCGGCCTCCTCGGCCAGGTCCTCGGGGTGGCTGGCGCCGTCGAGGAACGAGAAGTTGGTGTGGCAGTGCAGCTCGGCGTAGGTCACGTCCTGCTTCCCCCCGGACCGGGGCTCCCCCTGCGGACCGGCTCCGCTCCGGCGCGTCGCAGGGGGACGTCGACCGTACCGAACACCTGTTCGATCCCGCAAGGTGGCTCAGGTCAAGAGACAGAGGCCGGTTCTTGGCACGTTGCGTCAGTCCATATGACACGCAACGTGCCAAGAACGGGCCCTTCGACCCCCAAGGAGCGCGACGATCGGGAGGTGCCGGACCTCACCGACGTCGCCGACGAGGACTTCTGCTACCTCACGACGCGGGGACGGGTCACCGGGGAGCCGCACGAGATCGAGATCTGGTTCGCGGTCGGGTCGCCGGCGACGCTCTACCTGATGGCGGGTGGCCGCGACCGCTCCGACTGGGTGCGCAACCTCATCGCCGAGCCGGCCGTCACCGTGCGCGTGCGCGGCACGACGTACGACGCGACCGCGCGGGTCGTCGAGGCGGGCACGGCGGAGGACGCGCGAGCGCGCGCACTCCTGTTCGAGAAGTACGACGACGGCAGCCTCGCGAGCTGGCGCGACGCAGCGCTGCCCGTCGCGCTCGACGTGCGCTAGGCGGCCCAGAGCTGCAGGTACTTCTTCCGCGCGAAGAGCGAGTAGAAGATCGCGGTGAACGGGTTCGGCTTGGGACGGGCGCCGAGCCTCGCCGTCCCGCCGGGCGACACGTCGACGGTCACTGCCGGGCTCGTCGCCCAGTCGATCTTCAGCAGCACCTCGTGCGACCCAGGTGCCACCGCGAACGACTGCGTCTCGCCCTCCTTGATGCGCCCCACCTCGGTGCCGTCGACCAGCACGCGGTAGGCCCGCGCCTTGTCGACGTAGGCCTTCTCCCGGGCGATCTCGATCGTTCCTTGTGCGCTCATGCCGGGAACGTACCCGGGGACCCTCAGTCGTAGACGGCTTCCACGCCGGCACGGCCGCCCTCCACCACCACGAGGCAGGCGACCTCGAGCTCACCGCCCTGCTCGCCGCCGACGACCACCTGCCACAACGCTCGCCGTCGACGGCGACGGCGGTCCCACCAGCGGAGGTCGTGCGGCCAGGGTCCGGCCCACGCGCGCACCGTGCCGCCTCCGTCGGGCAGCGCGTCGCACCGGAGCCGCGCCGGCGCGGCCGACGCCTCGCCGCGCGCCGACACCGTGACCGGCGCGCCGGTGGCGTCGAGCAGCGACGCGTCGAGCGGCGGCGAGTGCACTCGCGCCGGCGGTGGCCCCGGGATCGCACCGGGCCAGGTGGCCACCTCTCCCCCGCCCGAGTCTTCTTCGCGCGGCTCCCCCCACGGCACCCAGCGCACCCGTTCCGACGGCGCGCGCCCGCCGCGCGACACCGCGGTGAGCACCGCATCGCGCCCGAGGATCCCCTGGAGGCGCACGAGCGCTCGCGACGCGCGGTCGTGCGCGGCGGCGTCGCCGCCCCAGAAGCCGAGCTGACGGCCGGTCGCCGCCACCACGCGGTCGGGCGCGAGCCGCAGGAGCGCCAGTCGCCCCGTCTGGTCGCACTCACTCGCCGGGCGGGATACCCGCCCGTCGCCCTCCGGGTCGTTCGTCGCTCCGACCCACGCCTCCAGCTGCCACCGCACCCGGGCGACGAGCGTCGTCGGCGTGAGCGAGCCCTCGTGGCGCCAGCAGCGGCGGAGCTGCTCGGCGTGCTCGGTCTCGGCCTCCACCACCACCTGCGTGCACGCGAGGCCAAGGGTGTCGAGCCGCTCGAGCAGCCGGTCGGCGAGCACCTTGGCCGCGAAGGCGGCCTCGTCGACACGTGCCGCCGGCGGGTCGAACTCCCAGGTCTCGGCGAGGTCGGGCGGCGGCGGCGCGGGCGGCGCAGTGTGCTCGTCGAGACCGGACGCGAGGCGGTGCGCGCGCACGCCGTCGGCGCCGAAGCGGGCGAGGACCGCACCTACCGGGAGCGCGGCCAGGTCGGCCAGGGTGGGCAGGCCGAGCCGGACGAGGAGGCCAGCGAGATCGGCACCGCCGTCGATCGCCGTGAGCACCCGCACCGGCCACGGCCCGACGAACGCCGGCGTCTCGCCGACCGGCACCACGCGCCTGCCGATCGCGCCGGCGGTGCGCGCGGCCAGGCGCGCCGCGAACGCGCCGTCGGCCACGCCCACGCGCGCATCGGCGATGCCGGTGGCGCGCACCGCGTCGAGTACCCGCACTGCGAGCGCGTCGTCGCCGCCGAAGTAGCGGGACGGCCCGCGCGTGGGGAAGGTGAGCACGCCCGGCCGTTCGAGCACGATCGCCGGGGTGACCTCCTCGGTGGCGCGGGCGACGACCTCGAAGGTGCGCGCCTCGGCCGCCGGGTCGGCGTCGAGCACGGTGAGGCCCGCGCACCGCGCCTCGGCCTCGCGGCGGCGCAGACCGAAGACGACGCCCTCGGCCGCAGCCTCCGACGACATCGCGAGGACGACCGGACCGCGGGAGTTGGGGTCACGCTCATCGGCTCCCAGCACCGCGACCGGGATGCCGTCGAGCGACGGGTCCTCGCGACGTGCGGTCGTGACCGCCCACGCGGGGCACCACACGCACAAGGTCCGCTGCGCCCGCCCCGTGTCCTCCGGGTCGGGCGCGCCGGTCACGCGACGAGGATCCCGTCGCGCGTGCGCGCCGCGGCACCCTGGCCGTCGACCCGTACCACCAGCTCACGGTGCTCGAGCAGCCCCGCACCGTCGGCGAGTCCGCGCCAGCGTCCGCCGCCCGCGACGAGCCGCAGCCCGGCGTCGGCCGGCCAGCGCACCGACGTCGACACCACCACCAGCACCGCGCCGCGCTCGCGCGTGCGCGCGACGAGGCGGCGTGCGTCGGCGTACGAAACATGCCGCGGCAGCTCGGCGATGACGAGGGTGACGCCTTCGAGCAGCGCGGCGACCGACGCCGCCCACTGCGCGGGTTCGACCCCGCGCAGCACCGCGAAGCGATCGAGCGCGACGCCCGCCGCCTCGGCCGCCTCCGCGCCCAGTGTGCAGCCGAGGTCGACCGCGCCCGCCCACTCCCCCGCGTCCGTGACCGCCGCGGCGAGCGACAGCGCGAGCGTGGTGACCCCACCGCCGAGCCGGCCCCCGACCGTCGCGGTCAGACCCCGGCGGAGGACCCCACCAGGAAGCAGGGAGCCGAGCTCTCCCCGCACCACCAGCGCCCGCTCCCGGGCGAGGACGACGGGCCGGGCGACCTCGTCGACCGCGCGCAGCCGGGCCCGGGCCTCCGCATCCCGCCGCGGCAGGGCTGCCTTCTCCGCCATCCGTCAGGTATAGCGAACACCTGTTCGATCAGGCAACTGCCAGTGTCCGTCAGTCGCAGCAGCCCTCGTACTGCAGGAGCCAGACGACGGCGATCAGGACGAGAGCGAGGACCGCGACCACCGGGACGATGCAAGCGACGCGCGTGGCGCGGCGATGCCCCGCCGCGTACTCGTCGTCAGAGTCGGGTGGCAGCAAGGACGAGTCCGCCGAAGCCGATGACGGCGGCGAGGTTCGCGAGGACGAGTGTGCGGGTCTGGACCGAGATCGCCTGCGCGAGCTCGGACCGCAGCGTCCCGATCACGTACGTCTCCGACGCCTTGAGATCCCGCCGGAGCCCGTCGACCTCGCTCGTCAGGTCCCGCCGGAGCCCGTCGACCTCGCTCGTCAGCAGCATCAAATCCTGCTTCGTCGCGAGATCACCCCAGCCGACGGGCGGCAGGTGCTCCATCAGCGTGCCCGCCTCGTCGGCGCCGAGCACCTGCTCGAGCCTCTGGTGCAGCGCGTACCTGGTTCGCTCATCCGCGGCCATCGTAGGTCTCCCGAGTCCCAATACCAGCGGGGGAAGCGTCGCCACACCTACGAACCAGGTATGACGCCGGGTCGTCGCATCATGGATGGGTACCGTCACGGTCGTGAGCGACGAACGCGAGCCTGTGCCCTTCGAGGTGTACGAACGGGGCGTCTACTTGCACGGCACCAAGGCCGACCTCGCGGTCGGCGACTTGCTGTTCGCCGGCCGCGAGTCGAACTTCGAAGCAGGCCGGGTGATGAACTACGTCTACTTCACCGCGACCCTCGACGCGGCGACCTGGGGAGCCGAGCTCGCCGCCGGAGAAGGTCGCGGACGGATCTACGTCGTCGAGCCGACCGGCGAGTTCGAAGACGACCCCAACGTCACGAACAAGAAGTTCCCCGGGAACCCGACGCAGTCGTTCCGTAGCCGCGAGCCACTCCGCGTGGTCGGAGAGCTCCTCGACTGGGTCTCCCATCCGCCCGAGAAGCTGCAGGCAATGCGCGCGGGCGTCCAGCGGAAAGGACCAGGACAGATCGAGGACTGACCTGCTCCATCACGCGCCCCGACGCGGACGGGGTGCTACTCGGTGGGTTCGGGGCGGGGCAGCGGGGTGACGCCGATGGCGCGCAGGGCATCGTCGGACCAGCCGGCGTCGTCGCCGTAGAAGCCGAAGAGGTGCTCGATGGTCTCGAGCACCTTGGGCTCGAGGTCGCCCCACTGCTCGGCGGGGGCCTCGACGATGACGTCGTTGGAGTACACGGTCACCTTGGTGGCGCCGAGCTCGAAGAGCCGGTGGGCCAGCACGTCGGGGGCCCGGCCACCCGTGGTGTCGGCCGCTGACGCGTACCGCTCGATGGCCATGCCGGTGATCGAGCGGTTGCAGTCGAACATGCGGACGCTCGGCGAGGCGCCGGCTCGCGCGGTGACGGTGATCTCCTGACCCACGGTGCGCAGACTAGAGGACGGGCTACGCGAAGAGGCGCCCCGGGGCCGGGGCGACCCCCCGCCAGCAGAGGTTGTCCATGAAGATCCACGACCGCCGGTGGATCGCGCTCGGGCCGTAGCCCCGGAGCGCCGCCTGGTGCACGGGTGCCGGGTAGCCCACGTTCGACTCGAACTCGTACGGCGGGTAGTGCTCGGCCTCCTCGCGCATCATGGCGTCGCGGGTCACCTTCGCCACGCACGATGCCGCGGCCACGGCGAGCACCGAGGCGTCGCCCTTGATGACCGTGGTCACCCGCTGCTTGCCGAAGCCCAGGTAGTCGTGGTTGCCGTCGAGGATCACCCGGTCGGGCACGTAGCCCTGACGCTCGAGCTGCTCGAGCGCCCGCATCGCCGCGGTCCGCAAGGCCAAGGTCATGCCGAGGGTGTCGCACTCCTCGTGGTCGGCGTGCCCGACGCCGTAGGCGAGGGCCCAGTCGCGCACCGCGGCACTCGCCTTCTCGCGCTCGGGCCGGGTGAGCTGCTTGGAGTCCCGGATGCCGCGAAGGTGCTCGGGCGCCGGCACCACCGCGCCGACCGTGACCGGGCCAGCCCAGGCGCCCCGGCCGACCTCGTCGATCCCGACCACGACGCGCTCGCCGGCCTTCCAGCACTTCCGCTCGAGGCGGAGGGTCGGCGTCGCGGTCACCGCGTCGAACCTAGTCAGGCCGAAGCGGGGCGTCCGGGAGCTCAGCCGGTGAAGCTGGGCTCCGGCACCTGGTACTCGTACGCGCCGATGTCGACCCGGCCGCCGGAGACCCGCGGATACCCCGCGCCCCGCTGGTCGGTCTCGTTGCCGGGGAAGGCCGGCACCGTCGTCGGCCCCGCGTTCAGGGCCGGGCTGCCGAGGAGCAGCGCCATGGTCTGGGTCGGCCCTCCGTTGGACGCCAGCGGCCCCAGTCCGGGCGTCGAGCTCATGATCGTCTCCACGCTGGCGAGGCTGATGCCGGCCGTGACCGTCCCGATCAGGTTGTTGGTGCTCGCGACCGCGACGGCCTTGGAGTCGGAAGTCCCGATGTCGGTGCCGGCGTTGCCGGAGATGATGGTGCCGGTGATCTCCACCGGCTCGTCGACGATCTGCGGTGCGACGCCCTCGGGCTGCGGGTCCTTCGGGTCCTTGGGAGTGCCGTCTTCCTTGGTCGCCGCGGGGGTGGCGCGTCCCCGGCCCGCGGCTTCTGCGCTGCCGCCGCCCGCGGACGGACCTTCGAGGTAGAGGCCGTCGCCCACGTCGGATCCGGCGTCGTTGCCACTGATCGTGCTCTGCAGCAGCTGCAGGTCGCCGTACTCCATCGCGATCGCGCCACCGTCGCCGACGGCGCGGTTGCCGGTGAACGTCGAGTTGGCGATCAGCACCGGGCCGGGCCGGGTGTTGCCGCCGATCCACATCGCGCCGCCGCCTCCAGCGGCGCTGTTGTCCGAGAACGTCGATGCGATGATCGTCAGCGAGTCGGCGTTGTAGAAGTACAACCCTCCCGCCCACCCGGTGGTCGCGGTGTTCCCCGACACGGTCGTCCGGGTCATGGTGAGCGAACCCGAGTCGTAGAAGTTGATCCCCGCCGCCTCGCCCGCCGTGTTCTGGCTGATGACGGAGTCCGTGATCGTGAGGTCGCCGGAGCCGTAGAACTGGATGCCGGCGCCCTCACCGGTCGCCGTGTTCTGGGTGATCACGACGTCGTCGAGCACCAGGTCGCAGTCATCGCAGTCGTAGAACTTGATGCCGCCGCCGGCGCTTGCCTGGCCGCCGGTCAGGGTGAGGCCGCTCACGGACGCGACATCACCGCTCCAGCTCCCGTCCATGTAGAGGATGCGGTTGCCACCGTCCCCGACGAGCGAGAGCACGCCCGAGCCCGGCCCGATGATGGTCAGGTTGCCATCGCCGTCGATCTCGAGCTGCGACGAGACGGGGATGGTGCCCGTGACGTTGGCCGCGAACGTGATCTGGCTGTCGTCGCCGTCGGTCTCGGCGTCGATCATCGCCTGGCGGAGGCTTCCTGCACCCGAGTCGTTGTTGTTGGAGACCTCGTACGTCACGAGCGCGCCTGCGGGCGCAGCCGTGGAAGCGAGCACGGCAGCCGCGCCGCCCAATGCGGCGGTGCCGGCGGTCATCGCGGCGCCGACCCGGCGAGTCCGGCGCCCAGCCGCACGCCGACCGGCGCGGTTCAGGTTGGCGTCGTCGAACTCGTGCATCGCGTCCTCCGCGAATCGCCCCGACTCCGCTTCGGAGTTCCGAGGACTGTAGACGAGCAGATCGGCGGTCTGCCGGACCCAGGACACCCCGGGGCCGGCGTCAGCGAGCCGACGGCGGGACGTCGGCGAGGGCCGCGTCGGGGACCACGAAGGCCTGCTCGGCCAGGTCGGCGCCGGGTTCCACCAGCTCCGGGTACCGCCGGCCCGCCAGCACCACGACGTCGAAGATCTCCTGGACCAGGCCTTCGAACTCGAGCGTGGCGACCGTGCGGCCCGTCGTCGTGTCGACGACCCAGACCCCGCACCGGAGCTCCTCGGCGCGATCCCGTGTGAGTGGCAGCCCGTCGAAGACGTGCTCGCGCACCCTGGATAGACCGACGAGCGCATACGGCCCGATGAACGCCAGACCCCGAGCGAAGCCCGGGACGCGAGCAACCTCCTCGACGTGTCCGGACCCCAGATCGACCACACCGAGTGAACCGATGCCGGACTCGAGCACCCAGAGCCGGCCGTCGTGCCAGCGCGGCGAGTGCGGCATCGACAACCCGACCGCGATCGCCTGATCGGTCGCGACATCGATGAGGGCACCGCCGTGCGCCTTGTGCTCGCGCCATCCACCGGGCTCGTCGGTGACCCCCAAGGTCGTCACGTAGCGCGGCGCGCCATCGACGACCGCAAGGCCGTTGAGGTGGCACCGGTCCTCCGGGGCGAGCGCGCGCACGAACGGTGGCCGCCAGCGCGGGACGAAGGAGTGGTCGTCGTCGAGCGTCGCGAGGCACGAGAACCGCGTGTTGACGACCCACAGACCCTCATCACCCCACGCGAGGTCATGCACCTTGATGTCACCGGTCGTGTGCCGCGTGCGAACGATGAAGCAGGCGTCGTGCGCACCCGGCGGGTCGACGCGCTCGGCGACCGCCGGCTGGTCGTGGAAGACCATGACGTCGGCCCGAGTGCCGATCGCGAGGCGCCGGCCGTCGAACGCCGCACCCATCGGTGTCGGCAACGTGCGGAAGTGCGTGTTGAGGCCGTCGGGCGTCGGGCGGACGAGGATGGCACGACCCGCTTGGTACGTCGTGACCAGCAACGACGCGCCGACCTCTCGGAGCATCGCAGCGAACGGGGCGGTGAACCGGCTCGTGTAGAGCTCCGCGCCGGACGGCGACTCGGCCGTGGCGCCACGATCGGTGCCGATCGGTGTCCGTGTCGTCGCCGGGGTGACTCGCACCGGCTCCACCCGCGGGGGATCGGCAAAGACGCTGTGCGCCCGGCGCGCGACGTCCTCGATGGCGACCCACTCGGGCGCGAGCTCGCTCTCGTTGCGCCGCCACTTGTCGGGATGGGGAGAGTCCAGCGTGTGGCGCGACTCGGGAAGTGGGTCCGCCAGATCGTCGTCCCACGCCAGACCGAGGAAGTCGCAGAGCATCCCCACCTCGCCGGCCGGGTCGGCCACGAGCCGGTCGTAGCTCGCCAGGCACCACCGGGCCGGCTCGAGCGCGGTCAGGTCGTCGAGGAGGAGCGAGGTCGTCGTCGCCCACTGGCGCGCCACGATCTCGGCGAGCGGCCGGCCGCGGAGCTCTCGCCACCCCGGCACGAGCAGCAGCGACCAGGGGCTGCCGTCCCAGCCGGGGAGGTCCGGGTAGGTGACGAAGCGTCCCGAACGCCATGCGTCGAGCATGCTGCTCGTCGTCTCGCGCACATCACGGTAGAGGTAGACGAAGCGCGCGTCGGGGAACGCCGTCGCCAAGAACGGGACCCGCAGCGCGTTCTTGGGGGTCTTCTCCAGCATGCGCGTCGGGCCACTTCGGACCCGCCGGTCTTCACGGTCCCGCAACCGCGCGACGAACGCCTCCTTGAGGTGCGCAACCACGCCGTCGCTCGCGTCGGAGGCTTCGAGGCGGTTGGAGTCCCAGCCGCGCTTCGCGGGCTGCAGCGCGGGGATCGACTCGATGATGCGGTGGCTCTCGCCCCCGACCGAGGTCAGCTCCGGCGAGCGAGCCAAGGTCTCGAACAGGAGGCTGCTCCCCGAGCGCGGGGGCGACACCACGAAGACCGGGTCGACGATGCGCGGCGGTCCGGCCAGGCGCGCCGCGATCAGCTCGTCCTCGGTCGGGGCCACGACCGGCCGAGTCCGCACGGGGGGTGCGGTGCCCGACGTCCCGGGCGATCCCTCGACCGCAGGGGTCAGTGCGGGACCGAGCACGAGCTGGCGGACGGCGTGCACCAGCTGCACCCCATTCGCGAGCACGACGTCTCCGGCTGCCGTCGCGAGGGCCGCGTCAGCCGCATCACGAAGACGCGCGAGCTCCGCCCAACCCGTCGCCGACGCTCCGGACCGCGCCCATGCGTCTCGCCACGCGCGCGCGAACGGCACCAGCTCGGCGCGCGCCCGGGCCGCCTCGTTCGGAGCGACGGCTTCCGCATCGGCCAGGAGCGCGCCCAGCGTCGCCTCCAGCTCCCACGGCGTCATGACGACCGGGTGATTCACGGTCTCGACCGGGAACGCCGGATCGGTCGTCGGGTCGAACGCGATGGATCGAGCGGGCTGGTCCGGGTGGTCGACCAGGTCCCAGAGCCGGGGGCCGCCCACGGTGTCGATCACGAGATGGGTGCGCGGCGTCGCGCCAGGGTTGTCGACTCGATGGCGTCGCCAGGTGTCGAACAGCCAGACCTCGCCGGCCGCCATGTGCGCCGTCTCCCCACCGACGTCGAAGACGACGTCGGGCGTGGTGGCGACCGGGATGTGCACCCGAAGGTGGTGCCACCAGGTGTAGTTGGTGTCGACATGCGCGTGGAGCTCGGTCTCGGTCTCGATGCGCATGAGCCGGCTCCGACCGATCGTCGAGCCGAGCCCGGCCAGGATCTGGCGGACGTAGGGGAGGTCGGTCAGGACCGGCGTGGGTGCCATCGGGCCGATCGTCGTGTCGTCGGTGGGGTCACCACCGGCGGCGACGAGCGGCACGGCCGTGTTGCCCGCCGCGCCCTCCGGGTGATCGCGCCAGCACTCGTCCGGGATGCCCGCAACTTCGGCCGCGAGCCGTGCTGCATCCACCGTCAGCGGGAGCCGGATGAGGGGACGGGCCAGTCGCACGGCAAGGATCCTGATCGACAGCGGCACTCGGACTCAACGTCGTCCGACCGGGACTCGTCAGCGCGCCTTCACCCACCCGAAACGAATCGGCGACATCGCCGACACCTCATCTCGTTACTCTTGCCACATGGAGCACGCGGTCATGACGCCAGGCACTCGGGTCGAGGTGCGCTCGAGGTTCGACAGCCGGTGGTCGCGCGGGTTCGAGGTCGCCGAGCAGGTCGATGCCACCGACCCGCGCTACCGCATCCGCCGCCGCTCCGACGGCGCGGTGCTCCCCTCCGACTTCGCCGCCGAGGAGGTCCGCACCGAGAAGCGCGGCCGCTCCATGTGGTGGGTCTGAGCCGGACACCTGCTCGGAGGGCCCGCCCGGGCCGATCCCCTAGGACGGCTCGCTGAGGCGGGCCACCAGGTCGTCGATCGCGACGGCCGGCAGGGTCATCGTGCGCATGGTCCCGCGGGCGGCGAGGGAGATGGCCGCGTTGGCGATGGCGGTGTCGTCGGGCGCCTCGATGATGTTGAGGAAGTCCCACTGGCCGAGGAGGCCGTACTGGGCGACGACCTTCAGGCCCATGGCCTCTACCTCGGCGGTGACCTGCCGGATGCGCTCCGGGTGCTCGCGCACCGTGGCCCAGCCGTCGGGACCCAGCGTGGTGAGCATGACGTAGGTCGGCACGACCTCTCCCTCTCCCCTAGACGGGCCGGCGTCAGGCAAGGACAACAGCGTTGTCGAGGTGGTGGCACATTGTCCAAGTCAGTCGGGGGACTATGGAGATGCCGATCACACAATGGTCAGAGGCAGCGGTGCTGCCCACGTACGAATCGCACTAATAGGCGCTGGGATCGGGAGTCTCATCCTCGGAAGCCACACCTTCGGCTTCATCTGACTGATCCGTCGCTTCAGCGGTCGGCTCAGCTGTCGGCGTCTGGTCGGCCGATCTCAGCCGCGCTTGACGCAGCGATCGAAGAGTTGCTCGGCCGAGTTCAGTGAGGGTCCAGTACTCGTTGTCATCGGCAACAGAGTGTTTCCGAGGTGACGGCTCCACGAGTTCCAGCGCGACGAGATCGGCGAGAATGTCGCTCACCTGATTCATGGCGGAGAGGTGCCACGGGGGCTCCCCTGCGGCATGCATCGCAAGCGTGGTCGAGATCTCTCGCTTGTTCTCCTCAGCCATCAGGGATGGGCCGATCTGACGAAAGATGTCAAGAAGCGTGACATCGTCAGTCCACTCCCATTCGCCTCGGATCGCACGCTTGAAGCTGTAATTGCGCGTGTTGGCACGGAGGGTGCGGACCAATTCGCGCAAGCGCTCTTCATAGTCTGAGCGCGATTCCGCCTCAGCCGCCTCGACTTCCGCCCGGAGCCGCGCGTTTTCGGCACTTAGCCGAGTCAATTCGGCCGTTACCGCAGGCCCGGCGACTTCATGTGCACGGACCCAGCCCTCTCGTGGGTTCGCCGTAAACGCCTTCATGAGCGCGACCGCACACTTTCCGTGAAGGTCGTCGGCAGAAGTCCAGAAGTCGCAGGGTTTCTCTTTGGCACGATTGATGAAGTCCTTCAGGCCTTCAACGGCGACCGGGTCTGTGTCGACTCGATCACCAGGCCACTCCGCAGCAGGATCGATGATGAAGCCGAGTACAGGGACTCCCTTCGCGAGCGCATACTCATATTCGCGCCGCGTGTAACTGTGCCCGTCGGGCAGGCACGATCCGTAGCGGTGGGCGATGACAACGACGTAGTAGTCGCTCTCGTCGATGTGGCGCGTAATGATCTTCCATTGCTCGTCGTCGGCTGCGCTGAACATCTCCATGCCCACGGGGATGTGGCCCATCTCAAGAATTGCCCGCACAACAGAGTCTCGTTCGACGCGAAGGTCGTCGAACGTCGAACTGACAAAGACCTGAAACTTCTGCATCGCCATGGCCGCCCTCCGCCCAGTCCGAATACACCACTGGTTTAGTCCGCTCCTGGTTAGTCCGCTCCGGTCGCCGGCACGAGCAGGCGCTGCACGTCGGCGAGGGTCTCGAAGCGATGGTGCGCGACGCCGAAGTGCTCGCACCACGTGCGCAGGTGGTCCTTGGCCAGCACGACGTCGGCGAGCAGGGCCGCCTTGCGATCGCTGACCCCGTCGCCGACGAGGACCGTGGTGCGCCCGGCGTAGCTCGCGTCCTTGATCGGCGCCTGCTTGCAGACGCCGCAGGTCGAGCACGGGCAGCAGCGGTCCTCGAACGGGAACTGCACCTCGCCGGTGGCGAAGTCGACCGCATTGGTGAAGACCTCGAGGCCGAGCGGGTCGCACACCTCGTGCACGTAGAACCCGAAGCCGTCCGACACCACCGCGACCTCCGCCCCCGCGGCGCGCAGGGCCTCGACGAGCGGCGCGAGACCGGGATCGGTGGGCACCTCGGCGGCAACGGCTCGGGCGACCTCCTCCGTGGCACCGATCACGGCCCACTCGTCGGCCAGGCACTCCCGGCTGCCGATCTCGCCGCGGGCGTAGGCGGCCGGGATCGCCTCCCACCCGGGCGCCGCCAGCCGTTGGAGGAGGTGGAGGCCGATGTCGGCGGTGCTGATCGTTCCGTCGAAGTCGAGGAACACCGACGTGTTCGGCAGGTCCAGATCGAGCACATGCCATCGTACGATGCACCGATGGCCGGCGACCGCGAGCCCATGACCGTCGCGATCGTCCCCCACACCCACTGGGACCGCGAGTGGTACGAGCCGTTCCAGACCTTCCGGGTGCGGCTGGTGCGCATGCTCGACCGCCTCCTCGACCTCCTCGAGGACGACCTCTCCTACGCCCGGTTCCTGCTCGACGGCCAGACCGCGGTGCTCGACGACTACCTCGAGGTGCGGCCGGAGGCGGCCCCGCGGCTCGAGCGCCTCGCGGCGAGCGGGCGGCTCCAGGTGGGGCCGTGGATGATCCTCATGGACGAGTTCATGGTCTCGGGCGAGACCATGGTGCGCGACCTCCAGTACGGGCTCCGGCGCGCCACCGCCCTCGGCGGCGCGATGCAGGTCGGCTACCTCCCCGACATGTTCGGCCACGTCGCGCAGATGCCCCAGCTGCTCCGGCTCGCGGGCCTCGAGCACGCCGTCGTGTGGCGCGGCGTCCCCGCCGCCGTCACCCAGACCGCGTTCTGGTGGGAGGCGCCCGACGGCTCGCGGGTGCGCGCCGAGTACCTCTACGGCTCGTACTCCAACGGACGCGACCTGCCCGACGACGCCAAGCAGCTCGTCGCCCGCGCCCACGGCTACGAGCAGGAGCTCGGCGCCGCCCACCTGCCCGGTGGGGGCATGCTCCTGATGAACGGCAGCGACCACCTCCTCCCGCAGGCGTGGCTGGGGCGCGTCGTCACCGAGGCCAACGAGATCCAGGACGACTACCGCTTCGTGGTCACGTCCCTCGGCGAGTACCTGCCCGAGCAGCCTGTCGACGGCCTCACCACGTGGCACGGCGAGCTGCGGTCCGGTGCGCGCGCCAACGTGCTCATGGGCGTCGCGTCCAACCGGGTCGACGTGCACCAGGCGTGTGCGGCGGCCGAGCGCGCCGTCGAGCGACGCGCCGAGCCCCTCAGCGCACTCCTCCTGCCTCCCGGCGAGTACCCCTCCGGACTGCTCGACATCGCCTGGAAGCACCTCGTGCTCAACAGCGCCCACGACTCCTCGTGTGCGTGCAGCGCCGACGACGTCGTCGACGCGGTGACCGTGCGCTACCAGGAGGCGCGACACATCGGCGACGCGCTCACACGCGAGGCGCTCCGCCGGCTCGCGACCGAGGTCGACGTCCCCTCCGGCTCCACGATCGTCGTCAACCCTTCCGGCGCGGACCGCGGCGGCGTCATCATCGGCACCGTGCCCGGGGTCGGACCGGTCCACCTCGTCGACGACACCGGGACGCCCCGACCCACGCAGCCCCTCCGCACACTCGGCGGCGAGGGCTTCTCCACCGTCGTCACCGGCCAGAAGGTGCGTTGGGTGCTCGAGATGATGCGGGGTCCCGAGTTCGCCGGCGTGCAGATCACGCGGGTCGAGCGTCGCGAGCTCGGGCCCGACGAGTGGGAGATCACGCTCGTCGGTGCCGGGCCCGGCGACGCCGCGCTCGACCTCGAGGAGACCCGCGACGAGCTCCTCGCGCTGGGCGAGTCGGGCGCGACCCTCCACTTCCGCCAGCAGCTCGCACCGGCCCGTGAGGTGCTGGTGCACGTCGACGCCGTGCCCGGCTTCGGCTGGCGATCCCTTCGAGCCGTCGACGGTGACGGCCCGTCCACCGCGGTGCACGCCGACGGCACGTCGCTCGCCAACGAGCACCTCACCGTCACCGTCGATGAGCACGACGGCACGCTCGGCATCCGCACCGCCGACGGCCTCGAGGTCGTCGGGCTCGATCGGCTCGTCGATGGGGGCGACGGCGGCGACACCTACTCGTACTCGCCACCCGCCACCGACACGGTGATCGACGCGCCGCAGTCGGTGCAGATCTCCGTGCTGGAGCAGGGTCCCGTGCGGGCGCAGCTGCTCGTCGAGCGCACCTACGTGCTCCCGGTGGCGGCGGTCGGCGACGAGCGCTCGTGTATCGGTCGGTCCGACGAGCGCACGACGGTGGAGGTCCGCACCACCCTCGAGCTGCGCGCGGGCGAGCGCTTCCTCCGCGTGCGCGCCGACATCGACAACCGTGCGCGCGACCACCGCCTCCGTGCCCACTTCCCGCTGCCCGCACCGGTCGACCACTCCGACGCCGAGTGCGCGTTCACGGTCGTGTCCCGCGGCCTCACCGCGGAGGGCGGACCGCACGAGGTCGCGCTCCCCACCTACGTCTCCCGCCGCTTCGTCGACTGCACCGGATCGGATGCCGACGGTCCGGTCGGGCTCGCGGTGCTCCACGACGGCCTCCTCGAGTACGAGGTCGTGGGCGACGGCACCGAGGTGGCGCTCACGCTGCTGCGCGCCACGGGCTATCTGTCGCGCGCCGAGCCGTCGCTCCGGCCGAACCCCGCCGGTCCCCTCGACCCGCTCGAAGGTCCACAGGTGCAGGGTCACCAGGTGGCGGAGTACGCGCTGCTCCCCCACCGTGGCGACTGGCAGGCCGCCCGACTCCACGACGCCGCCGACGAGCTCCTCGTTCCCCTCGAGCGAGTGCGTGGCGGCGGGGTGGCCGGTGCCCACCGTCCGCCGACCGGCCGCACTCTGCGCGTCGAGGGCGCGCAGGTCTCCGCGGTCACGCGGGAGGCAGGCCGGCTCGAGGTGCGCCTGGTCAACGCGTCTCCGGAGCCGAGGCGCGCCACGATCGCGATCGCCGAGGCTCCCGCCACGGGCTGGGTCATCGATCTGCTCGGACGACCGCTCGGGCCCGTCGAGGGCGAGCTCGCCCTCCGGCCGTGGGAGATCGTCACCCTGCGCCTCGAGTGAGGCCGCGCTGATCTAGGCGCCGACCGGCGCGAGCAGCGCTTCCCCGCTCGACTCGTCCGTGCTCCACCCGGGATCGAGGCCGGGCGCGCGCACGGTGCAGTGCTCGGGTACCTCCCACAGGAGCGCGGGACGCTCGCCGTGCCAGCGGACCGCGTAGGACACCGGGCCGTGCCGCGTCGGGGCGTCGTGCACGGCGAACGGCTGCCCTCGCCAGTGCGGCGGCATCGCGTCGAGCAGCGTGATCTCGGTGTCTCGTTCGCGAACCAGGATCGACCGGAGCGCGAGCAACAAGCCGTCGTGCTCGCCGATGCGCATCGCCTCGTCGACCTCGGCCCAGGTGGCCGTCGCGATCGGGCGGCGCCGGGCGACGCGCCGCTCGCGCCCGCCGAGGCGCGTCCAACCGTCGGCCGCCTCGGCGTCGAAGCCCCAGTCCTCGAGCGCTGCCACCGCACGGCCACCGGGCGTCCGTCGGGTCCCGGCAAGGAGCGCATGCGCGCGAGCGCGCTGTACCGAGGCCGCCAGCGCCTCGTCGGGAACCTCGACGCGCATCCCGCGGTCGAGCTGCGCGGTCCAGCCCCGCACGATCTCGTCGGCGCTCGGCACCTTGGCCAGGTCGACGACGTCGCCGCGCGGGCCCAGAGCCAGCACGACCCGGAAGGTGGTTCGGTGCGCGACCGGATGCAGGAACGCGGCCTCCGCCATGCCCGTACGGCTCCGCGTCGGCGGGAACGGGCCCGATCGGGCTGCGCCCGAGCACACCTCGACGTCGGTGCTCCCGGTTCGGTTCACCGCCCAGCGCGACGGTGCCCGAGCCGCGAACACCGAGCGACGACCGTCGACGACCACCGTCGTGTCGTCGAGCGCCAGGCGCTGCGCGCCCGACACGACGACGGCGGCCACGAACGGCACTGCCGAGGCGTTCTCGATCTCGACCACGATCGCCTCACCAGGCACGCGCGCGCCGTAGACGCGCTGGAGCACGTCACCGCCGGGAAGCCGCATCGCGGTCTTCACGACCGGCACGTCGCCGAGCGGGGTCTGGCGGACCGCGGTCTCGCGCTCCGGGACCCGCCACCGGTCGTCGGCACCGATCCACCAGTCGAGCACCCACGTGCGCTCGACCGGCGCGACCCGCCCGGTGCGATCGACGGTCGCACGCGCGCGCCCGTCGAGCACCCCGACGAGCGTCAACGCATCCCGTGCAGCTCGGCCTTGGCCTCGCGCACCATCAACGACGGCACCAGCTCGGCCGGTCGCGCACCTTCGTAGAGCACCGCCCCGACCATCGAGGCGATCGGGACGTCGACGCCCGCCTCGGCGGCGAGCGCGAGCACCGCGCCGGTGCTCTTCACACCCTCCGCGACCATGTTCATCTCGGCGAGGATCTCGTCGAGCGGTCGCCCCCGACCGAGCTCCACGCCGACGAAGCGGTTCCGGCTCTTCTCGCTCGTGCACGTGGCCACCAGGTCGCCCATGCCGGCCAGCCCCGAGAACGTGAGGGGATCGCCACCGAGCGCGACCCCGAGGCGCGCCAGCTCGGCCAGACCACGCGTGATGAGCGCGGCCTTGGTGTTGTCGCCGTAGCCGAGGCCGGCGGCGATGCCCGCGGCGATCGCGATCACGTTCTTGAGCGCGCCGGCGATCTCGCAGCCAACGACGTCGGGGTTCGTGTACACGCGGAAGGTCGCGGTCATGAAGAGCTGCTGGAGCATGTCGCCGGTCGCGGCGTCCCCGATGGCCACCACCGATGCGGTCGGCTGGCCCTCCGCCACCTCGCGAGCCAGGTTCGGGCCC
>CAZKTS010000166.1:0-13086 GCA_964555735.1 uncultured Bifidobacteriaceae bacterium
GTCTCGTGCGTTCGGGTGCACTCGACGTGGTCGCGACCGCCGTGCCGGGGATGAAGGACATCCTCGTGCTGGGCAAGGTGAAGCAGCTCGAGCGCGCGCGAGCAGCCGACCTGATCTTGATCGACGCCCCGGCCGCCGGCCACGCGATCACGTTCCTCCTCTCCCCCCGTGGACTGCTCGACGCCGTGTCGGTCGGGCCGATCCGCAAGCAGGCCGAGGAGGTCATCGAACTGCTGGCCGACCCCACGCGGTGTCGCGTGATGCTCGTGACGCTGCCCGAGGAGACGCCGGTGAACGAGCTCGTCGACACGGCGTTCGCGCTCGAGGACCGCGTCGGCGTCAAGCTCGCCCCCGTCGTCGTCAACGCGGTCCCGGACGGTCTCGGCCTCGACGGTCACACCGTCGCCGCCGACGCGGCCCTCGCCGGCGTGACGATCTCGACCACCGACGCCGTGGCGCTCGAAGCCGCGGCGCACTTCCGTTCGGAGCGCCACGAGCTCGCGCTCGAGCAGGCCGAGCGGCTCGCGAACCGCTTGCCGCTCCCGCAGCTGCGGCTCCCGTTCCTGTTCGGTGAGATCGGCCCGCACGAGGTCGACATGCTCGCCGACTCGCTGGCCGAGGGGATCACGGCGCTGTGACGATCGACGACGTCCTCATGGACCATCACGTCGTCGTCTGCTGCGGCACCGGCGGCGTCGGCAAGACCACGACGGCCGCGGTGCTCGCACTCACCGCCGCCCGCCGGGGGCGCGACGCGATCGTCGTGACCATCGATCCGGCGAAGCGGCTCGCCGACACCCTCGGCCTCGAGGCGCTGGGCGACACCGCACACGAGATCGATCGCGCGCGCTGGGATCCCCACGGCGCGGCGCCCGCGAGCGGACGCCTGTCGGCGTTGATGCTCGACACCCGGTCGACCTTCGATGCGCTGGTGCGAAAGCACGCGGCCGACGCCGACCAGACCGAGCGCATCCTCGACAACCGCTTCTATCGCAACATCGCCGGCGCGCTCTCGGGCACGCAGGAGTACATGGCGATGGAGAAGCTGTACGAGCTGCACGAAGAAGGGGGCTACGACCTCATCGTCATCGACACGCCCCCCACCCGCCATGCGCTCGACTTCCTCGACGCGCCCGCTCGGCTGACCCGTCTGCTCGACAACCGCATCTTCCGCATCCTGATGGTGCCGACGCGCACGTCGCTGCGCGTCGCCGGGGTCGCGATGCAGGCGTTCTTCCGCACCGTCGCCAAGGTCGTCGGCAGTCAGGTGATCGACGACGTCGTGGCCTTCTTCCGCGCCTTCGAGGGCATGGAAGACGGGTTCCGCCAACGGGCGGCGAGCGTCACCGAGCTCCTCGCCGATCCCTCGACGGCCTTCGTGCTCGTCACGTCGCCTCGGCGTGATGCCGTCGAGGAGGCCCGCTTCTTCGCGACGCGCCTCGACGAGTACGACATGGCCGTTGCCGCGCTGGTGGTGAACCGCGTGCACCCGATGTTCGGCACCTCCGAGACCGCCGACGACCTGCGCGCCCGCGCCGACGAGCTCGACGCCGGCGGCACGGACGCGAGCGCGGCCAGGCTGGCCGCGCGCTACCGGAACCTCGCCGACTACACCGCGCTCGGCCATCGAGAGCGAGACCAGCTCGCCGGGGTGGGCGAGCGGATCGGTGCCGGCGTCGTCGCGTACGTGCCGTCGCTCTCGCACGACGTGCACGACTTCGCCGCGCTCGATGCCGTCGCGCTCCACCTGCTGGAGCCGCCGGCACCGGCCGTCGGGCCGCACGGGGAGTAACCTGCCGCCGATGGCCGACACCAAGATCCTCGTTGCCGCCGACGGTGCCTGGATCCGCGACCAGATGCGGGCCGCGTTCGTCGCTCCCGGCCAAGAGGTGCTCGCCGTCACGCGCGGCCAGGACGTGCGCGCCGCCGTCGCCGAGCACCAGCCCGACCTCGTCGTGCTCGACCTCCAGATCGGCAACATGGGAGGCGTCGCAGTCGCGATCGACCTCCACCTCGAGGCGTCGGCCGACCGTCTGCCGTGGGTGCCCATCCTGCTGCTGCTCGACCGCGAGCACGACCGCTTCCTCGCCAAGCGGGCCGCCGCCGATGCCGAGCTCGTGAAGCCCGTCGACGCCGGCACACTGCGGCGCACGGCCAGCACGCTGCTCGGCGCTCGCGCTCGAACCTGACGCCCGCATCGCTCGGAGCGGCGGGAGGGCGCCTGGCTACACTCGTTGCCCCGACGGGCTGTGGCGCAGTTTGGTAGCGCGCTTCGTTCGGGACGAAGAGGTCCCGGGTTCAAGTCCCGGCAGCCCGACCACCAGAAGAGCCGCTTCTTGGCACGTTGCGTCAGACATGGACTGACGGAACGTGCCAAGAACGGGCCCTCGGCTCTTGACCTCGGCTCTTGATGCCGTCAGTCGAGCAGGAGCTCCGCGAGCTGGACGGCGTTGAGGGCGGCGCCCTTGCGGAGGTTGTCGCCGGTGACCCAGAGGTCGATGGTGTTCGGCTGGGTGGGGTCGTCCCGCAAGCGGCCGACGAGGACGGGGTCGATGCCCGCGCCCTCGAGCGCCGACGGCGAGCCGTCGCCGTCGCCGACGAGCACCACACCCGGTGCGGCCTCGAGCAGCGAGGCGGCGAGGTCGCGTGTCATCGGGTCGCGGAACTCCACGTTCGCGCTCATCGCGTGGCCGACGTAGACCGGCACGCGCACGCACGTCCCACTCACGCGCAGATCCGGCGCGTGCAGGATCTTGCGGCTCTCGGTGAGGAGCTTGAGCTCCTCCGAGGTCCGGCCGCCCTCGCGGAGCGAGCCCGCGAGCGGGATCACGTTGCCGGCGATCGGGCGGTCCCACACGTCGCCCGGCTCGAGCCCGCCGGGCACCGCCGCGGCCCGACGCAACACCTCTTCCTGGCCCGCCTGCTTGGTCCACTGCCGGGCGAGCTCGTCGAAGCCGGCCTGCCCGGCACCCGACACCGATTGGTAGGTGGAGACGACCAGCCGCTCGATCCCGGCGGCTCGGTGCAGCGGCGCGAGCGCGGTGACCAACACCATCGTCGTGCAGTTCGGGCACGAGATGATCCCGCGGGGCGCGTCGTGGACGTCGTCGGGGTTTACCTCGGCGATCACGAGCGGGACGTCGGGGTCGTTGCGGAACGCGGCCGACTTGTCGATGACCGTGGCGCCCGCAGCCGCGGCGACCGGCGCCCACTCCAGCGCGAGCGGATCGTCGACGTCGACGACCACGAGCTCCAACCCGTCGAAGCACCCCGCGCGCAGCACCTCGCACGTCACCTCGCCCCCGGCGAAGGGCAGGATCCGACCCTCCGAGCGCGGAGACGCGTACGCGCGCAGCTCGCTCACGGGGAAGGCGCGCTCCTCCAGGACCCGGAGCATCTCCTGGCCCACGAGCCCGGTCGCGCCGATGACGCCGACCTTCACGGTGCGGCCCTCACGAGTCGGCACCGAGCTCGAACGAGTCGTGGAGCACCTGGACCGCGCGCTCCACGTCGACCTCCGGCACGACGCACGAGATGCGGATCGACGACGTCGAGATCATCTCGATGTTCACACCGGCGTCCGACAGCGTCTCGAACATCTGCGCCGCGACGCCGGGGTGGGTCTTCATGCCGGCACCTACCAACGAGACTCGGCCGATGCCGTCGTCGTGGGTGAAGCCCGAGCCCTCGACCTCCTCGACGACCTGCTCCATCACCTTCAGTGCGCGCGAGAGGTCTTCCTTCGGCACGGTGAACGAGATGTCGGTGTGGCCGGCGGTCGAGACGTTCTGCACGATCATGTCGACGTTGACGGCCTCGTCGGCGAGCGCGCGGAAGACCTGCGCGGCGATGCCCGGACGGTCAGGCACGTTCGAGATCGTGACCTTCGCCTCGGAGGTGTCGTGGGTGACTCCCGAGATGATCGCGTGCTCCATGAGATCGTCCTCCTCGCCGACCCACGTGCCCGGCTCCCACGTGAACGCGGAGCGCACGTGGACGGGTACGCCGTGGTTGCGTGCGAACTCGACCGAGCGCAGCGCGAGCACGCGGCTGCCCGTCGCGGCCATGTCGAGCATCTCCTCGTACGACACGCGGTCGAGCCGGTGCGCGTCGAGGACGACGCGCGGGTCGGCCGTGTAGACGCCCGCGACGTCGGTGTAGATCTCGCAGACCTCGGCATCCATCGCCGCGGCCAGCGCCACTGCCGTGGTGTCGGACCCGCCGCGTCCGAGGGTGGTGATGTCGGAGGCCGTCGAGACACCCTGGAAGCCGGCGACCACCGCGACCGAACCGCTCCGCACGGCGTCGCGCAGCCGTTCGGCACGCACATCGACGATCTTGGCCTTGCGGTGGGTGGTGTCGGTGACGATCCCCGCCTGCGAGCCCGTGAAGCTCACCGCGTGCTCGCCCCGGTCGATGATCGCCATGCAGAGCAGGGCGATCGAGATGCGCTCGCCCGAGGTGAGGAGCATGTCCATCTCCCGGGCCGCCGGTGCGGCCGAGACCTCGTGCGCCAGCCGTTCGAGATCGTCGGTCGTCTTGCCCATCGCCGAGACGACGACGACGACGTCGTGGCCGGCCCGGCGCGTGGCCACGATGTGGTCCGCAACCGCCTTGATGCGGTCGGGATCGGCCACCGACGTGCCGCCGTACTTCTGGACCACGAGGCTCACGCCGACCGATGGTACCGGCGCACCCTGGCGCGACCCCGACCGTATCCGGCGGTTCCCCTAGGCTTCCCCGCCGTGTCCAAGGCCAACAAGCGTGAACGCCAGCGGCTGAACCGAGAGGCGCGCCGCGAGTACGAGGAGACCCTCGCCAAGCGGCGGCGACGGATGAAGGCGCTTCGCGGCTTCGCGATCGTGGCCGTCCCGGTGATCGCCATCGGCGTGATCCTGAGTCTGACCAACAGCGGGGGCGACGACGACAAGAAGTCGGCGTCGACCACGCCGACCACGTACAAGTCGGCGCCACCGATGACCATCGATCCGGCCGCGACCTACACGGCCACGATCGCCACCAGCGAGGGCAACATCTCGATGTCGCTCGACGCGGCCGCCGCGCCGACCTCGGTCAACAACTTCGTGTTCCTGGCCCGCCAGGGCTTCTACGACGGTCTCGACTTCCACCGCATCGCGAAGGACTTCGTGATCCAGGGCGGCGACCCGAAGGGCAACGGCACCGGCGGTCCGGGCTACAAGGTCCAGGCCGAGCTGCCCGCCAACGGCTACACCGCGGGCTCGGTCGCGTGGGCGAAGGGCGGCGACGAGCCTGCGGGCACCGCGGGCTCGCAGTTCTTCATCGTCACGACCGACAACGGCGCGCTGGGGCTCGGTGGCCCGCCCTACCAGTACGGCATCATCGGCCACGTCACGCAGGGCTTCGACGTGGTGCAGAAGATCGCGGGCTACGCGCCCGCCACCGGCGACGGCGCGCCGACGAAGAAGGTCACCATCAAGAAGGTGGCCATCGACGAGCAGCCGCCGTCGACCACGCCGGCTTCCTGACGCTCAGGACCCGAGCGCTCCTTCAGCCCAGACCGTCGATGGTGCTGCCGGGCGGGTAGGTGGTCGCGTCGCGGCCCGAGTACACCGTGACCTCGCCGACCCCCGCGGTCGTCCACCCGCCCGACGCGTCGCGTACGAGCGCAGTCTCCTCGTCGATGCCGACGAGCTTGGCGCTCGACGGCAGGAGATCGATGGAGCGCTCGCGCAGGTGCGCAGCTGCGGTGCCGTGATACGGGAACACCGCGAGGTTGGTGACGATGCCGAGCCCCACGGTGTAGGCCCCACCGCGGGGGTCCACCATGGGATCGCACGCGAGCGTCGCACCCGCGCCCGACGCGGCGAGGAGCCCACCGGAGTGGTACGCCGTGAGCGCGGCGTCCCACAGGCTCGAGCCCTTCAGCACCGACCGCAGGTGCAGCGGTGAGCCATCGGCGATGTAGAGCGCCTTCGCACCACGGACCGCATCCACGACCTTGGTGTCCTCGGCTTCGGCGCGGTGCAGGACCATGAGCGGCTTCGTGCGCACGCCGAGCGACTCGAAGTACGCGGTGGCGCGCTCCACGACCCGCTCGGGGTGCTCGTAGGCCGCCGCCGACGGCAGGACCACCACTTCCTTCGCTCCGACCCGACCGAGCAGGTCGGCGTCGAGCTCCCGGCAGCCGTCGCGCCACTCACCGCCTCCGAGCAGGGCGAGCGTGCCGACGGCGCGCGCGGCGCTCATCGGGACGTCCGGGACGAGCGCGTCGGGCCCAGGAGAGGAAGCATCGGGCCCGGAGCCTAGATCGCGCCTCGCGTCACGGCGCGCCCGCCCGATGGTGCAGGTGCGGCGCCGCGGGGGAATACTCGGAGCATGGCGGGAGCAGCGCTGGTCGACGAAGACCTCTACGCCCGGCTCGGGGTCGCGCCCGACGCCGCCGACGACGAGCTCACGGCCGCGTTCCGCGCTCGGGCCAAGGAGCTCCACCCCGACCTCCACCCGGGCGACGTCGTCGTCGCCGAGCAGTTCAAGGCACTGACCCACGCCTACACCGTGCTCACCGACGCCGACGCCCGCCGCGACTACGACCAGACGCGCGCCCGGGGCGCTCGTGCCGCAGCACCGGTCCCGGCCCCGCACCCGTCGCAGCCGGTGTTCCGGACCCCGCGCACGGCCCGGATCGGCATCTGGTCCGGGGTGGCGCTGCTCGTCGCGGGGGTCGTGGCGGCAGTGGTGCTCGCGGCCGTCCCCACCGGCGACGACGCCAAGACGATCACGCTCTGGATCGTCGCGGTGAAGCTCCTCGTCTGCGGCGTGATCCTCGCGGCCGCCGGCGGGTGGCGGCTCCAGCGCCTCCTGGCCGAGACCGCCGGACCCGCACGCGAACCTACCGGCCGGTAACCTGACCGCCTGACCGCGGGCCCACCGGAACGGCCCGTGGCGGACGGTCGGAGGGAAGCGGTCGATGGACGTCAAGCGGATCGGGATCGTGGGCTCGGGGATCATGGGCTCAGGGGTGGCCGAGGTGGCCGCCAAGGCGGGGATCGAGGTCGTGCTGCGGAGCCGGTCCCAGTCGTCGGCCGACGCCACCGTCGCCGCGCTCGAGCGCTCGCTCACCAAGCAGGTCGAGCGCGGCAAGCTCGAGCAGGCCGACGCCACCGCGGCGCTCGGGCGCGTCCGGCCCGTCGAGGACCTCGCCGAGCTGGCCGACTGCGATCTCGTGCTCGAGTCGATCGTCGAGGAGCTCGAACCGAAGCTGGAGCTCTTCCGGGCGCTCGACGGCATCTGCGATGCCCGCACCGTGCTCGCGACCAACACCTCGACGCTGTCGGTCGCGGCGGTGGCGGCGGCCACCGGTCGCCCCGAGCAGGTCTGCGGCATCCACTTCTTCAACCCGGCGCCGGCGATGGTGCTCGTCGAGGTCGTCCGCGCCGCCGAGACGTCGGACGAGACGCTCGCAACCGCGCGTGCGTTCGCAGAGGGCTGCGGCAAGACGGTCGTCGACGTGCGCGACCAGGCCGGCTTCATCGTCAACGCCCTGCTCTTCCCGTACCTCAACAACGCGGTGAAGCTGCTCGAGAGCGGCGCCGCGACCCGGGACGACATCGACGCGGCGATGAAGGGCGGCTGCAACTTCCCGATGGGCCCGCTCGAGCTGCTCGACCTCGTCGGCCTCGACACCAGCCTCTCGATCATCGAGGCGCTGCACGCAGCCTTCGGCGACGCGAACTACGAGCCCGCGCCCATGCTCGTGTCGCTCGTGCGCGACGGCAAGCTCGGCCGCAAGTCCGGCGAGGGCTTCTACGACTACGCCCGCTCGTAGGCACCGTGCTCGACGCCCCCGCGCGCACCATCGGCCATGATGAGCCGGTGCAGCGGGGACTCACCACCGCGAGCGGTTGGCGCGACCTCGGCGCCACGGTCGAGCCGCTCACGGCGGACGCGGCGGCGTGGACCATCGTCGACCTCCTGCGCGCGGCCGTCGACCGGGACCCGTCGGCGCCGGCGATCGTCGGCGACGAGACCGTCTCGTACCGGGACCTCGACGAGCGCAGCGACGCCGTCGGCGCGGCGATCCTCGATCGCATCGGGCCCGGCGGCGGCCCGGTGGCCGTGCTCGTGCCCGACACCCGCGACGCGATCGTCGCCGCCCTCGGCGCAGCCAAGGCGGGGCGGCCGTACTGCGTGATCGACGCCACCGCGCCCGTCGACCACCAGACCATGCTGCTCGGACGGCTCGGCGCCGACCTCGTGGCGACCTCCGGCCCGGCGTCGGTGGAGACCGAAGGCCCGACGCTCGATCTGCGGGCGGCCCGTGCGGCCCCGGCGCCGGCCGTCACGCTCGATCCACGGGCGATCGCCGCGATCTGCTTCACCTCGGGCTCCACCGGCTCGCCCAAGGGTGTGATCCACGACCACCGCTCGACCGTCGCCAACGCGCTGCGGGTCGCGCACGCCATGAGCATCGAGCCCGGCGACCGCGCGGTCATCGCTGCGCCGCTGCAGTACCTCGCCCCCTGGACGTGGGTGTACGCCTCGATCGCGCGTGGGGCGGCGATGGCGCCGTACACGTTCGCACTCCGCGGCACGCGCGAGTTCCCCGACTTCGCCCGAGCCCATAGTGTGACGCTGCTCCAGCTCGTTCCCGCGCACGTGCACGCCCTCGTCGATGCGTTCGCCGACGGCGCGCCGCTTCCTCACGTCCGGTTGGTCAACCTCGGCGGCGATCGCATGGAGCCGGCGCACATCGAGGCGCTCCGCCGCGCGTTCCCCGGTGCCGAAGTGGTCGTCCGCTACAGCACGTCCGAGACGAACTGGATCAGCGGCGCGGCGATCCCACCCGACGCCGCGCTCGAGCAGCCGGTCACGGCCGGTTGGCCCGTGCCGTGGGCGTCGGTCGAGGTGCGCGACGCCGACGGGCATGCCGTCCCGCACGGGACCGTCGGGGAGGTCGTGGTGGGCGGCGACCACCTCGCGCTCGGCTACTGGCGCGACCCGGCGCGCACGGCCGACCGGTTCCGCGACGGACCGTCCGGGCGCGAGTACCGCACCGGTGACCGGGCCCGGTGGCGTGACGACGGCCAGCTCCAGCTCGCGGGCCGCGAGGACGCCACGATCAAGGTGCGTGGTGTCCTCGTCGACCGCACTGCGGTCGAGCACGCGCTCACCGCGATGCCTGAGGTGCGCGACGCCGCGGTCGTGTCGTGGATCCACGAGTCCGGCGCGACGCGGCTGACCGCGTTCGTCGAGTCCGACGGCGACGAGACGACCCGGGACCTCCGCCGGCGGCTCGCCGCGGTCGTCCCCTCGGCGATGGTGCCGTCCGACATCCAGCGCGTCGACGCGCTCCCCGTCACCTCGCGGGGCAAGGTCGACCGCGACGCACTGGCGACCCGTGCGGCTGCCGTGCCGGCGCGGCGGCTCGACCCGCCGCGGAGCGAGACCGAGCGGATCCTGGCCGACGCGTTCGCCGAGGTGCTCGGGCTCGAATCGGTCGGGCGCGACGAGGACTTCTACGCGCTCGGCGGCGACTCGCTCGCGATCATCGAGCTCGCGGCGGCAGTGCACGACGCGACCGGGCAGGAGATCGAGGCGTCGACGGTGATCGAGACGCCGACCCCCGCGTCGATGGCGGCTCGACTCGATGCCGGGCCCCGGGCCCACACCACTGCGGTGCGCGTGCGGGTCGGCCGATCCGACCGGCTCCCCCTGTTCAGCGTCACCAAGGGCGGCGGCCTCGCCGAGGCGCTCCAGGACGTCGCCCCTCATCTCGATCGCACCGTGTACGCCATGGTCGGGTGGGGGCTCGAGCACCGCACGTGGACCGACCACACCGTGCGCACCACCGCCCGGCGCCACGTCCACTTCCTGCGGGCGATCCAGCCGAGTGGCCCGTACCTCGTGGGCGGGCGATCCTCCGGCGGCGTCATCGCCTTCGAGATGGCCCAGCAGCTCCGGGCCGCAGGCGAGACCGTGCTGCCTGTCGTCCTCTTCGACACGGGCGGACCGAAGGCACCGCACCTCAACCGGTTCCGCGGCCACATCCGCCGACGCCGCGACGACCTGCGGAGCCGCGGAGCCTCGCTCCCGCAGCGGTGGCTCGGCACCGTCGCCGCCGTGGCGCGCTCGATCCGCACCGGTGCCGTCGGTACCTACTACGCCGTCACCGCGGGCGTCGTGCGGCGGCGCGACCTCGCCGCCCAGCAGTACGCGTTCCGCGCCCTGCGCCGCTGGATGCTCCGCTACTACCGGCCCCGCGCCTACGACGGCGACGTCCTGCTCCTGCACGCGGCGACGGTCGACCGTCGCATCGACCATCGGTGGGATGTGCAGGACCTCGGATGGGCACCGTACGTGCGCGGCGATCTCATCGTCGTGGACGTCCCGGGCAACCACGAGACGCTGGTGGAAGGTGAGAACGGTCGGACCGCGGCGGCGGTGGTCGAGCGGGAGCTCGCGCCCTACGAAGCGCGGGCGCTCGCGTCTCGCGCCGAGCAGGAGGCCGCCACCGTGACGAACGACGACGGCATGGAGGCAACGGGTTGAGCGAGCGCGATCGTCCCTGGCTGATCCGCACCTACTCCGGGCACTCGTCGGCGCGGGCGTCGAACGAGCTGTACCGCACGAACCTGGCGCGGGGTCAGACCGGTCTGTCGGTCGCGTTCGACCTCCCGACCCAGACCGGGTACGACCCCGATGACCCGCTCGCGCACGGCGAGGTTGGCAAGGTCGGGGTGCCGGTGCCGCACCTCGGTGAGATGCGCCAGCTCTTCGACGGCATCCCGCTCGACGAGATGAACACGTCGATGACGATCAACGCCACGGCAGTCTGGCTGTTCGGGATGTACGCAGCCCTGGCCGAGGAGCAGGGCGTCGCGGCCGAGCAGCTCTCGGGCACGACGCAGAACGACATCGTGAAGGAGTTCCTGTCCCGGGGCACCTACATCTTCCCGCCCGAGGCGTCTCGGCGTCTGACCGTCGACCTCGTCTGCCACACCGTGCGGCACGCGCCGAAGTGGAACCCGATCAACGTCTGCCCGTACCACTACCAGGAGGCCGGCGCGACCCCCGTCCAGGAGATCGCCTACGGGCTGGCAACCGCGTGCGGCGTGCTCGACGCGGTCCGGGCGTCGGGCCAGATCCCCGACGACGAGTTCCCCGAGGTCGTCGGACGCATCTCGTTCTTCGTCGACGCGGGCGTTCGCTTCGTCGAGGAGATGTGCAAGATGCGGGCGTTCACGCGCCTGTGGGACCGCATCTGTCTGGAGCGCTACGACGTCACCGACCCCAAGCTGCGCCGCTTCCGCTACGGGATGCAGGTGAACTCGCTCGGCCTCACCGAGGAGCAACCCGAGAACAACGTGCAACGGATCGTGCTCGAGATGCTCGGCGTCACGTTGTCGAAGGACGCCCGTGCCCGTGCGATCCAGCTGCCGTGCTGGAACGAGGCGCTCGGCCTCCCCACCCCGTGGGACCAGCAGTGGTCGTTGCGCATGCAGCAGGTGCTCGCGTACGAGAGCGACCTGCTCGAGTACGACGACCTGTTCGAGGGTTCGGTCGTCGTCGAGCAGAAGACCGCCGAGCTCGCCGAGGCCGCGTGGGCCGAGCTCGAGTGGGTGCTCGAGGGGGGCGGCGCGTTCGAGATGATCGACGCGATGAAGCACCGGCTGGTGCAGAGCCACGCGGAGCGAGTGCGCCGCATCGAGTCCGGCGAGCAGGTGGTCGTCGGCGTGAACGCGTTCACGGAGACCGCGCCGTCGCCGCTCGCCTCCCTCGACGCCGAGCAGCAGATCGTGCGCGTCGATCCCGCCGCTGAGCGCGAGCAGGTGGCCCACCTCCAGGAGTGGCGCTCGGCGCGCGACGACGACGCGGTGCAGGCCGCGCTGGCCGCGCTCCAGTCGGTCGCCCGGACCGACGAGAACCTCGTCCCGGCGACGATCGCGCTCGCCCGGGCCGGTGGCACGGTCGGCGAGTGGGCGGGCGCCCTGCGCGAGGTCTTCGGTGAGTACCGCGCCCCGACCGGTGTCGGCGGCGTTGCCGCGGCGCCGGCCGGTGGCCTCCTCGAGACCCGCGAACGGGTGCGGGCCGCGGCTGACGAGCTCGGCGGACCCCTGCGACTGCTGGTGGGCAAGCCCGGCCTCGACGGCCACTCGAACGGCGCCGAGCAGATCGCGGTCGCGGCGCGCGACGCCGGCCTCGAGGTGATCTACCAGGGCATCCGCCTGACCCCGGAGCAGATCGCCGCAGCGGCGCGCGACGAGGACGTCGACGTCGTCGGCCTCTCGATCCTCTCGGGCTCGCACCTCGAGCTCGTACCGGCGATCGTCCGCCTGCTGCGCGACGGCGGCGTCGACGCGCCGGTGGTGGTCGGCGGGATCATCCCCGACGAGGACGCGGCGCGACTCACGAGCGAAGGCGTCGCCCGGGTGTACACACCGAAGGACTACCGACTCGGCGAGATCGTCGGCGACCTCGCCGACCTCGCCATCGACCACCGTCGCGGCCGACTCGCCCGCACGTAGCCAAGCGGACGCGCTCGGCAGAGAGCGACCGAAGCTACTGGTACATCGACTCGATCTGGTCGGCGTACTTGGCGTGGACGCCGCGGCGCTTGAGCTTCATCGTCGGTGTCAGCTCTTCGGAGTCGGCCAGCCACTCCTCGCCGAGGAGCACGAACTTCTTGACCCGCTCGACGTTGCTGAAGCGCTTGTTGGCCTCGGCGACGTCGTGCTCCACCTCGGCGAGGACGACCGGGTCGGACGCGAGGTCCACGAGCGACGTGACCTCGATCCCCTGACCCTTCGCCCACGCCGGCGCGACCTCAGGGTCGAGCACGAGCAGCGCGCTCACGAACGGGCGCCCGTCACCGATCACGCACGCCTGGCCGATCAGCGGGAAGGACTTCAGTACGGACTCGAGGTTCGCCGGCGAGATGTTCTTCCCGCCCGCGGTGATGATGAGCTCCTTCTTGCGGTCGACGATCGTCAGGTAGCCGTCGTCGTCGAACACCCCGATGTCGCCGGAAGAGAACCAGCCGTCGTCGCTGAGCGACTCGGCCGTGCGGTCGGGATCGTTCAGGTAGCCGCGGAAGATGTTGCCGCC
>CAZKTS010000167.1:0-8139 GCA_964555735.1 uncultured Bifidobacteriaceae bacterium
CGACCCGCTGCTGTTGACCACCCGAGAGCTGGCCGGGCTTGCGGTTCGCGAAGTCCGACAGGCGCACGACCTCGAGCAGGTCGTCGACTCGCTTCGCAACCTCGGCGCGACCGACCTTGCGGCTCTTCGGTCCGAACGCGACGTTCTCGGCGACGGTCATGTGCGGGAACAGCGCGTAGTGCTGGAACACCGTGTTGACGTTGCGCTTGTAGGGCGGCACGCGGGAGACGTCCTTGCCCTCGAGCGTGATGCGCCCGGCGGTCGGCTGCTCGAACCCCGCGATCATCCGCAGGGTCGTGGTCTTGCCGCAGCCCGACGGTCCGAGCATGGAGAAGAACTCGCCCCGACGGATGGCGAAGTCGGCCTCGCGCACGGCGGTGAAGCCGCCGAAGCGCTTGGTCACCCGCTCGATGCCGATGACGACATCGTCAGCCACGCGGCACACCTCCCCCAACCGACGCCGCCGGTCGGTGGCGGAACCCTTCCATGGGCCGGCGCTCCGGAGCAAGAGTCCCGAGGGATTCCTTCGTGAACGGTGTGTTTCGCCGCGGAATCCCTTGCGCGAGGACCGTCGGGCAACGCAACATCGTGGCGCTCGTGCGGTTCCGCCCCGAAAGGTGTTGTCATGGCCAAGCAGAACTTCATCGGCGGCGCCTGGGTCGACGCCCGCGACGGTGCGACCGACAAGGTGGTGAACCCCGCCACGGGCGAGGTCCTCGACGAGGTGGCGTCCAGCGCGTCGGCCGACGTCGACGCTGCGGTCGCCGCGGCCACGGCCGCCTTCGAGGGGTGGTCGGCGACGACCCCTCGCCAGCGCAGCGAGGCGCTCCTCAAGATCGCCGACGCCATCGAGTCCGATCTCGAGACGATCCAGCGCCTCGAGATCGACAACGTCGGCAAGCCGGTGTCGATCATCGAGTTCGAGATGGACCTGACGGTCGACAACTGGCGCTACTTCGCCGGTGCCGCCCGCTGCCTCGATGCCGCTGCGGCCGGTGAGTACATGGAGGACCACACGTCGTTCCTGCGGCGGGACCCGCTCGGGGTCGTCGCCTCGATCGCGCCGTGGAACTACCCGCTCAACATGGCGACGTGGAAGGTGGGCCCTGCGCTGGCGGCCGGGAACACCGTCGTCCTCAAGCCGTCGGAGCTGACGCCGCTCAGCGCACTGCGCCTCGCCGAGATCACCGCCGACATCCTCCCCGAGGGCGTGCTCAACGTGGTCACGGGGGACGGCGAGCACGCCGGCGCTTCACTCGTGTCGCATCCGGATGTCGCGATGGTGTCGCTCACCGGCGACGTCGCCACGGGCAAGGTGATCGCCAAGACCGCGGCCGACTCGCTCAAGCGCGTGCACCTCGAGCTCGGCGGCAAGGCGCCGGTCATCGTGTTCGACGATGCCGACATCAGCGCGGTCGTCGAGAACCTCGCCGAGAGCGCGTATTACAACTCGGGCCAGGACTGCACCGCACCGTGCCGGATCCTCGCCGGGCCCGGCGTGCACGACGACTTCGTCAGCGGGCTCACCGAAGCAGTGAAGGGGATCGCGACGGGTGACCCCCACGATCCGGACGTCGCGATGGGCCCCGTCGTTTCCGACGACCAGCTCACCCGCGTCGCCGGCATGGTCGACCGCGCCAAGGAGGGCGGCGCCGAGGTGACGACCGGCGGCGCCAAGGTCGGTGGCGCCGGGTTCTTCTACGAGCCGTCGGTCGTCGTCGGTCCCGCGCAGGACGCGGAGATCGTCCAGCGTGAGGTGTTCGGGCCCGTCGTGACCGTGCAGCGGTTCTCGGACGACGACCAGGCCCTCGCCTGGGCGAACGGCGTCGACTACGGGCTGGCGGCCAGCGTCTGGACCCGCGACGTCGGCCGGGCGATGCGCATGGCCGCCAAGCTCCAGTTCGGCACGGTGTGGGTCAACGATCACATCCCGATCGTGTCCGAGCTGCCCCACGGCGGGTTCAAGCAGTCGGGCTACGGCAAGGACATGTCGATCTATGCGATCGAGCACTACACCGAGCTCAAGCACGTGATGGTGAAGTGGTGACCGGGCCGAGCAGGAGCAGGAGCGAAGCCGTGGTCGGACGACCGGGACGGCGCAGCGAAAGCGACCAGACATGACCGACAAGCTCGCGGTCAACGCCGAGCGGATCGCGTTCTCGGAGAACGCCCGGCTGCTCGACCGCACGACCGCGTCGAAGGCGCTCTTCGAGCGAGCGTCCCGGCATCTGCCGTACGGCGTGGCATCGTCGTTCCAGGCCGGCGACCCGTACCCCATCTACGTGGCCAAGGGTTTGGGCGCGACGCTCTGGGACGTCGACGGCAACGAGTACGTCGACATGCACGGTGGCTTCGGCTGCAACGTGGTCGGCCACGCGCACCCCAAGATCGTCGAAGCGATCGAGAAGGCCGCGCGCACCGGCACTCACTTCGCGTGCACCACCGAGGTGACGGTCGCGTACGCCGAGGAGCTGTGCCGTCGCTTCAACCTGGAGAAGGTGCGCTTCGCCAACTCCGGCACCGAGGCGACCATGGACGCGGTGCGCATCGCGCGAGCGGCCACCGGGCGCGACGTCGTGGTGAAGATCGAGGGCTCGTACCACGGGCACCACGACACCGTGATGTTCTCGGTCGTCCCGAACGCCGACGCCATGGGGGGTCGGGAGGCGCCGGCTTCGGCGCCGATGTCGAAGGGCATCCCCGCCGAGATGGCCAAGTGGACGCTCGCGGTGCCGTTCAACGACGCCGGTGCGGTCGAGCGCCTGTTCGCCGAGCGCAGCACCGAGATCGCGTGTCTGATCATGGAGCCGGTGATGATGAACATCGGCGTCGTGGTCCCCCAGCCGGGCTACCTCGAGGCGGTCCGCGACCTGTGCACCAAGCACGGTGTCGTCTTCATCTACGACGAGGTGAAGTCGGGCGCGACGATCGCCGCCGGCGGCGCCATCGAGCGCTACGGGGTGCAGCCCGACCTCGCGTGCTTCGCCAAGGCCATCGGCGGCGGCACACCGGCGGCCGCGGTCGGTGGGAGCGCCGCCGTCATGGACGTGATCGAGCACGGTGCGGCCCAGCAGGGGACCTTCAACGGCAACCCGCTGGTGGCCGCGGCCGGCCTCGCCGCGCTCACGGAGGTGCTCACGCCCGACGCGTACGAGCACCTCAGCGCGCTGGGGACCCGGCTCGCCGACGGCTGCTCGCAGGCCATCGCCGCCCACGGCATCCCGGCCCACACGGTCGACCTCGGCGCCAAGGGTTGCATCTCCTACCGCGCCGAGCCGCTCACGAGCTACCGCGACTTCCTCGAGACCCGCACCGAGCTGTACGAGGCGTCGTACCCGTGGGTCGTCAACCGGGGGGTCTTCATGACGCCCGGTGACGAGGAGCAGTGGACGATCTCGGTGCAGCACACCGACGCCGACATCGACCGCTACGTCGATGCCTTCGCCGAGTTCTGCGAAGCCGTCGCCACCTGAGCACGCGCGGCCCGCGACGCGGCATGATCCCCGCATGAGCAACTCGGGCCTCTCGCCGTACGACGACTTCCCGATCCACCAGACCGCCGAGGTGCTGCGGCACCCGGCGACCTCGGACCGCAACTTCTACGACCGCTACTACTTCATGCTCCACGGCTCGTCCGACGAGCTGATGATGGTGCTGGGCCTCGGGCAGTACCCGAACCTGTCCACCCAGGACGCGTTCGCGCTCTTCCGCCGTGGCACCACGCACAAGGTGGTGCGGGCGTCGCGCACGATCGGTGTGGACCGCATGGACACGACCGTCGGTCCGTTCCGGGTCGAGGTCGTCGAGGGCCTGAAGACGGTGCGGTTCATCCTCGAACCGAACGAGCACGGGCTCAGCGTCGACCTGCTCTGGAACGGGGCGATCGAGCCCGTCCTCGAAGCGCGCCACTACATCCGCCAGTACGAGCGGGTGATGTTCGACACCCAGCGGTTCGCGCAGACCGGCTTCTGGTCCGGGACGATCACCGTCGACGACGAGACCATCGAGCTCACCGGTGACCGCTGGAAGGGCACGCGCGACCGCTCGTGGGGGGTGCGGCCGGTCGGCGAGCCCGAGCCACCGGGCATCCAGGCGACGTTCGCCGAAGGCCCGGCGATGAGCATGTGGAACTACGACCCGATCCAGTTCGACGACTACTCGATCGTGTCGCTGTGCTCGGAGCACCCCGATGGCTCACGTGACCTCCAGAACGCCACGCGCATCTGGAAGGACCCGGGGCGCGAGAACGAGAACCTGGGGCGCTACGAGCACGAGCACGAGTTCATCCCCGGGACGCGCATGCTCGCGCGCTCGAAGCTCTCGTTCCCCGACGCACCGGGCGGTGCGCTCGAGATCGAGGTGACACCGCTCATCAACACGCACATCGGTGTCGCCACTGGGTACGCACCGGAGCCCGACTGGAAGCACGGCATGTACCAGGGCGAGCTCGTCGTGCAGGGCGTCGATCTCGACACCGAGGCCGACAAGGACCGGTTCTGGGGCATCGTCGACGCCGCCGCGAGGTTCGAGACCAACACCGGCGACGTCGGCTACGGCCTCCACGAGTACATGTTCCTCGGGCCGTTCCCGAAGTACGGCCTCACCGGGATGCTCGACCCGGCCTAGTCCGCTCTCGACGCTCAGCCGAGTGCAGCGAGGATGCGGTCGGGGGTCAAGGGTTGCTCGGTGACCTTGATGCCGCGGAGCGCGAGGGCGTCGGCGACCGCGTTGAACACCGCGGGGGGTGAGCCGATCGCGCCGCCCTCACCCATGCCCTTGTGGCCGCCCGGCGTCGGCGAGCGCGTCTCGACGTGCCCGTACTCGACCATCGGGACCTCGGTGGTGGTGGGCAGCAGGTAGTCCATGAACGTCGTCGTGAGCGGGTTGCCGTCCTCGTCGTACACGACGTGCTCGTACAGGACGCCGCCGATGCCCTGCACCACCCCACCCGCGATCTGGCCCTCGACGATCATCGGGTTGATCATCACGCCGCAGTCCTCGCTCACGACGTAGCGCAGCACCTCCACCTGTCCCGTCCGCGCGTCGACCTCGACCGTGCACACGTGGCACGCGTTCGACCACGTGATCGGCGGCGCCTGGTAGCTGACGGTCGAGTCGAGACCGCGGTCCAGCTCGGGCGGGAGCTGCCCGGGATCGTTGAGCGCGAGGCGAGCGACCTCTGCGAGCGTCACCCCACGAGTGGGCGTCCCGCGCACGGAGATCCGACTGTCCTCCACCTCGAGGTCCTCGGGTGCCGCCTCGAGCAGGTGGGCGGCGATCTGCACCACCTTCTCGCGCACGTTGAGCGACGCCTCACGCGTCGCGCCGCCGGCCACCACCGCCGTACGGCTCCCGCCGGTCCCGGCGCCGAACGGAGCGCTGGCGGTGTCGCCCTGCACCACGACGACATCGTCGAGCTCGACCCCGAGGTGCTCCGCCACGACCTGGGCCATCGTCGTCTCGACGCCCTGGCCGTGCGAGCCGGTGCCGAGCAGCACGGTCACGGTGCCGCCGGGCTGGATGCGCACGGTCGCGGTCTCGACGCCGAGGTTGCCCGAACCCATGCTCGTCGGCTCCACGTAGAGCCCGATGCCGACGCCGAGCAGCCGACCCTCTTCAGCGAACGCCCGGGCCTGCTCGGCGCGAAACGCGTCGTAGTCGATGATCCCGACCGCCTGCTCCAGCGTCTCGGCCGGCGTCACGTGCTCGAGCATCATCCCGGTCGCGGTGGCGAACGGCAGCTCCGCGGCAGCGACCACGTTGCGGCGGCGCAGCTCGAGCGGATCGATCCCCACCTCCCGCGCGAGCAGGTCGAGCATCTCCTCGCGCGCGACGGTCTCGAACATCCACGGACCGCGGTACGCGCCGCGCCCGCACGTGTTGGTCCAGACCGACGTCGCGACCCAGCCCATCTTGGGCAATCGATACGGGCCCGGGAAGAGCATCGCGGCAAAGGGCCCGGTGCCGCCCGTCCCGCCGACCGGGAGCGCGCCGCAGTCCTCGACGTGGTCGAAGCGCGCGCCGAGCAGCGTGCCGTCGGCGTCGGCCGCGAGGCTGATCGTCGCCCGGTCGGAGCGCGCGTGGATCGACGCGATGAGGTTCTCGCGGCGATCCTCGATCCACTTCACCGCGCGGCCGAGCCGATGGGCGGCCGCGATCACGCTCAGCTCGTCGCGCTGGCAGAAGTACTTCTGGCCGAAGCCGCCACCGACGTCGCCGATCTGCACGCGGATGTGGTGCTCGTCGACGCCGAGCAGGCGCGAGCACACCTGGCGCACCTCGTGCGGGTTCTGGCTCGAGATCCAGACGTCGAGGTCGCCGCTGGCCGGCTCGAAGCGTGCCACCACGCCGCGCGTCTCCATCGGCACGTTGGCGTGCCGGTGCTGGACGATCGTCTCGGTCACGACGTGCGCCGCGCCGTCGAACGCCGCGTCGAGCTCGGGATCGGGTGGGGTCGGGATGTGCATCGCGATGTTCGAGCCGAGCTCCGGGTGCACGACATCGTCGCCGCCCCCACGCGCCGCGGCCTCGGCATCGACCACGGGTGGCAACGGCTCGAAGTCGATCTCGACCAGCTCGCACGCGTCCTCGGCCACGTACCGACTCTCCGCGACGACGATGACGATGGGGTCACCGACGAAGCGGACGTCGTCGACGGCGAGCGGCCGCACCGGCGCGTTGGGAGCGGGCGGGGCATCGCCGGAGAACATCGTGGGCTGCATGCTGCCCAGCCCGACGTCGAGCTCGGCGGCCGAGAGCACCGCGTGCACGCCGAGGAGGGCGCGCGCCGCAGCCAGGTCGATCCGGGTGATGCGAGCCCGGGCGAGGTCGCTCCGCACGAACGCGGCGTGGAGCATCCCGGGCACGACGACGTCGTCGACGTAGGTGCCCCGACCGGCGACCAGGCGCGGATCCTCGCGACGCTTCACCGACTGCCCGACGAACCGCCCCGCGCTCGTAGTGGTCATGGCACGCCACTCCCCCTCGTCGCTGACACAGGCGTCAGCCACCGGCGGGCAAACTAGCGCTCGTGACCGCCTCCCGAGCCCGCCTGCCCGTCACCGCCGACGACGTACGGGCCGCGTCGACGCGGATCGCCGGCGGCGTCGTGGTCACGCCGAGTGCGCATTCGCAGACCCTCTCGGCGATCACCGGCGCCGAGGTTGTCGTGAAGTTCGAGAGCCTCCAGTACACCGCGTCGTTCAAGGAGCGCGGTGCGCTGAACCGGCTGCTGCTCCTCGACGACGACGAGCGAGCGCGGGGCGTGATCGCGTCATCGGCCGGGAACCACGCCCAGGCGATCGCCCATCATGCCCACCGCCTCGGCATCGCGTCGACCATCGTGATGCCCGAGACGACTGCGTTCGTGAAGGTCGAGCGCACGGAAGCGCTCGGCGGCACGGTCGTGCAGCACGGCGTCAACGTCGGCGAGTCAGCCGCGCACGCGGGCGAGCTCGCGACGCGCGACGGCCTCGTGATGATCCCGCCCTTCGACGATCCCGACGTGATCGCCGGGCAGGGCACCGTCGCGCTCGAGCTGCTCGCCGCGCACCCCGACCTCGAGGTGATCGTCGCGCCGGTCGGTGGAGGCGGGCTGCTCTCGGGGATCACGGTGGCGTCGCGCGACGTCGCGCCCGACGTCGAGCTCATCGGCGTCCAGGCCGAGACCTGCCCGTCGATGGTTGCCGCGCTCGCCGGCCAACCGAAGCCCGCGACGTGCGACACCATCGCCGACGGCATCCGGGTGCCCGAAGCCGGGAAGCTGACGCGAGCGATCGTCGGCGCGCTCGCCGACGACGTCGTCACGGTGAGCGAGGCCAACATCGAGGAAGCCATGAGCCTCTACCTCGAGATCGAGAAGACCGTCGCGGAAGGGGCCGGGGCCACCCCGCTCGCCGCGCTGCTCGAGCACGGCGACCGCTTCCGTGGCCGACGGGTCGGGCTCGTGCTGAGCGGCGGCAACGCCGATCCCCGGGTGCTGGCCACGGTCATCACCCGCTCGCTCGCCCGCACCGGTCGGCTCACACATCTCGCCGTCGACCTCGACGACACGCCCGGCGCGCTGGCGCGTCTGGCCACCGTGCTGGGCGAGCGCCGCGCCAACATCGTCGAGATCGAGCACCGCCGCGACCTGCCGAC
>CAZKTS010000168.1:0-8924 GCA_964555735.1 uncultured Bifidobacteriaceae bacterium
CCGATGCCGAGCACGCCCCGGCTGGTGCACGCCTGCCCGGGGCCGACGCCGACGAGGATGCCGACCGCACCGGTGCGCATGAGGTGCAGCGCCGTGGAGTACGAGGCGCAGCCGCCGACGATGACGGGCAGGTCGAACTCACGGATGAACTTCTTGAGGTTGAGGGGCTGACGCGACTCGTCCTTCGAGACGTGCTCGGCCGACACGACCGTGCCCTGGATCACGAGGAGGTCGAGCTCGGCGTCGAGCACCTCCTTCGCGTACTGCTCGACGCGCTGCGGCGTGAGCGACGCGCACGCGGTGACGCCCGCGTCCTTGATCTCGCGGATGCGCGCGCCGATGAGCTCGTCCTTCATGGGCTCCGCGTAGATCTCCTGCATGCGACGCGTCGCCTTCTCGGGCTCGAGCGTCGCGATCTCCTCGAGCATCGGCTCGGGGTCCTCGTATCGGGTCCACAGACCTTCGAGGTTGAGGCAGCCCATGCCGCCGAGGTGACCGATCTCGATCGCGGAGCGGGGTGACACGACGCCGTCCATCGCGGACGCGATGAGCGGGAGCTCGAGCTTGTACGCGTCGATCTCCCACGAGATGTCGACGTCTTCGGGATCCCGGGTGCGCCGGCTCGGGACGATCGCGATGTCGTCGAACCCGTAGGCCCGTCGACCGGACTTGCCGATCCCGATCTCGACTTCCACCGGGTGCTCTCCCGTCTCGTTGGGGGCGAAGAATCCACGATACCCGTCAGCGGGTGGCGGTGAGGTGCTCCAGGAATCCGGCGAGGATCCGCGCGGTCGCACCCCAGACCGTCTCGGAGGGGAGCTCGAAGAAGTGGATCGGTCGGTCCATGCCGCCCTCGGTGCCGACGACGCCGGGGATGTCCCAGCGCTCCTCGCGGTAGATCGCCGGGTCGAGCAGCTCCGACAGCGCCACGTCGAACACGCTCACCACCTCGGTGGGGTCGGGCACCAGCGCCGGGCGGCCGTCGTGGAGGACCCCGACGAAGGGCGTGAGCACGAACCGGCCCATGACCGTGGTCATGGAGCCCAGCTCACCGACGATCTCCACCAGGGCCGGCGGCAGGCCCACCTCCTCCCATGCCTCGCGCAGCGCGGCGGCGGGGAGGTCGGCGTCGATCCCCTCCTCGAGCTTGCCGCCCGGGAAGGCGATCTCACCCTGGTGCGACGGCATGGTGTCGGGGCGCTTGGTCAGGATGACCCGGGCGTCGCCCTCCTCCTCGAAGCAGGCCATGAGCACCGCGGCCGGGCGAGCGGTCTCGGGGCTCGCCACGGGCACCGGCGCCGGCAGGGTCGCACAGGCAGCACGGATGTCGTCGAGCGTGGTGCGACGCTGGGTGGGCGAGAGCCGGGCCCACGGCGCCGGGCGCCCGGGTCGGGCACCGGGCGGCCGCGGGATCCGCTGCTGCCCACCCCGCACCACGCCCGCTCCGGCGCCTTCGGCTCCCTCCGGCATCCCTCTTCTCTAGTCTCCCTGTCGTGCCGGGCTGGAACCTCGCGTCCGTCTGGGAGTCGATCGCGGACGCGGTCCCCGACCGCCCCGCCCTGGTGCAGGGCGACACGACCCGCACCTGGTCGGCGTTCGACGATCGCGCCGCCCGCCTCGGCGCCGCGCTCTCGGCGCTCGGCGTCGAGCCCGGCGCCAAGGTCGCCTTCTACCTCTACAACGGCAACGAGTACCTCGAGACGACGTTCGCGGTCGCCAAGGCGCGCGCGACGCACGTGAACGTGAACTACCGCTACGCCGAGGACGAGCTCGCGTACCTCCTCGAGAACAGCGACGCCGAGGTGCTGGTGTTCCACGGCTCGCTCGGCGACCGCGTCGCCGCGGTGCGCGACCGCTTCCCGCGGCTCCGGGCCGTCGTCCAGGTCGACGACGGCGCGCCGCCGGTCGAGGGTGCACTGCGCTACGAGGAGCTCATCGCTGCGCACGACCCCATGCCGCGCATCGAGCGCTCGGGCGACGACGAGTGGTTCCTCTACACCGGGGGCACCACCGGCATGCCCAAGGGCGTGATCTGGCGTCACGAGGATCTCTTCGGCGCGCTCGCCGGCCAGGTCTTCCCGGTGCTCGGCGCGCCGATCCCCGAGACCGCGGCCGACGCCGGCACGGTCGCGCTCGACGTCATCGCACGCGGTCGAGCGCCCGTGCACCTCCCGGCGTCGCCGCTGATGCACGGCACGGGGGCCATGACCAGCTTCCAGGCGCTGTTCGTGGGCGGCACCATCGTGACGCTCGAGGGCCGGCACTTCGACCCCGACGAGCTCTGGCGGGTCGTCGGGCGTCACCGGGTCACCCAGATGGCGATCGTCGGCGACGCGTTCGGCAAGCCGATGGTGCGGGCGCTCGAAGCGGCCGAGGCGGCGGGTGATCCGCACGACCTCTCCTCGCTCGTGCTGATCGTGAGCTCCGGCGTGATGTGGACGCCCGAGGTGAAGGCCGCGCTGATGGAGCGCCAGCCGCTCTTCTGCATCGACTCGCTCGGCTCGAGCGAGGGCGTCGGCTTCGCGACGAACCTCAGCGCGCCCGGGCAGGACATCGAGACGGCCAAGTTCTCCATCGGTCCGGACACGAAGGTGCTCACCGAAGACGGGCGGGAGGTCGCGCCCGGCTCGGGCGAGCGGGGGATGCTCGCCCTCGGCGGCTACCTGCCGTCGGGCTACTACAAGGATCCGAGCAAGTCGGCGGGGACGTTCCGCGTCGTCGACGGTGTCCGCTACTCGATACCGGGCGACTGGGCGACGGTCGAGGCCGACGGCACGGTCACGCTGCTCGGGCGCGGCTCGGTGAGCATCAACTCCGGTGGGGAGAAGATCTACCCCGAAGAGGTGGAGGAGGCGGTCAAGCGCGACGTCGCGGTCCGCGACTGCCTGGTCGTCGGCGTACCCGACGACCGCTTCGGCGAGGCGGTCACCGCGGTCGTCGCACCCGAGCCCGGCGCGACCGTCGACCCCGGTCGGATCGTGACCGACGCGTGCGCGTCACTCGCGCGCTTCAAGCGCCCGCGCCACGTCGTGGTCGTCGACGAGATCCGCCGCGGCCCCAACGGCAAGGCCGACTACGCCTGGGCCAAGCAGACCGCCAAGGACGCGACCGCGCCGTCGTAGGCCTCGTCCCGACGCGACGAAGCGGGGCCGTCCGTGGTGGACGACCCCGCTTCGACTCGAGCTCGGTCTTACTTGCCGACCTTGGCGAGCACGTCGCGGCTGGTGAGGATGAGGAGGTCCTCGCCGTCGATGGAGATCTCCGTCCCGCCGTACTTCGAGTACACGATGGTGTCGCCGACCGCGACGTCCATCGGCACCAGCTCACCGGTGTTCTCGGCCCGACGGCCGGGGCCCACGGCGAGCACCTCGCCCTGCTGGGGCTTCTCCTTGGCGGTGTCCGGGATCACGAGCCCGCTGACCGTGGTCTCCTCGGGCTCGCTCGAGCGGACGACGATGCGGTCGTCCAGCGGCTGCAGCTTCATCGGTGGTGTGCCTCCTGGCCCGCATGGGCGGTGTGGTTCTGTGTGGTGCTGAGGACTGCTGGCACTCGAAGGGGTTGAGTGCTAACCCCAAGATACCGTCCGATCCCCCACCCGGCAAATGGGGCCCGGCGTGGGGAGCCGTGGGGTCAGCCGACGCTGGGGAGGCCGAGCCCGGGGTTCACGCCGTCGTCGAGGGGCGTCGGCCCGTCGATGCCGAGGCGCCACCACGCCGTCGCGGCGATCATCGCCGCGTTGTCGGTGCACAGCGCCAGCGGCGGCAGGAAGGCCTGGCGCCCGGTGGCCGCGGCGTCGGCCTCGACCCGGGCGCGCAGGGCCGAGTTGGCGGCCACGCCACCGCCGAGCACCAGGGTCCGCGCCCCCGACTCGTCCGCCGCGGCGAGCAGCTTCGTGGCCAGCTGGTCGACGACCGCGGCCTGGAAGCTCGCGGCGACGTCGGCCGGATCGGTCTCGGGGGCGCGGCGCAGCTCGAGCGCGACGGCGGTCTTCAGGCCCGAGAAGGAGAAGTCGGGCTCGCCGCGCATCGCCCGCGGGAACGCGATCGCGGTCGGGTCGCCCTGCTCGGCGAGCGCGTCGATCGCCGGACCGCCGGGGTAGCCGAGACCGAGCAGCCGCGCGACCTTGTCGAACGCCTCACCCGCGGCGTCGTCGACGGTCTGGCCCACGACCCGATAGCGCCCGTGACCCTCCATCACCACGACCAGCGTGTGCCCGCCCGACACCACGAGCACCGCCAGCGGCGGCTCCAGGTCGGGCTGCTCGAGCCACGCGGCGTAGAGGTGCGCCTCGAGGTGGTTGACCCCCACGTACGGGATGTCGGCGACCAGGGCGAGTGCCTTCGCGGCGCTCACCCCCACGAGGAGCGCGCCCGCGAGCCCCGGACCGTGGCACGCGGCGACGGCGTCGATCGCGTCGAGCTCGACGCCCGCCTCGCCGAGCGCGTCGGCGATCACCGGCCCCACGAGCTCCACGTGCGCGCGGCTCGCGAGCTCGGGCACGACGCCGCCGAAGCGAGCGTGCAGGTCGACCGGGCTCGACACCACCGAGGACGCGACGTCGCGGCCGTCGGCCACCACCGCGGCCGCGGTCTCGTCGCACGACGTCTCGATGCCGAGGATCAGCGTCATGACGAGCTCCGGCTCGACGGGTGCGCTTCGTAGATCGTCTCGCCGGGGATCGTCCGATCGATGCTGTCGAGCAGCGCGGCGTAGTCCGGCGAGTCGATCTCGTGGGCCCACATGACGAGCGCATCCTCGACCGTCGACTCGCTCGGGTGCCCGGGCCCCTGCGGCGTCGTCGGCCCGATCTGGTAGTAGTTCTTGCGCACGCCCACCGGTGCGAACCCGAACCGCCGGTAGAGGTGCTGCGCGCCGAGGTTCGAGAGGCGCACCTCGAGGGTCAGGTGCTGCGCCCCGCGCGCCAGCGCCTCGCGGGCGAGCGCCACCATGAGCCGGCTCCCGATCCGGTGCCGCTGCCACGCCGGGTCGACCGCGATCGTCGTGACGTGCCCGTCCTCACCACTCATCATCAGGCCCGCGTAGCCGACGATCTCGCGTCCCACCCGCGCCACGAAGTACGAGCGCGTCCCCCGGAGCGCGAGCTCCGAGACGAAGAGCGACGTGCTCCACGGGCGGGGGTACACCTGCTCCTCGATCCGCACCACCGCCCGCACGTGCCGGCGCTTCATGGGGACCACATGCACGGTCAGGGGTTCCGTGATCACGGGACGTTCCAGGTGAGCTCGGCGTCACTCGCGCGCAGGTACATGGGCTCGACGGTCCAGGGCTGCTCGAACTCCTCGCGCTCGAGGCGGCCGGTCGCCAGCTCGACGAGCGCGGCGACGCTCGGCGCGTCGAAGCCCGGACCGGCGACCTCGGCGCGATCCACACCGGCGAGCACGTCCGCGTAGCGGGCGACGCCGTCGCCGGCGAGCAGCACCTCGTCGCCGCGCGCCGTGAGGTCGCCGGCGAGCTCCTCGGCGCGGCCCACCGTGTACTCGGTGACGCGCTGCACGCCGCCCGGCACCGGTCGGTAGGCCGCGTGGAAGACCTCGTGTCGGCGCGCGTCCAGCACCGCGACGAGCAGCCGGCTCGCGTGGCGCAAGGGGTACGCGACGAGGTCGAGGCTCGAGACCGCGACGACCGGCACGCGGAGCGCCTGCGCCACGACCTTGGCCGTCGTCACACCGACCCGCAGCCCGGTGAAGAGGCCCGGGCCGATGCCCACCGCGACCGCCGCGAGCTGCGCGAGCTCGACGCCCGTACCCTCGCAGACCGATCGGATGGCGGGCGCGAGCTGCTCGGCATGGCGACGGCCACCGACGAACCGGGCCTCGCCGAGCACCGCGCCGGCGTCGCCGATCGCGACGCCCACCTGGGCGGTGGCCGTGTCGATGGCCAGGACCTTCACGACTGCTCGAAGGCCCGGGGCCCGAGCGCCTGGAGCGCGTCGGCGCGCGAGGCCCAGGACGCACCGATCGGGTCGAACGTGATCGCGCGCTCGTCCGCGTCGTCTCGCAGGTCGAGGCGCACATCGAGATGGTCGCCGCCGAGGACGGTCGCCACCGCGTCGCCCCACTCCACGACGAGCACGCCGTCGTCCGCCAGGTCCTCCAGCCCGAGGTCGAGCACCTCGGCCTCGCGCTCGAGGCGATAGACGTCGACGTGCACGAGCGGGAGGCGCCCGTCGTCGTACGTGCGGGCGAGCGTGAAGGTCGGGCTCACGACCTCGTCGGTCACACCGAGGCCCGCGGCGATGCCCTTCACGAACGTGGTCTTGCCCGCGCCGAGGCCGCCGGCGAGCAGCACGACGTCGCCGACACCGAGGAGCTCGGCAAGGGAGCGGCCGAGGGCGCGGGTCTCGTCCGCGCCGTGGGTCACGACGGTCACGAGCCCGCGCGCGCGAGCGCGCGCTTCACCTCCACGAAGTCGGCCCGCGCGAGCGCCAGTGCCGCGCCGCCGCCGCGGAGCACCGCGGCCGGGTGCAAGGTGGGCATGACCACGCCCGGATGGCCCGGTCGCTCGAACGAGCGACCGCGCAGCTTGGTGATCCCCTCCTTGGTGTCGAGCAGGAGCTTGGTGGCGAAGTTGCCGAGCGTCACCAGCACCGTCGGCTCGAGGAACGCCAGCTGCGCCTCGAGGTACGGCCGGCACGCCGCGATCTCGGCGGGCTGCGGGTCGCGGTTGCGCGGCGGCCGGCACTTCACCACGTTGGCGATGTAGACGTCGTCGCGCGTGAGCCCGATGCCCTCGATGAGCCGCGTCAGGAGCTGACCGGCCCGACCGACGAACGGGACACCCTGGCGGTCCTCCTCGGCGCCCGGTCCCTCGCCCACGAAGACGAGGTCGGCGTCGCGGCTGCCCACGCCGAACACGACCTGGGTGCGCCCCTCGGCGAGCACGCACTTGGTGCAGCCGAGCGCGTCGCGTTCCAGGTCGTCCCAGCTCGCCCAGCCCCCCACCGGCGGGACGGTGGGCTCGAGCGCGGTCACGGCTCCCCTCGCACCCCGCGAGTCTCGCGGACCGCATCCCGCACCGCGTCGGCCACCACCTCGACGGTCGCCACCCGGAGCCGGTCGAGGTTCGCGGCGGCGGTGCCCGTGGCCAGCGCCACGACGAGATCACCGTCGTGGCGCGTGTGCGACGGGTGGATCGCGCGGGCGATGCCGTGGTGGCCGCTCTGCGCGAGGAGGTGGCACTCGGCCTTGGTGAGGGCGGCATCGGTCGCGACCACGACGAGCGTGGTGTTCGGCTCGGCCGAGAACGGATCGAGGTCGGGGAAGGGCTGGGCATCGGGCGTGGTGGACCCGGCGAGCACGGTGCCGTCGTCGTCGACGACATCGCCCACCGCGTTCACCACCGCAAGCGCGGCGACCGTCGCGTCGTCCACGGTGCGCGCAGCCTGCCCGAGACCTCCGGCCTCGGCACCCGACGGCCCCCGCCACTTCCCGACGGTCGCGCCCCGCCCGGCCCCGACCCGACCGCGGCTGCGGTCGGGCTCGACCGCCTCGGTGGCCGAGGCGGCGAGGCGGCCGTGCACGGCGCCGGGCCGCTCGTCGGTGTCGACGAGGTCGAAGATCGCCGCGGTCGGCACGATCGGCACCGGGCCACCCCGGGTCGGGAAGCCAACACCCTGCTCGGCGAGCCACGTGACCACGCCGTCGGCGGCGGCGAGTCCGAACGCGGATCCGCCCGCCAGCACGACCGCGTCGACCCGGTCGACCGTGCGACCCGGTTCGAGGACCGCGAGCTCGCGGCTCGCGGGCGCGCCACCGCGCACCTCCGCGGAGCCGGTCGTGCCCTCGGGACAGCGGACGACGGTGACGCCCGTGGCGCGGCCGGTCCAGTGCCCGACGCGGACGCCGCGCACCGCGTCGAGGCCGCCCGGTGCGGTCACGGACCGGACGCTCCCGGCGGTGACGTCTCCCCGACCGACGGCACGTCGGGGATGGCGTTCGACGCCCACCGCGCGCGCAGGACCACCGCGCCGATCGCGAAGGCGAAGGCGGCGATCAACCAGATCGTCTTCGTCGTGCCGACGCCGGTCCCGGCGAAGTGCGAGGTCAGGACCGCGTCGGTCGTGGTGTCGTCGACGCTCGCGACGCGCAGCAACCCCTCCACCATCGCGATGACACCGAGCGCGCTGGTGACGAAGCGGACCCAACGATCCTCCAGGACGAAGCACAGCACGACGAAGAGGATCCCGAGACCGACCGACAGCCCGAACGAGAACGCGCTCGGCATCCAGAGCAGCGCGGTGAGCACCAGGAAGCCGCCCACCGCGCCGAGCGTGATCCGGGACGCCCGGGCCCACCGTCCCAGCACGAGGAGCAGGGCGCCGAAGACGACCGTGCCCACGTAGCCGGCGCTCCCCACCGCAACCTGGGAGATGTCGCTCGGGATCCCGTTCGACGACAGGCGAGTCGCCCCGGAGCCGTCGCTCGAGAGGTCGATCCGCTCGATCGAGCGCCCCACGAGCACGCCGACCACCGCGTGGGCCGACTCGTGGACCCACGTCGTGAAGAGGTCGAGCGGACCGGCGATCGTGTCCGCACTCGGCAGGCGCGCCTGCAGTGCGCCGTCGGGTGGCGTCACGCGCTCGCGGCCTGATCGGCACCGAGCGCGCCGACCTCGCGCGCGAAGTCGAGCAGCAGCGCGTCGAACGCCTCGGCGCGCTCGAGCATCACCATGTGCCCGGCCTGCTCGTACATCACGAGGCGGGCCCCGGGGATGTGCTCGGCGAGCACGCGGGAGTCGGCGGGCGGGGTGAGCACGTCGTGGGTCCCGCCCACGACGAGGGTCGGGACGTCGATCTGGTCGAGCTCGTCCACCAGGTCGAGCCCGAACAACGCGTTGACGGCGTCGCGGCTCGTGGCCGCGTCGCACGTCGCGAGCATCTGGCGGGTGAGCTCGACGTGGCTCGC
>CAZKTS010000169.1:0-26306 GCA_964555735.1 uncultured Bifidobacteriaceae bacterium
GCCTCATAGAAGACCTCGCCACCACCACTGATCGTCACGCCTAGCGAATAGAGCCAGCCTGCCCCGATCGCTACCGCGACGAGGACCATCATGTCGAGCGTGCGTGCCTTTAGCGCGCGCCAGGCGCCAGTGAAGAAGATCGACGACGCGTAGAAGATCACCGGAAGGCTCAGGAGAAGCGCCCAGACGTCGTCGCGAAGCCCGAACGGGGCGGCGACATTGAACCCGAGCACGTCGCGGCCGATCGGCGACCACAACAGGATCGGGCCCGAGAACACTGCGGCGACGATGAATCGGTTGCGCATTTCGCGCACCATGTCGTCCATCGACATCCCGGCATGGCCGGGGTGCCCCATCATCTCTTCGGCGGAACCGCCTGCCGAGGTGTCCTCATCGTCGAGGGCCGCGCTTGGCGTGTGGCCCGCGTCGGGGAGTGCCATCGGATCGCAGACGTTCGCTGGCACGCTCTGTCCGGCGCAGGCGAACCCGCAGTCCTGCACGCAAGTTCGAAGCGCCGGGAGCGACGTCAGCTCCGAGTCGAACGTCACCGTCGCTGTCTGGGCTACGGGGTTGGCCTCCACCGTGAGCACGCCCGGCAATCGACCGAGAGACGACTCGATCACGGCTTTCTCGCTCGCGCGATAGCAACACAGAGTCTCGAGCACGACAGTCGTTGGAGACACCACGACTGCACGCTAGCGAACCAACGACAGCATGTCGTCGGTCGCCGCGCGTTGTGTGTCACTCCCAAGATTGCAAGAATGGGGGATGGCCAGACGCGGGCGAGGAGAACTCGAAGCACGTGTGATGGACGTGCTCTGGGAGTCAGACGCGGGGATGACACCCAGGGAAGTCCACACAGTCATCTCCACGACCCGTCGCCCGCTCGCGTACACCACTGTGATGACGATCTTGGTGCGGCTCTGGGAGAAGGGAATGCTCGTTCGGGACGAGCGCGGCCGCGCATTTGTCTACAAGCCGGTCGCGGGGCGCGAGCAGTGGACCGCGAACCGCATGCACGAGCTACTTGAGCAGGCGGGCGACCCCGCCGTCGCGCTCACGCATTTTGTGCAGTCGATCGACGCGCGGGAACTCGCCCAGCTGCGGCGTGCGCTCGAGGGGCGGCGCCGCAAATGATCCTCGTCCTCTTCGCAGCTGGTCTCCTGCTTCTGGCGCTGCCTGGACTTGCCCCGGAACCTCCGCGTCGACTTCCGCCGCACGAGTGGGCAACGATCGCCTTGCTTGCGACGCTCGCCGGCGCCGCGGCTGTGCTCGGCGCCCTTGTCCTGGCGGCAGTGCCGGTGCTCACCGCCGTGCTCGGTGTGCCGGCAATCGCCGACCACTGCCGCGGCGCGCTGGCTCCGCTTGCGACCGACCCGACCGTCGTGAGTTGGGTCGCGGCGCTGACTGCAGGTGTGCTGCTCGGAAGGCTGGGCCGAAGCGTTCTTCGCTCGACCCGGGCCGCGCGCCAATCACGCGTCGAGCCATGGCTGGGCGAACATGAAGCACGCGAGGACTTCGACCTCGTCATCGTGCCCACCCCTTCGACCTTGGCATTCGGCGTACCAGGACTGTCCCCGCAGGTCGTGGTCTCGACTGGCTTGGTACAGCGTCTGGACGCCGACGAGCTCGAGGCGGTGGTCGGCCACGAAGCGGCGCATCTCCGTCTCCACCACTCGGCTGTGCTCGCCGTCCTGCAAGGCATCGACTCGAGCCTCGGTGTCGTTCCGTTCGTCCGCCGGACCGTGGTTCGACTTCGCGCAGCTCTCGAAGTGTGGGCCGATACCGCAGCGCTGGGTGAGGCGCCGGGCCGCGACAGTGCGTTGAGGACTGCGCTTGTCGGCCTCACCGACACCGGCTGCATCGTGGCTGCAGAGGCCGAGCGGATCGCACGACTCGCCCGGCGACCCGCTCCGCGCCCGCTGCTCGTCCGGGTGGCTGTCTACGCGCCCGTGCTCGTTCTCGTAACAGCGGTGGGACTGACGGCCGCAGGGTGGTTTACCGCGGCGCATCACGCGGTGGCCCTCGGGGCGCCCTGCACGCACTGACGAGGGGCAGCCGGCGCCGAACCCCGGGCGGGAAAGCTCGGCGATGCCGGCTGCGCTCCTCGCCTTGTTGTCTACTACGCTTCGTCGTAGAGCGCGTCGTGAGCCCCGGAGCGCTTGCATCGTGAAATAGCGACGACATCTTGTCGTTGTTGAGCGACGATCCCGATGATTACGAGGACCTCTCATGAATCGCCGCACGCCGACTCAACGCCTTGTCGCTGTGATGATCGTGACGGCCGCCCTCGGCACGGCAATGCTCCCGAACGCGGTCGGCGCAGCACCCGTCGACGACAAGCGGCAGCAAGCGGCCTCCTTGGAGGCCGAGATCAACGCAAACGCCGAGCAACTCGCGGTGCTCAATGAACAGATCAAAGGTGTGGAGTTGAGGCTCGCAGAGTCGACCGCGGCGATCGCCGACGCGACCGTTCGCATGGATGCTGCTCGCGCTGAGACCGAACGCCTCGAGGCGGTCGTGCGTCGCCGTGCCGCATCGGTGTATCGCTCATCGAGCACCGGAGGGTCTGAGCAATCCCTGCTGGACGTGGACATCCGGACGCTGGCGACTCGTAACAAGTACGTCGAGGCGGTGAACGCCAGCGACGACGATGTGATGGAGGATCTTGCCGCAGCGCGTGAGGAGCTCGCGCTTCGGCGTGACGAGGCTCAGGATGTCCGGCGCCAAGCGGAAGCGGACAACGCAGCGCTCTCCGTCAAGAAAGGCGCATTTGAGGCCGCGAATGCCGAGCGGGAGGCATTGCTCGCCCAGGTCACCGGCGAGATCCAACAGCTCGTCGCGGCAGAGACGGCGCGCCGCCAAGCCACCGAGAGTCCTCGGGGTCGCGGCGGACAGGCGTTCAATCCGGGCGAGCTGCCTCCGCCGAGTGGTCGCGCCGGCGCAGCCGTGGCCTACGCCCAAGCACAACTCGGCAAGCCATACATCTACGCGGCCGTCGGGCCCGAGGGGTACGACTGCTCGGGCCTCACGATGATGGCTTGGCGACAGGCTGGCGTGAGCATGCCGCACAACGATGCCGCGCAGATGGCGTCGTTCCCGAAGGTGCCTATGGATCAGCTGCAGCCAGGCGACCTCGTGTGGTTTCCCGGCCACATCGCCATCTACGTCGGCGGTGGCGCCGTAATCGTGGCCCCACGCACGGGTGATGTCGTCAAGTACCAGTCCGTCAGCCTCTACCGGGCTGCCGTGCGGCCCGGCTGACCCAGGTCGCCGTCCATGATTCGTGAGTACCGCGTGTTCGGGATCACCTGCGATCACTGCAAGACCAGCATTCAGGAGAAGCTTCGTACGGTCGAGGGCGTCCGCCTGGTCGAGGTGGACGTCGAGCACAAGACCGTGCACGTGGCCGGCGATGTTGATGAAGCAGAGGTTCGGGCCGCGATCTCAGCCGCTGGCTACGAGGTCGCGGACGTCATCTGAGTCCGCGCGGAGTGTCTTGTCACGAAAGCCCCTACGACAGAGTGTCGTAGTATGATCGCACGATTCCCCGAACACTCCGGAGACGCGCGCCGCGATGACGAATCACGCAACTGCACGCCGCGTCGTTGTCGCCTCGATCGTGGTCGTGGCGTCGCTGGTCGGCCTACGAGCGCCTGTTGGTGCGGCACCCGCCGACGACAAGCGTGCTCAAGCCGCCGCGTTGCAAGACCAGATCGAGGCAACTGATCTCGAGATCGGAGCGTTGGGCGAGAAGCTCCACGCAGCGGAGGCCCGGCAGGGCGCGGCGCAGCAAGCCGTGGATTCAGCTGAGCAACAGACCGCCCAGGCGAAGCAAGAGGTCGAGCGAATCCTCGACCTGGTTCACGACAGACTGGCGTCGCTCTACCGGCGAAGTACGAGCGGAGCCCAAGTCTCGGAGCTCGACTTCAGCGAGAGTGCTGATCTGCTGAAGCGCAGCCGCTATGTCGAAGCCCAGGCTGCTCGTGACGACAAGCTCATTGAGCAGTTGAGGGCCGCTCAGGACGACCTTGCGCTGCAGCGCTCTGAGGCTGCTCGAGCTCGCGACGAGGCCGCGACCGAGCGTGAGCAGATCGCCGCTGCCACCTCGGCGCTCGAGACCGCTCGTGCCGGCCAACAGGCCCTGCTCGACCAGGTGACCGGTGAGCTCGCCGCTGCCGTCGAAGCCGAGCGGGCCCGCCGTGCCCAGGCGACCGTTGCTCGATTCTCCGGACCCCCGGTTCCCGCACCCGATGTCGGGCCGCCGAACGGGAGCGCGTCGCAGGCGATCGCGTACGCGCGGGCCGTGATCGGCGCGGGCTACTCGAAGAACCCGCGCATGGGCCCGACATACGACTGTTCGGGGCTGACGACGATGGCATGGCGCGCCGCTGGGGTCAGCATCCCCACAGTGTCGAATACGCAATACGCGGGACTTCCGCACGTGCCCCTCAACGCGGTGCAGCCTGGTGACCTGATCTTCTGGGGTCCCGGCGGCTCCGCGCACGTTGCGCTCTACATCGGTGGCGGACAGATCATCGACGCTTCAAGCAGCCAGGGCCAGGTGACGCTCCGGGCGATATGGGGTGATCCGATCGGCGCCGCACGCGTCGTTTGAGCTTGCCGAGACACGGGACGTTGGAAGCTCTCGGCTAGGCCGGTCTGGTGGTGCCACCGGCAGCGGAGCGGGAGACGCGCCTAAGCCGACGGCCTCAAGGCGCTGATGACGAGAGCGACGAGTCGGTCCGTGGCCCTCTGAGAGGACGCGCCGGCCGCACCCTCCATGGCGGCGAGGCAAAAGTTCGTGAGCTCAGCGGTCGGCACGTCGTCGCGAATGAGAGCGCTGGCCACACCCTCTTTGATGAGCTCGTCGAGAAACACTGCCAGGTGATCGTGCGCACGCCCCGCGTGCTCGCCTTGGTGCAGGAAAGCAGCCAGGTCGGTCCCATGGTGCGCATAGCGAGCGTGTGCGTAGGCGGTGAGAACTCGTTCAAGTTGCGTTCTTGCGATACCTGTGGTCTTGTCGATCTACAAACCGCGTGGCGTTACGGCGCTGGGTCGACGGCGAGCTCGAGCAGGCGACGCCGGCTAGCCGCGCATGCGCGGGCCGTGCTCGCTCGTGCGCTGGCAACGCCCGTGGGCGAGTACGTCCGCATCGTTGCTCCACCGCGTCGCGCTGCGAGAGCGCCTATCGCCCGAAGCGTCTGCACCCGGAACGGGCCTAGAGCAAGCTCGGACCTGTTCACTGCCGCTGAGTCGGTGGCCCAGGTCGGTGTTCCGACCACCGGATCGACTGCGTCGACATCGAACTACTACAGTATGTCGTTCATGCGCCGCCTGCATCCCTTGACGGCACGCGTCCCACGGTGGTGCGCATTCGGCGTATTGGTGGCTCTGGCGGTCCTCTCGGTGTCGGCTCCTCGCGTCGCGGATGCGCAATCGTCCGACGAGAAGAAGCGGGAGCTCGAGCAGCAGATCGGCGAAGCATCGCTGCAAGAGCTTGAGGCGATCCAGATTCTTCAGGCCCTTGGCGACGAGCGGGCTGCGATCGACGCACGGGTCGCGGCGCTGGACCAACAGATTGCAGCAGCGCAGGCGCGGCTCTCCGGGCAGGAACAGGAAGCTGCCCGACTGGCAGTCGACTACGAGCGCGTGCGTATGCGGCTGCAGGCCGCCGAAGCGAAGCTGGATGATGCGCAAGAGGCGCTCGACGATGCCGCCGCTCAGATGTATCGGTCAGCGCGCAACGGGTCGCAGTACGAGACCGCACTGGCCTCCCCGCCCGCCGACTTGGTTCAGAGCGACGCATATCTCGACACGGTGTCGAACCAGCGGCGTCGGATCGTGGATCGGGTGGAACTGCTGCGTGACGAGATCGAGGCCCGCCGTCGCGCGGTCGAAGCCGACAAGCAGCAGGCTGAGGACGCGCGCGCTGCAGCGCAGACTGAGCGCGACACCATTGCGTCTCTGCGAGCGCAGATCGAACCTGTCAGAGCGCAGGCAGCGGCGAGCCAGGCCGCCGAAGAACAAGCACTCGCGTCCATCCAGGCGCGCAAGGCCGAGTTCGAAGGCGAGCTCGCAGCGCTGCAAGCAGCGTCAGCACGAGTGACGGCGTTGCTTGCTGGAGGTTCCCGTGGGAGCGCCTCGGTGCCGTGCGAGGCACGACCGGTCGCTGGGGCCATTCGGAGCGGGTACGGACAGCGCGTACATCCGATCTACGGAACGGCTCGGATGCACAACGGCGTGGACATGGCCGCTGGCATGGGTCAACCAATCCGGGCGTGTCGGGCCGGCATCGTCATCCAGGCGGGCCCGAACGGCGGCTACGGCAACACGATCGTCATCGACCACGGCGGCGGCATGGCGACCCTGTACGCGCATCAATCGTCGCTCGCCGTCGGAGCGGGTGCCCTTGTCGGAGCCGGCGAAATCATCGGCTACGTCGGATCGACCGGCGCTTCCACGGGCCCGCACCTGCACTTCGAGGTCCGGCTCAACGGCAGCCCGGTCGACCCTGCGCCGTATCTCTAAGGACCGCGCGGGCAGACGTCGACCGACGGTCTGAAGCGACCCTGACTCGGGTAGCCAATTCACTCTCCATCCCGAAAGGCACCTCCCACTGGTGAACCCTTCGTCGCTGCGAACTGAACAACGAGGCCGCCCAGCGTCTTGCGGACTGCAACGTCGGTCACCTCGGCGCCTTCGAACGCGACCGCAAGTTCGGCGCACGTCGCTAGTCGATGAGGCGACCTGTCGACGAGGTGCACGATCCGCGCCGGAACCGAGTTCAGAAGGTCGTAGCCGATGAACTGTCCACCGGGACGAAGCACACGGAACGCTTCGAGCACGGCACGCTCCCAGGCAATGACATGGTGCAACATGAGGAAGCTCACGACGACGTCGAACTGGGCACTTGAAAACGGCAACATCGTCGCGTCGACTGCGGCTACGTCCGCACGGTCGCCGCGATCTCTTAGCCGGTTGCGCGCCGAGGTGACCATTGCCAGGTCGATGTCGGAAGCCACAAGGTGTACGCCTCCGTAACGATCGAGCAGGTCGGCCGCCATCGCGCCTGAGCCAGATCCGAGTTCGAGGACCCGTCCTTCGAGCACCTGATCCTGCAGTGCCCACGGAACGACGACTCGTTGGGATACCCACCGCCATGGCGCGCTGCGGCAGAACGCCTGCTCCAGTTGCGACATCACTGGCATGGGAGCTCCTCGACTGGCGCGATGGCCTCGAAACCGTGTGCCTCCGCCACCGTATACCCCAGAGGGGTATACGGGGTTTGCCGAGCAGGCGCGGAGCCGATCGCCCGTGCACTGCAAGGCCGGAACCTTGATGGATCCCGCCGACAACGACCCTGCTTCGCGTCGGGCAGGGCAACTGCTCGATGAAGAGGGTTGCCGTGACCGATGCTCGTGACCCCTGGCGTCATGGCGGGAGTGACCGCGCCCCTGGGCGCTCGTCCGTTGGAGGACCCTCCGTTCCGGATTGTCCCTACCGCATCCCTACCAGCGGCACTGCCTCGCGGTTGCAGCTATTGCCAGGGTTGACGCGCAAGGGCGACGCCGTCCACGGCGATCGCGCCGGCGCCCTTGAGCGCGAGCGCGATCTCCCGCAACGTCGTTCCCTCCGTGAAGATGTCGTCGACGACCAGTATGCGTTTGCCGGCGACCTTGTCCGGGTCTCCGACCTGAAGGGCTGCTCGGAGCGGGCCCTCTCCGAGCGCCCGTCGGGCTGCCGCCGATGTGTGGGACGTCATGCTCGGCGTCTCGACGGTCTTGCTGATGGTGGGTAGTCCGACCTCAAAGGGCCAACCGCGGACGTCCTCGACTCGCGCTGCTTCGAGGATGCCTCGTACAAGGTCTCGTGTCCTACGAGCACCCGGTCCGAGGTAGGTCGGCGCCGCGATGATCCCGTCGTACGCGGCAAACGCTGGGACGTGTTCGTCTAGGTATCCGACGAGGACGCGTCCGAAGACCGACGCCCACCCCCACTTGTCGTGGAACTTGTAGCGATCCAGCGCACCGTGCAATGCGCCGGTTCGCATCGCGATGGCGAAGACACACCCAAAGCCCCGGTCGCCATCTGGTACACGGCACCAGTAGTTCTGGCACCCGGCGCCCGGCAGCGTCTTCTGGTCGCAGACAGGACAGCGACTCGAGGGCACGGGTTCGATCGTTTGGGCCGCGCATGCGTAGCAGATGGCCGCGCTGCCGGAGTCTCGGTAGGAGCAGTCGGCGCAGAGGCCGAAGCCTGCGGGTGGTGTCGCGAGCTCAGAGAGATCGAGCATCTCGCCACGTCACGCCAGATCGAAGGCGAGCTGACTTCTCTGATCCCGCAGGGCGGCGAGGCGCGAGTTCGACTCAAGGTGCTTGGTGACGTCGTCGACGGTCTCGACCTCGAAGACTCGCGGCTTACTTCGTAGATACGTCTGAGCCCACTTCTCGTCCGTGACGAGTGAGCGGACGAGGAAGACGAGCTTCCCATGCTCGGCGGCAAGACGAGCCTGCATCTTTGCGCCGGATGTGCTGGTGGCCTCGACGACCACTGTCCCTTGGCTGATGCCCGACGTGACGACGTTGCGACGCGGAAAGTTGTACTGGGCTGGCGGAGCCGACGGCCAGAACTGAGAGACGAGAGCGCCGCTGGACTGGATCTCGGCGGCGAGGTCGATGTTCTCCTTTGGATAGCGGTTGAGGATGCCCGTGCCCATCACAGCGATGGTCCGGCCGCCGGCATCAAGCGCTGCCTGGTGGGCAGATGTATCGATGCCTCTCGCGAGTCCGGAGACGACTGTGACGTTCTCGGCAGTCAGGCCTTGTGACATTGCGGCCGCCAGTTCGAGCCCAGCCGGGCTCGCGTTGCGTGTGCCGACGACGGCCACTGCACGCTCGTCCTCTCCGAGCAACTCACCCAGAACGAAGAGGAAGGGGGGCAGGTTGTAGACGAGTCGAAGATTCGTCGGATAGTCGTCGTCGAGCACGGTCACGAGACGCGCGCCTGCGTCGAACGCGCGCGAGCACTCCTCATCGATCTCGGCGAGCCTCTCCGACTCCGTGGAGCGAGCGTTCAGCAGCGCATCCGCTGTATCGAGCGATGAGGCGCTGCTCTCGGTGATCTGGCCGAGGACCAGCCTCTCGATGCCTCCGGGGCGCTGGGCCTCGCGGGCGAGCAGCTCCCACTTGGCGCCTTTGACTCTGCACAGAGCCAGCAGCTGTCGCCTGTCCTCGTCCATGCTACTCCCTAGATCGAACATATGTTCGCATGAACACTCAAGTATGGCATGCGGTCGCCCGGAGGGCGATCGCCCAGCGCCGCTCGGTCGGTGCTGGACGTCTTGAGGCTAGGACGCCACCGAGCGCCGCGCGGTGACGACCCCAGGAGCGGCTGCCACGTCGGTTCGAGGTGTGCTCCGAGATGCGGAGCTCGAGTCGTACGCTGGGAGCGGGCTGAGGAGTAGGGGGCGGGATGATCCGCCGCAACGAGCCACCAGGCTTTCCCTGGTGCAAGCGTTGTCCGTACCGCGGCGATCGTGGGTCACCCGCGGTCTGCGGCCCCTGCGTCGGTCAAGTCATCCGGACTGTGCCGCGTCGACGATGCAAGGTGTGCTCGCAGGCCACGGACGAGGCAGGAAGCTGCCGCAACGCTCTCTGCGCATCGACCGAGCGTGTGATCGACCGGATCCACGCCATCGGCGTCCTGTCGGGCGAACTGGACACTCGCATCCGCCGCCTGAAGTACCACGGAGCACGCGGATGGGCCCGCGTGTTCGGCCGTGTCGTGATGCACTGGCTCGACTCCAGAACCGGACTGCCGTACGACATGGTCGTTGCGAATCCGACGTACCTGGGTCCGACCACCGAGCGAACCTTCGGGCATACCGAGGCTGTCCTCGAGGTGGCCGCGGACGAGGATCCCGTGGACTGGTGGGGCGTGCGACCCCAAGCGCTGTATCGCACGGGCCAGACGAAGCGGTCAGCTGGTCGCCCGTCGATCCAGAAGCGCGCTGCGGCCCTTGAGTTGCGGCGCCTGCTGCGGGCGAGTGATTCAGCCCGCTTACGGAACCGGAAGATCCTCGTGTTCGACGACGTCTGCACGACCGGATACCAGCTGAACGCCGTCGCGCAGTTCCTCCTGGAGGACTGTGGCGCGGCCAGTGTGGGCGGCCTCGTGCTCGCGCGAGCTCCCTGGCGCGGCCAGTAGGGGTAGCGACGTCCGAGCGGTGGTCGTGCCGGTCGCGATGAGGGAGTCGTCACACCGTCCCTCTCGAGGGGTCGCGGTGGCGACAGAGAATGGTGCCCCCGGCGCCGGTTGCAGCCGGCCCGGGGGCGTGGCCAGCACCTACTGAGGAGGTACCGGCGATGGATGACGCTACGCGTCTGTTCGGTGAGATGCCCGACGGGCTTGATGCTGCTCGGGCCGAGCTGACTGGTCTGGTTGATCAGGTCACGCACGAGGTCTTGGAGCTCTTCTCGAGCCGAGCGGTGGCGATCGGTGAGCGCATCGCTGCCGCGGGCGGCGACCCGCTCGAGGTTCTGACCGTGTTCGTCGCGACGTTGCGGGTGATCGCGGAGGGCCTGGAGCTCGGCACGTTCGACGTCACTGGGTAGGCCAGGACGTCACGATGTTGGCGGGAGTGGTTCGGGGGTGCGTTGCGCTGACACCCGATCCGGAGGTCCAGGCGTGATGGCCCTTGAACCACTCGTGAGTCCGGCGTCGACGCCGGCTGCTGAGGATGAGCACGACTACCTGACTGGCGCGATCGAGCGTCTGGCTACCCGTGGCGAACGGCTGGTCTTGTCCATTGCCGAGACCGCTGGTCTGCTGGGGATCTCGCGCGGCTTGGCATACGAGCTGGCGCGACGGGGGGACATCCCGACGATGCAGCTCGGGCGCCGCAAGGTCGTCCCGCGCGCCGCGCTCGCCGCGCTGATCGCGAAGCAGTGCGCGGACGGGACCGGCGGGGCGGCGGCGTGAAGCGCCTCGCGCTCGTGGTTGTGACGATCGTTGCGGCGTTCGCGGCGATGGCGCCAGCGGCCGATGGAGCCGAGGATCAGCACGTGAGCGCGCAGCGCTGGGCGCAACGGGTCTGCACCGCGACGCTGCCCGGAGCTGAACGACTCGCCCGTGAGCTCAACCTCGCGACCGAACACGAGGCGACAACGAACCGACAGCGCGTCGAGGAGATCCGGACCTTGGTCGTCGGCCTCGAAGCAGCACTGCGCGGCATGCGCAACGCGATCGTGGAGGCTGGTGTCCCTCGGATCGCCGATGGTCGTCAAGTCGTCCGTCGAATCGTGGCCGACTTCGACGCGATCCTCTACAGGATCCGAGCGGTACGGCGAGACGTTGATGGCCTGTTGGGGGGCTCCGATCGCGCTCTTGTTGAGGAAGCGCGCGAGGTCGCACTGCGTCTCCGCCAGGCCTTGTCGAGGGATGCATTCGCGCCTCTCGCCCGGCACTGGCCGCCTGCGTTGCGACGGGCAGTCGACCTCGCGCCTGCATGTGAGTCGCTCGCGGAAGCGTTCCCTCGGGGTGGAACCTCGGTGTTCTGACGCGCTTGGCGGTCACCCGCTCGACCGGGCAGGGTCCGAGCCCGCGTGGATTCCGATGGACGTGCGGCCTCGACGTGGACGCTCGCGGGCGGTGTCGTGTGCGCCTTGGCGGCCGGGGTGCTGGCAGCGGAGGTGCTCGCGGCCGTTGCGGGTCGCATCCCGATGCCGCGGCCGGTGGTCGCGGGACTCTGCGTCGCGGCGCTGGCAGGTGTGCGGCGGCTCAGACGTTCCGCACGACGGGTTGTGCCGGAACCGTCGTTGTCGCTGGTGGAGCTCACCGGTGGTGACGACGACCTGCTCGTCGACGCCGTGGTCACCAGTCTGGAAGAAGCACTTCGGGCCGGGGGAGTGCCGTTGGCGCTGCACCTCGGCGACGACGTGGTCGAGGTCTTCTGGTCCGGCCCTCCTCCGCGCACCACCCGCGGCTTCGTCGCAGCGTCCACTGGGTGGGTGTGGACTGCCGGGGCGAAGACTCTCCGGTCCGCAGTTGCAGCCCGGCGACGTCGCCCCTGCGCCGACGTGCTGCCTGCCTTGGTGCCGGTCGGTGCCAGTGGGTTCGGTGCGCTGTGGCTCAACCTCGAAGCGCTGCAGGTTGCGCAGTTGGTCGGCGAGCACGCGCCCGTGCGGACCTCCGCCGACCACCTCTTAGGCGTTCTCGCGGGGCGGCCGGTCGACCGAGCGGTCATCGGTCGACCACCCGGGGACGAAGGTGGGAGCACGGCGGGTCTCGCTGAGGCGGTGGGGCGCGTCCGTCGCCACCGAATGGCCGTGCGCCGTCTCCTCGAGGAGCATCGGTTGCCGAGCGTGGCTGCCGTGCGCCTCAATGCCGATCCCGGGGTCTCGGCGCCCCTGGTGGTCTTGATCGACGAGGACGAGGAGCCGGGTGGGCCGCTCGATCCGCTCGTGCTTGCAGCGAGCGGTGCACGAAGCGGCACCACGTGCCTGGTGTGCGGCGATCGGCAGCTCAACGCGGACGTGCGACGCATCCTGTGCACGCCAGGGGCGATCCACCTCGACTTCCTGGGTGACCTTGAGATCGCGATCGTTCCCGAGGCGGCTCGTCCCGGAGCCACGAGCCAGTCCGCGCCGGCGAGCGCGGCCGCGCCGACCGGCTTGACGACCGTCGATCATGGCGGGCCAGTGATGGTGCGGCTCCTTGGGCCGGTACTCGTCGACGGCGCGAGGGCGCCGCTCGGCGCAAAGGGCACCGAACTGGTCAGCTACCTCGCGCTGCACCCGGACGGCGTGTCCGACGAACGCGTCAAGGAAGCGCTCTGGCCAGCCGCACCAGTGCGGGACAAGACCCTCCACAACCGGATGTGGGCGGCGCGCCAAGCCCTCGGCCACGACGCGAACGGTGAGCCAGTGCTGCCGCACTTCGTCGACGGCATCGGGCGGCTGGCGTCCTCGGTCCGGACTGATGTCGAGGTCCTTGAAGTGGCGTTCCGGACGGCCGATGCCGGCGATGCAGCGGCGCTCGCAGAACTGCGTGACGCGCTCGATCTTGTGCGGGGGCGGCCGTTCGACGAGCGCAGTGGCTACGAATGGGCGTTCACGGAACTGCACGTCGCGCATGCCGAGCGCGTCGCTGTCGATGCCGCGCATCGTCTCGCGAGTGCTGCGCTCGAGGCCGGCGATGGACCCCTGACGTGCTGGGCGGCCGAGCGCGGACTCGCGGTCGTACCGACCGCGGAGATCCTGGTGCAGGACCAGATGCACGGCTTCGCTGTGCAGCACGACTACCAAGGCGTTGACCGCGTGTTCGCCAACCATGTTGCCGCCATGGGCACCGATGACGTGAGTGAAGAGACCCGCGAACTTCACGATGCGCTGCGACGTCCGACCGCGGACACGCTCGGACGGTGGGAGCGCCCGACCTGACCGCGCTCATGCAGCGGGCGGGAGCCGTGTCAGAGGATCGACCAGCTGCCCGTTCACGCTGACCTCGAAATGGAGGTGGGGACCGGTCGCGAGGCCAGTCGCGCCTACCCAGCCGATCGTTGCACCGGCGACGACGGACTGGCCGACTGTGACGCCGATCCGAGAGAGATGGCAGTAGCGGGTGCGAAGGCCGCCGCCATGGTCCAGCGTGACCGAGTACCCGCACCCGCCTTCACCGCCGGCTCGAACAACCGTGCCAGAGGCGGGCGCGTGGATCGGTGTGCCGGCACCGGCCGAGATGTCGATGCCGGCGTGGAAGCGGACCGAGCCGAGGATCGGATGCACGCGGGAACCAAAGCCGGATGCGACGCGGCCGACGACGGGCCACGCCAGCGACCCGTCGCCTCGTGAGCCGACGGCGGCGTAGGCAGCGGCCTTCGCGAGCACCGCGTCGACGTACGTCTGGGAGTGGTTGTAACGGAAGATCGCGGCGCGTAGATCGGTGATGCGCCCGGCGGTGCCGCAGAGGTATGCGGCGGCGCCGTAGATGGCGTCGAACGCGTTGTGGACCTCGGGTGGCCCGGTTCGTCCGGGCGCGGTTCGTCCCCAAGTGGCCCATGTGGTTGAGAGGAACTGCATCGGGCCCAGCGCGCGTGCCCAGCCGTCTGGTTGCGCAGGGTCTCGGATCGCGGCGCGGCCGCCGCGACCGTCGAGCGCGGGTCCCTGAATGATGGGCCGCACATCGCCGGTGGTGGGGTTGACGTGGCCTTGGCCGTGGTGCGACTCGGTCCAGCCGATCGCAGCGAGCACCGTCCACGGCAGCCCGGGACAAGTCACCGCGGCTTCGCGGTAGACGCGCAGCAGCACCGGCGGGATCTCGCTGAGTGCCTCCTCGCTCGCACCGAAGTCGGGATGGGCGAAAGCGAGCGCGACGACGGCGAGGAACGACAAGAACGTCGCGACGCTCGCCGTCGCGATCGCCGTGAGTCGGACCATGCACCGCAACGTCTCGGTCGGCACCGCGATCCAACCGCACCGAACCACCGTGTTGGTGACCAGCTCCCAGCGGTGCATTGCGTCCGTACGAACCCTGCGCAGGAGGTGCTGTCCATGAGCAATGCGTTCATCGCGTCCCCGGTCGCGACCGTGTGCCGCGTCGGCGGCTGGCTCCTCGCGGACGGCGTGGACGCGAACCCGACATCGAAGGGCTTGCCCGGCGCTGGGTTCGTCCAACGCGTGATCGACTGGACCGCCCAGATCGGATTGTGGGGAAGCCTCGCCACGATCCTCATCGGCGCCGCGATGTTCGGCGTCTCCCAACAGGCCGGGAACTACCTCGGCGCGTCACGCGGCAAGCACATCGTGCTCGGCGGCGCGGTCGGCGCCGCGATCACCGGCCTCGCGCCGACGATTGTCAACCTCATCTTCAGCGCCTCCCGCGGCTGAACCATGGCAGCAACAGCTCAGGTGCGGCCACGGACGCTGGTCGCCCTTGTCATCGTCAGCGCCGTTGTCGGCGCCGGCATCAGGGCGCTCGCCACCGACATCCCCTCGGCACCTCCGCCGGCCAGTGCGGTCCCCGCGAGCCGAGCTTCGCGTCACGACGGTGCCGGTGCCGTGCGCGCCGCCACGAGGTTCGTCCGGACCGGCCAACGCGTCTTCGAGCTCGCCCCTGATCGGCGCGAGGCCGCCCTTCGATCGATGGTCGCACCAGGCGCCGCGCCCGGATGGCTCGCCGAGCAGCACCGAGCCCTCGCGGAGCTCGACGCGATTGCCGTCCGGGGGAGCGGGCCCCTGCTGTGGGACGTCGCCGTGCTCGCCACACGCCTCGATGCGCTCGCGCCGGACCGAGCGACGGTGAAGGTCTGGCGCCTCGGCATCCTCTCTATAGGGGGACTGACGGCACCCGTCGCCGAGTACACCACCGTGGCCTACGAGCTGGTCTGGGTTCGCGGCGCGGGGTGGCGGATCTGGTCCGAATCCCAGACGCCCGGCCCGAGCCCGATGCCGCACCCCGAAGCGACACCTTCGTCGCCCGGAGAGCTGGTCGCGGCGCTTGAGGGCTTCACCCGCTTCCCTGGCCCTCAAGCCGTCGTGAGCAGTCCCGACTGATGGGCCTCCTTGACGGGCTCCTCGACGGCCTCGGCTGGATCTGGGACAACACAGCTGGCGCCGCCGCCGACGCGCTGTGGGACTCGGTCGTCGGTGGCCTCGTCGGATGGGTGGTCGACGCGATCGCATGGTTCGTCGAAGCGGTCCTGCGCTTCTTCGAACGCTCAACGACCCCGAACCTGACGAGCAACTGGTTCTCCGGCGAAGGCCGCATCGGCCCGAACGCCCACTCGCCCTACGGAGCGGTCGCGTGGCTTGCCCTGAGCATCCTGCTCATCTGCATCCTCCTCGGGGTCATCCAAGGCTTGCTGACGGGGGAGGGACCGGCGATGGCCGGCCGCATCGCCCGCGACGTCACGCTCGCGATCTTCGGGATCGTCGCGACCATCGGTGTGACGCAGGTGCTCCTCGGCGCCACCGACGAGCTCGCCCACGTGGTCCTCGATCAGACCCAGGCCGGCGCAAACGCCAAAGACCTGTTGGAACGGCTCGCGCAACCGGCAGCGTTCAACGCACAAGCAACGTTCGTCGTTTTCCTGCTCGGCCTGGTCGCGGTCGTCGGCGCATTCCTACTCTGGATCGAACTCCTGATCCGAGCGTCCCTGCTCTACCTGCTGTTGGCGCTCAGTCCGCTCGCCTACGCGGCCTTCGTTTGGCCCGCGGCCCGGCGCATGGTGAAGCGCCTGAGCGAGCTCATCGTTGCGATCGTCGCCTCGAAGCTCGTCATCGCGATCGCGCTCGCCGTTGCAGCCTCCGCACTTGCCCGCGGACCGGCCGCCAACGGAGGCGTCCCCACGGGTGAAGCCAAGATCGGCACCCTTCTGGTCGGCGTCGTGACCTTCTGCCTCGCCGCGTTCGCCCCCTTCTTGATCCTCAAGCTCCTCCCCGTCGTCGAAGCTGCCGTCGTCGCCCAAGGCATCTCTCGCAGCCCGGCACGGGTCGCGAACAGTGCGGCCGCAGGGTCTTTCTACGTCGCCCGGCTCGCCGGCGGGGCCACCGGTGCCGCCGCGAACCGCGCCACCAACGCCGGCGCCCGCAACGGTGCCCATCGACCAAGCCTGCAAGGGCCGGCACGTAGCGACGATCACGTTTCCATCGCACGCGCACGCGAGTCCGCCGGTTCCGACGCCACTGGGCCCGGGCCGAGCGCGTCGCAACAGCACCACCTCGACCTCGCAGGTACCAGCGACGCATCCGATGACTCACGTGGAGCACCAACCGATGGCAACCACCAGCACTGATCTCACCCGAAGCCTCGACCGCCGGTATCGGTTCGGGCCGCTTGACCGTGCTGGCATCCTCCTCGGACTCGCGCCGCTCCAAGGTGCGCTACTCGGCGGAGGGCTGCTCGCCGCCGGCGTCCTCGTACAAGCTCGGGCTCCCATCATCACTGCCGTCGCCATCGCGTGCGTGGCTGGGGTCGGGGCATTCGGTCGCTGGCGCGGCCGACAAGCCTACGAGTGGCTCGAACCGGTCGTCTCGTGGTCACGGCTGTTGGTTCGCGGCCAGCATCGCTGGCACACCACGGTGCGCACCCGGGCGACCAGTCGCGTACCGGCGTTGCCGCCGTTCCTTGCCGGCCTCGCCATGGGCGAAGTTCCTCATCCGGGCGGGGCCGGACGCGCCGATGGCGTCGCCATCATCAGCGACCGGCACCTCGTCGCCGCGACCCTGCGAGTCCAAGGCCGCGACTTCGCCCTGCTCGAACCCCCCGACCAAGCCCGCGTCCTGGACTCCTGGGGTGAGAGCCTCGCGGCGTTCTGTCGCGAGCGAAGCCCAATCAGCCGCGTCGGCTGGTGCGAATGGTCGGCACCCGGCTCCCTCGACGAGCACCTCACCTACGTCGCACGAGACGCCGCGAGCGGTGACGACCTCCACGCGGCGGAGTACCTGGCCATGGTCCGCTCGGCCGGGCCACTCACCACCCACCACGACGTCCTAGTCACACTCAGCGTCGACCGGAGACGCATCGATCGACGTCGCGTCGCGCGACCCGCCACGAACCATGAAGCTGACCCCGCGATCCGGGTGCTACTCGACGAGCTCGAGCTGTTCGCACGTCGGCTCGACCACGCCGGCCTCCACGTCGAAGGTCTCCTCTCCGCCGCGGACCTCGCCCGCGTCATGCGCGAACGCCTCGACCCGACGTGCCGCACCCGACTCGCCGCGCGCGCGACGACCCTGGGCGAGGCGGCGGGCGTCGTCGCGCCCCACAACTGGGCGCCCGCCGCCGTCGCTGTCGACTGGCACCACGTGCGCGTCGACGGATCGTGGCATCGCTGCTTCTGGATCACGGAATGGCCCCGACTCGAGGTCCCCGCCGACTGGATGGCACCACTTGTCCTCCATAGCGGCTCGGTCAGGACCCTCTCGCTCATCTACGAACCCATCGCGCCGTCTCGGTCGCGGCGCACGATCGACCGAGACGCCACCCGACTCGCCTCCGACGAAGACCAACGCTCACGCCGAGGATTCCGCATCCGCGCCGGACATCGACGGGCCGAACACGAGGTCCTTGCCCGTGAAGCCGAGCTCGTCGCCGGTTACCCCGAACTCGCCTACACCGGCTTCGTCACCGTCACCGCCGAGTCGTGCGAGGCGCTCGATGCGGCGTGCGACGAGTGGGAGCAGGCCGCGGCCCAAGTCGGCCTCGAGCTGCGCTGCCTCGACGGCCAACACGACCTCGCGCTCGCCGCCTCGCTGCCCATTCCGCGTGTCCCCGCATCGCGGACGATCGCCACATGACCGGCCGGCGACTGCGACTCCCTCGCCACCGCGCGACGACCGCCCATCTCGCCAGCGCCTACCCGTGCCTCGCCGAAGCCGGCCTCGGTCACCGCGGCGTCTACCTCGGCACCAACCTGCTCACCGGGGGCGGCGGCTTCGCCTACGACCCCTTCGAGGCCTACGCCGACGGGCTCGTCACCAATCCAAATGTTCTCGTCGCCGGCGAACCCGGGACCGGGAAGTCCACGTTTGCCAAGACATTCCTCGCGCGTTGCCTCACCATCTACAACAAGCCTGACGAGACAAGTGGCGGCGCTCCAAGGGGGCGATGGGTCGCGATCGCCGACCCTAAAGGCGAATACGGACCGCTCGCCGACGCACTGGGACTGACCGTTGTCCGCCTCGCGCCCGGCGGCACCACGCGCCTCAACCCGCTCGACGCCGGCCCACTGACCGCACGAGACAACCGCGACGAGCTCAGTCGGCGGCGCGGCGACCTCGTCACCGCGCTCGTCGGCCACGTCCTGCACCGCGACTTGACCCCACTCGAGGACGCCGCGCTTGGCTGGGCGATCCAAGCGCTCGACGCGCACCAGGCGCCGACGCTCGCCGACCTCGTCGGCGTCCTGCGATCACCGACCTCGGCAATGCTCCAGCGGGCCCGCACGGAGCGTGGTTCCCTCGAACGCGAGCTCGCACCGGTCGTGTACGCGCTCGAGAAGCTCCTCGACCGCTCGCTACGTGGCATGTTCGACGGTCCAACCACCGTCGCGGTCGACTGGGACGCTCGCGGCCTCGTCCTCGACCTCTCGACCGTCCACCACGACGACGACGCACTGCGGCTCGTGCTCCTCGCCGCGACCGCGTGGCTCCAGACGGTCCTCGCCCGACGCGACGGCATCCATCGCATCCAGGTCCTCGACGAAGCCTGGCGCCTCCTCGGCGCCGAGCAGACCACCCGCTACCTCCAGGCATGTTGGAAGCTCTGTCGTGACTACGGCATCGCGAACATCGCGATTGTGCACCGCCTCTCGGACCTCCGGTCTCAAGCCGACGACGGCACCACCACCGCCAAGGTCGCCATGGGACTCCTCGCCGACACCCAAACACGCGTCCTGTTCCGCCAGTCCAGCGACCAGCTCCCCGACGCCACGACGCTCCTCGGTCTGAACCCCACCGAAGCCGACCTCCTCGGACGTCTCGCTCGCGGCCGGGCACTCTGGAAGATCGGCCACCACACCGCCGTCGTCCAGCATCGCCTCGGCGTCCACGAGCGCGCGTGGTGCGACACCGACCTCCGCATGCGCCCGCGATGAGCCCACCGCGTGGGGTTGACCGCGACGAGATCATCGCCCGGACCGACCTGCGCGCTCTCGCCGACGAACTCCTCGGCACGAGCCGCGCCCACCGCGGTAGTGCCCCACGGTGGCCATGCCCTGTCCACCAACCGCAGACCGGTGCCACGCCACCGGTCTCGATCTTCGTCTCGCATCGCGGGGAGCAGCGGTGGCGCTGCCATGCCTGCGGCGCCGGCGGCACCGCCATCGATCTCCTCATCCAGACGCGCCGTGCGACCGTGCGCGAAGCGATCGCAGAGCTCGCGCAACGCAGCCGACTCGATCGAGGGGGTTCTCGGAGCGTCGCAACTCGGATACGCCATCGGGCTCCGAGTGCTGCGGCGCGTCGGAGCAGCGGCTTGCCGGTTGTCGCGCGTCATGTCGAGCGCTGCGCAGCCGTCCTCTGGACGCCGCCGGGTCGACCGGTCCTCGATTGGCTGCGGCGACGCGGCTTCACCGACCAGGTCCTGCGAGCCCAGGCTGTCGGCGCCGATCCTGGGCGCGGCGCGCTGCCTCGCCCCGCCGGACTTCCCGGCGCGGGCGTCGCGGCGGTGTTCCCCGCCCGCGATGCGGCAGGGCGCGTCGTCTATTTCCAAGCCCGCTACCTCGAACCCGACGCCGCAGGGGGGCGGAAGTACGACAACCCGACTGCGGCCCTCGCCGCCAACCCGCGCGTCGCTCACCTGTGCCCCCAGCAGCAGCGCGGCGATGCTGTGTACGTCACCGAAGGCGTGCCGGACGCGATCGCCGTGACCCAGGGCGGCCATCGAGCGGTCGCGGTACTCGGCGCCGGCCTCGCCAGTTCCCAAGTCGCCGAGCGTCTTGTCGAGATGTATCCCGACACGGCGCTACGAGTGTGCTTCGACGCCGACGAGCGCGGCGCTGCAGCGACCGACCTGCTGCTCGACGAGCTCCACGATCTGGACCACCCTGACGCCGAACTCGTGGCACTCCCACGCGGCATCTCGGACATCAACGAATGGCTGATTGCCGCGCCAGACGACTTCGCCACCGCGCTGGCGGCATACACGCCACCAGCCCGAGCGATCGGGCTCAGCCTCCACACCTGAGCGCGGGCACCGTTCAGAGCTCCACCGTCGCGACCTCGCCCTGACCGACCGTCAGTGGTGCGAGCGCCGGTGGCCCGGTCGCGGGCTGGGTGATTCGAAGTGCGAGAGAGGGATCGCGATCGAGCGCGAAACCGTCCTCCCGACGGCGCCGCAGCGCCGCAGCGACGCCCGCGAGGCCGGGCGCGACATCACGCACCATCACGTCGTCGTCGCTGCGCGGAGCTTCCGGGGCGCTGTAGAGGCCAAGGTCCTCGCGGCCGCGACTTGCCGCTACGTACAGCCCGGCCGGACTCGACGTCGGGCTGGCGAACACCCGGGCGACATCGAACGTGGCGCCCTGCGCGGCATGAGATGTCAGCGCGTACGAATGCGTGAGCAACCCGACGACCCCTCGTCGCAGCGGCTGTTCGAGCGCGGCCGCAGGCACGAAGATCTCGCCGCGCCCGACGAACTCGACCACCACACCAGGTTCTGTGTCTTTGCGGACGTGTCGCACGTGGCCGGTTGTGCCGTTGCGGACGTGCAGCTCCGGAGCCTTGGACGGGTGGAGAGAACGGTCGGGTGCGCGGGCGATCACCTCATCGCCGACCTGGAACTCCTGGCCGCCAACCTCGAACGCCGGACCTATCAGTTCGCCAACCATCTGCAGGTGCCTGCGGGCGCGGCCGATCAGTTCCCTGCGGGTCCGGTGATCTTCGCTGACCATGCACACCGTCCGCCGCGAACCGTCGGGACGTGCCTGTCGGTCGGTGGCCCAGTCGCGCACCATCGCGTCGAGGGCTTCGTCTCGGCTCGGGGCGTCGTGGACGCGCTGATCGACGTAGAGTCGGTGCAACGCGACGTCGACGTCGCGGCGCCGAAGCTCCGCGACTGCGCGACGAACCTCGGCGAGCGCGGGATCGCCTTGGCGATGCTGCTCGGTGAGCCGGATGCTGCGGTGGCCGTGACGACGGACGATGGCGGCGAACCCGCCACTCGCCGCGACAGCCTGGTGCTGCGCCGGGTCGCCGACGAGCACCAGCCTCGCGTCCGTCGCCTGGGTTGCGTGGACGAGTGCGGCGAGATCGAACGTGCCGACCGTTGACGCCTCATCGACGACGAGCACCGTGCGGTCATCGAATACGGAGCCGGGTCCATCTCGGTCGAGTTGGGTGACGACCGACGCGACGGTGCGCGTCGGGATCGCGGTCTGCTGTTCGAGGTGTTCGGCGGCCGTGCCCTGCACCGCGACCCCGACGGTCCGATGGCCACTCTCGTGCCAGACGTGGGCGGCTGCGCGGAGGAGGTGCGTCTTGCCCGACCCGGCAGCGCCGACCACCGCGTGCACCCGCGTGCGGCCACTCGTCAGTGCGACGAGCCCATCGCGTTGCTCGGCCGAGAGCGACGACGCCGCCGCCACGCGTTCGACGGTCTCGGCACCAACGGCGATGCCTCGCTCGCGAAGGCCAGCCCGCCAGCCGTTCAGGACCGCGAGCTCGGCGCTCACGACCGCGGTCGTCGTGTAGCGCGCCGTAGCTCCCGGGGCAGTGCCCACGCGGACGATGCGCGGATCGACGAGGATGCGATCAGCTGCTGCGAGGACGCCGGTCGCACTGAGGCGATCGCCCGCCCAGTCGGCCACCGCCTGGATGACCTCACCGCGCGTGAACACGGCACTGGCTGCGGTCAGGCCCTCCGGAGCGACGAGTCGGGCTGCGAGCCTTGCTTCGTCGTGCGGCGGCGGCGGGTCCATGCCGGGCTGACGGTCGAGACATGCCGTGTGGTGTGTCATGTCGAAGCCGACCGCGGTGAGACGCTCGCGCCACGACTGCTCAAGAGCGGTCATGACAACCGCTGCCTTCGCCGGGCGTGACTGGAGCGCCAGGTGTCGTCGGCCGACGGCGCTCGAGACGTCGTGGGCGGCAGCGAGCGCGGCGATCTCCGCAGCACGAGTACTCATCGCTTCGATCGCAGCCCGGGCGATACCGTCGATCTCGAAGATCCCGCTCGCGACCGGCCGCCACGCGACACCGAGGCGCCGCGTCAGCTCGTTGCGGAACTGCGCGCCGGCCAAGTACCCGGCCGTCTTCGCATGCTCGTAGAGCGCAGAGCCATCGAGCGTGCGGTATTGCCCGTCGCCACGTTCGATCAGGTTGGCGATCACGACATGCGTGTGCAGGTGCGGATCGAGACGCCGCGACGTCGCATGCGTGAAGGCCCCCGCCGTCAGTCCCATACCGGTCTGGCGATCGGGGCCGCGGCCGGTCACCGAGCAATGCTCCTGCAGATAGGCGAATCCGGCACCGACTGCATCGTCCAGTGCGTGCTGCATCGCGGCTCGGAGCTGAGCATCGCCGGCTGCCCAGAGGATCGAGACAGACTTCGGAAGGGTGAACGTGACGTCGTAGCCGATCACGACGGACGGGTCTCGGCGTGCGGCGGCGAAGCGCGCCAGCTCTGCGCGTTCCACCCACCAACGTCCGTCGTCGTCGGTCTCGGCGACGAGGAACGCGCGCTGCGTGCCGTGCACCGCCCTGAGCGAGTCGAGGTTCCCACCGCTGCGCACCAGCAGCTGCCGGGTCCGGGAAGCGACCCGCCGCAAGTACCGATCGGTGACGCCCAGCAGCGCGGCTGCCTCCTGCAGTGAGAACCGAGCCTGATCCCACGACGCCGCTGACGCGTCGCGGTTGCGGGCGGCTTGAGCGCGCCGACTCGACCCCTGTGCGGAGATCAGCGCCTCGCCGGTCTCTGGGGACTCCCCGCGGAGCACCCGTGCGAACGCCTCGCGATCCACGGGCCCGGTGATCCCGAAGCGGCGCGCGCCGTACCCCAACCATCGCCCGGGACCCTCGGGGGTCTGATCCGCGTAATAGCTCTCGGCACCCGACCCGCCGTCGGCGAGGCTCGACTGGTTCGCTCGAGGGCCGAGCACGTACTCGAGGGCGGCATCGGCACCCGCCCCAAGGCGCGCGGTGCGGGCGCGCAGCACCGTCACGACGGCCCGCATCGTTCCCCCCGCAACGCTGAGCCGGGCGCGAGGACTCCCTGCGAATACGCGCGGACCGCGCGGCCAGGCGACCCGATCGCTCCGCGCGGCCGTGTGGTTGTCCTGGTGAGCGGGACCGCCGAACGCGGAGTCCTTGCCTTGATGGCCGCGCTCCTGCCGGCCGCTCGCTGCTCCTCGCATGCGGGCGTGAGGAGTCGACGGGGGAGCACGCGAGCGCATCCTCCGGATCCCCAACGTCCCGGAGGCACCCCATGACATCGGCTGGCATGTTCCGAGCGCTCGACCGCGAGTGGCACGAAATCACCGCCCGCACCATCGAGCATCCCTGGCCCGACGACTCGCTCCCCGAGTACCGGACTCTCGACGAGCTCATCGCCCGGATCCGCGCCGGCGCAACCGACCCGGCCGGCACCGACCGCATTCTCGCTGTCCTCGCCCGACGCGCACCCACGGACATGCTCGCTGCCCGCACGCTGCTCCAAGCCGTCCTGCCTGGACTCTGGAACGTCGCCAAGCGTCTCGGTCATGGTCGGGTCGATGACGAGCTCGAAGCCGAGGTCCTCGCCGAAGCCATCGAACGAATCCGCACCTACCCGATCGAACGACGCCCCCGCGCCGTCGCAGCGAACATCACCTGGGACGTCTTCGGGCGCATAACCCGACGACGCCACCGCCCCGAACCCGTCACGGTCGAGCTCACGATCTACGACGTACCGGCTGCAGCCGACGAGGATCCGTCGCGGCAGGTCTGCGACCTCGTCACCGACGCACTCCACGCCGGGCACCTGCGCCGTACCGACGCAGACCTGCTCCTCGCCATCGCCGTCGGCGCCGAGACCATTCGCACCCGCGCCCACCGCGAAGGCGTCACCTACGGCGCCATGTGCGAACGCTGGTGCCGCGCCCGCACCCGCCTGCGCCGCGCCGCTGCCGCCTGAGTCGTGCCTCACGAGCACCCAACGCGACCCGACCCCACCGCAGCACACACCTCCTGGCCATGAGCACGCTTCAGCAGGCGCTGCTCGCGTCGTTCGCGATCGGCATCGCGGTGACAGTCGTGCTGTCGGAGCGACATCCCCGGGCGCGAGTGCGGCGTCGCCGGCTCGGCGTCGATACCTCGGCCCGTCTTGGCCGCGGCCGGGACCTCAAGTCGCTCATCGTCTCCCGACACCACCCACCCGGGGACCGCGTCGCGCTCGGCTACCGCGGCCGACACCTCATCGCCGCGCCGGGAACCCGGTACCCCGCTCGCCGACGCGGTTGGCGCAAGGCCAGCGGGGATCGCTCGAGCGTCGCGATCATCGGGCCCACACGCTGCGGCAAGACCGCCACCACCATCGCCGCGGTCCTCGATTGGACCGGCCCCGCGATCCTCAGCTCCGTCAAGAGCGACCTTCTCGCGGCGACCATCGGCTGGCGGCGCAGCCTCGGCGACGTCCGCGTCTTCGACCCAACCCAGGCAACCGGGAACGCCAACGCGACCTGGTCCCCGCTGCGGGGCGCCCACACCATCCGCGGCGCGCAGCAGGCCGCACGCGCACTCGTCGACGCCGGACCCCGCACCGGGGCCGACAACCTCGACTTCTTCCTCCGCCTCGCCGAACAGCTCCTCTGGCCGCACCTCCGCGCCGCTGCGGCGGCTGGCTACTCGATGCGCGACGTCGTCCGCTGGGTGCACACCCAGACTTCACCCGTCGACCCGGACACCGACCTCGGCGATCTCGTCTTCACCCTCGACAGCGACGACGGCGACGCCACCCGCGAAGCACTCGCAGCAACCTGGAACCTCGATCGCCGCACCCGCGCCAGCGCCTACGCCACCGTCCAAACCCTCCTCGGCGCGTGGACCGACCCGGTCATCGCCCAAGCCGCCGACGACGACATCGACCTCAACTGGCTCCTCGCCGGCGCCAACACCCTCTACCTCTGCGCCCCGCTGCACCACCAGGCGCGACTCGCGCCCGTCTTCGGAGGACTCCTCGGGGACCTCTTCAACCAGGCCTACGAGACCTTCTCCGCGACCAACACGCCGCTGCCGGCGACGCTCGTCGTCCTCGACGAAGCCGCGAACACCCCGACCGCCTGGCTACCCCAAGTCGCGAGCACCTGCGCTGGGATCGGCATCCAACTCGTCACCGTCTGGCAGGCGAAGGCCCAGCTCGACGCCGCCTACGGACGCCTCGCGGAGTCCGTCCTCACGAACCACGGCACGAAGCTCGTCTTCTCCGGAGCATCGGACCTCACCACCCTTGACTACGTGCGCCGCCTGCTTGGCGACGAAGAAGTCGAACGCCGCACCGTCGGGAGCGACAGCACCAAGCACCGCAGTTTCAGCAGTGGCACCCACGACGCGCCCCTGACGCCTGCGCACGTCATCCGCCAAGCAGCACCCGGACAAGCGCTCCTCATCAGTGGAGCGCTCCCCGCAGCCCAGCTCAGGGCCCGGCCCTACTACCTCGACCGGCGACTCTCACGACGCTCGACGACGGTGGACGCCAGCCGATGAGAGGCCACTCCCTCGGGGACCCCCCGCCACCGCGGGTTCCGCCCGACGGGCGGAACCCGCACTTGTGCATCATGTGGTCTTCGGGAATGCACGCCGGTGGAGGGGCGATGGACGCGTGGCGAAGCG
>CAZKTS010000170.1:0-3728 GCA_964555735.1 uncultured Bifidobacteriaceae bacterium
CGGCCGACGTAGCGGACGGGGACGTCCCACTCGATCGTCGCGGTGAGTCGCGTCCCGCCGACGATCGGGGCGAACTCGCGTGTCGACGTCGTCGTGACGCCCGATTGCAGCCCGCGGCTGACCGTCCGGTGCGGCGCGTCGTACTCGAGGTGCTCGCTGCTCGCCTCGGTGATCTCGCCGCGCTCGGTGCGCACCGTGTACTCGACCCGGTGGCCGCCGCACTCGACCAGCTCGACCTTCGTGACCTCCTCGAGCGCGGGCACCAGCACCGAGGCGTTGGCGAGATCGTCGAAGAACGCGAACACGGTCTCCACCGGCGCGGCGATCTCGATCGACTCTCGGACCCGGCTTGCCATGGTGAACGCGCGTCGAGCCGCTACGTGTCGCCGCGCTGCTCGCGCAGGAAGCGCTCCACCTCGTTGGCGAGCTCGTCGCCGCTCGGCAGGTTGACGCCCCACGACGTGTCCGACTCCGCATCGTCGTCGTAGCGCTCCTCGAGCGTGCTGACGTACTGCCGCACGTCGTCGTCGGCCAGCGCGACCTCGTCGACCTTCTCCCGCCATGTGACCGCGGTGCGCTCGAGCGGGCCGAGATCCAGCTCGAGCCCGAGGAGGTCGCGCGCGCGGTCGAGGAGCGCCAGCGTCGCGGGCGGGTTCGGCGGCGCCGCCAGGTAGTGCGGCACCGGCGCCCACAGCGAGACCGACGGCACGCCGGCGGCGCGGCACCGATCGTGCAGCACGCCGACGATGCCGGTGGGACCCTCGTACCGCGACTGGGCGAGCCCGAGGCGGTCGATCAGCTCGGGGTCGGTGGAGGTGCCGGTGACGCGCGCGGTGCGCGTGTGGGGGACGTCGGCGAGCAGGGCACCGAGGGTGACGACCATCTCGCAACCGGTGTGGCCGGCGACGTCGAGCACCGCATCACAGAACGATCGCCACTGGTAGCTCGGCTCGATGCCCCGCAGCACGACGAGGTCGCGCTCGGCGGCGTGCACGTTGGAGAAGACGTTCTCGGGCCAGGTGACCGAGCGGGTCACGCCGTCGACCAGCTCCACCTGCGGGCGACGCGCCTGGAAGTCGAAGTGCTCCTCGGGGTCGACCGACGCGATCTTCTCCACGGTGGCGCGGCTGTGCTGCGAGAGCCACGCGGCTGCCGACGACGCGGCGTCGGCGGCGTCGTTCCACCCCTCGAAGCCGGCCACGAGCACGGGGCGGCGCAACGGTCCCGGTTCCTGTTCCCACACGAGCCCGTTGCCCATGGAGGCAGCCTACGACCGCCCGCTCGCCCGACGACCACGGGGCCCCGTCCGCACCCGTGCGCTCAGATCACCCCGGCGGTGCGCATCGCGGCGAGCTCATCGGCGTCGTACCCGAGCGCGCCCAGCACCTCGTCGGTGTGCTCGCCGAGCGCGGGTGCACCGCGACGCACCTCGACCATCTGGTCGTCGAACTGCATGGGTGCCGTCGCGAGCCGCGCGCGCGGATCGCTCGGGTGCTGCGCGAAGTAGCCGTTGGCGACGACCTGCGGGTCGTCGATCACCTCGAGCGGCGACGCCAAGGTCGAGAACAGCGTGTCCTCGGCCGAGAGGCTCGCCACGACGTCGGCGAGCAGGAGCGAGCCGATGCGCTCCACGAAGATCTCGTGCAGCGCCTCGTTGTTCGCGGCGCGGGCGGCCGGCTCGGCGAAGCGCGGGTCGTCGAGGAGCGCCTCGAGCCCGAGTGCTCGCGCCGCGGGCGGCCAGTGCCGCGGCTCGTCGAGCATGTTGAGCATCAACCAGCGGTCGTCGGCGGTGCTGTACGGGCCGACGAGCGGGCTGGCCAGCGACCCCGCGGCGTTCAGCTTCTTCGGCTCCTCGCGCAGGATCGTCGTGGCGGTGAGGTCCATGCTCAGCTGCCAGACCGCGGTGTGCAGGAGCGCGGTGTCGACCACCACCCCCTTGCCGGTGCGCTCCCGCTTGAAGAGCGCCGCGGCGACACCGCCGGCGAGCATCGCCCCGCTGGGCGCGTCGCCGAACGCGCCGCGGGGCATGACCAGCGGGCCGCCCGGCGGGCTCAGGATGTGGCCGACGCCACCGCGCGACCAGAAGCTGATCGCATCGAAACCGCCGAGGTCGGCGTCGGGGCCGCGCTGGCCCTGGCCGTGGCCCTTGGCGTACACGAGCTTCGGGTTCACCGCCCAGACGTCCTCGGGCCGGACGCGCAGCTTCTCGCGCGCCGACGGCAGGAAGTTGGTGATGAGGACGTCGGCCTCGGCGATGAGGCGATCGAACGCGGCGCGCCCTGCGTCGACTCGGAGGTCCAGGACGATCCCGCGCTTGTTGCGGTTGTAGAGCTCGAAGAGGAAGTTGAAGTCGCCGGTGTCGGCGGCGAAGCCCTGCTGCATGATCGCCCGGAGTGGGTCGCCGCCCGGGCGTTCGATCTTGACGACGTCGGCGCCCCAGTCGGCGAGGATCGCACCGCACGACGGCACGAAGCCGTGCTCGGCGAGCTCCACCACCTTCACACCTTCGAGCACGTCCATGGCCATGCGAGTCGTCCCCCTGCGCCGGTGAGCCCGCAGTATTGCGCGACGCGTGACGGCCGCGTTCTGGGAGACTCGGACCATGCCTGCGACACCCCTCCCGAACACCGACGCGCCCGTGTTGCGCGCCGCGGGCTTGGTCAAGCAGTACAAGCGCGTGCGGGCCGTCGACGGCATCGATCTCCAGGTCGCGGCCGGCGAGCGTGTCGCGCTCCTCGGTCCCAACGGCGCGGGCAAGACGACGACGCTGATGATGCTGCTCGGCGTGATCACCCCCGACGACGGCGAGATCGAGATCGTCGGGCGACGGCTTCCCAAGGAGCGCAGCCGGGCCATGGAGCAGGTGGGCTTTGCCGCCGGCTACCTCCCGCTGCCGGAGCGCCTGCGCGTCTCGGAGTTCCTCGCGCTCTTCGCCCGGCTCTACGACGTGGACGATCCCGCCACGCACGTCGAGCAGGGTCTCGAGCGCTTCGGGATCTCCCACCTCGCGCGCAACATGGGCAACGAGCTCTCGTCGGGCCAGCGCACGCTGGTCGGGATCATCAAGGCGACCTTGCACCAGCCGCGGCTGCTCGTGCTCGACGAGCCGACGGCGTCACTCGACCCCGACGTCGCGCTTCGTGTGCGCAGCGGGCTGGAGCGCCTGTGCGCGGAGGAAGGCACCGCGCTCCTCGTGACGAGCCACAACATGGTCGAGGTCGAGCGCCTGTGCGAGCGCGTCGTCTTCGTGTCGGGCGGACGGGTCGTCGCCGACGGCACACCGCAGGACGTTGCATCCCACTTCGGCCGCGACGACCTCGAAGGCGTCTTCCTCCACCTCGCGGCGGAGGCCGGGATCCCCGGCCTTGATGTCGGGGGCCTCGACATCGGAGGGCCATCGTGAACTCCAACCGCGTGCGCGCGATCGCGCGCCGCAACTCCTATGTGCTGTGGCGCGCGCCGCAGCGGTGGTTCGACGTCATCGTCTGGCCCGTCGTGGACGCGATCCTCTTCGGCGCGATCGGTGTGTACTTCGGGCAGCAGCAGGGGACCGAGGCGGCGAGCGCGGCGTTCCTCCTCGCCGGGATCATCCTCTTCCATGTGGTGTTCCAGGCCGAGGTGAGCCTCGCCACGGGCTTCCTCGAGGAGACCTGGTCCCGCAACCTGCTCAACCTGATGGTGACGCCGATGACCGAGCTCGAGTTCGGTGCCGGCGTCGCGCTCTTCGG
>CAZKTS010000171.1:0-3600 GCA_964555735.1 uncultured Bifidobacteriaceae bacterium
ACCACACCAGCAGTGGTGCTCCTGGTGCCGATCACGCCGGCACCGACGGGCAACGGCCTCGCCATGCGGGCGGGGATGCTGCTCGACGCGCTCGCCGATGCGGCCGACGTCCACCTCGTGATCGTCCCGGTGAGCGGGCCCGGCGCGCCCGACCCGTGGGTGCTCGCACGCGCCGCGTCGGTCACCGTCGCGCCGCCGGACGCCGTCGCCCGATCCGTCCCGACGCTCGACGAGCCACCCGACGCCGTCCTCACGATGCGCACGTACCTCGCGCCGGTCGGCATCCCGCTGGCGGAGCAGCTCGGGGCGACCCGCGTGGTCGTGGACGCCGACGACGACGACTCGCCGCTCCTCGCGAGTCTCGGCGACGCGGTCGGCGCAGCCGCGGCCGACGCCCTGGCGCGCGAGTGGCTGCCGCGCGCCGACGCCGTGCTCGCCGCGTCACCCGTCGACGCCGCGGGCCTCACGGCCCGAGCCGCCCTCGACGACGTGGCCGTGGTGCCGAACGCGGTGCCGATCCCCGAGTCGTCCCGACCCGCGCCGGGCGGCGACCGGCTGCTCTTCGTCGGCAACCTCACCTACGAGCCCAACGTCGTCGCGGCACAGATCCTCGCCACCGAGGTGCTCCCCCGTGTCCGGGCCCGACGCCCGAACGCCACGGTGCAGCTCGTCGGGCCCGCCTCGCCCGCGGTCGCCGACCTCGCCCGTGCGCGCCGCGTCGAGGTGACCGGCGCCGTGGCCGAGATCGCACCCCACCTCGCCACGGCCGACGTCGCGGTCGTGCCCCTGCGCCACGGCGCCGGCACCCGCATCAAGGTGCTCGAGGCGTTCGCTCACCGCCGACCCGTGGTGGCCACAGCCACAGCCGTCGCCGGCCTGGCCGTCGAGCACCGCACGCACATGCTCCTCGCCGAGGAGCCGGGAGACCTCGCCGATCTCGTGGTCGAAGTGCTCGCGGACCCCGCCGCGCACGCGAGCATGGTCGACCGCGCGGCCACGCTCGTGCAGGATGCCTACTCGCCCCCCGTCGTCGCGCCGCTCGTGCGCGCCGCAGTCCTCGGAGCCGATGCATGACCGACGAAGAGGTGCCCCAGCGCGTCGACGGTCTCGAGCCACACGAGGTCGACGACGGCCTGGTCGTGTACCACGCCGCGCACGACCGCGTGCACTACCTCAACTCCACCGCGGCGATCGTCTTCGAGCTGTGCAACGGCCAGCACACCAAGGCCCAGATCGCGGAGCTCGTCCGCGCGGCATGGGCGCTCGACGACCCGCCCTACGACGAGATCGCCGCGTGCCTCGACCAGCTCCGGGCCGAGGGCGTCATCGTCTGACGGCGATCCGATACCCTCCCCCGATGGCTCCGGACATCGAACCGCTCGGCGAAGCCCTCGGCCCTGATCGCCGCACGTTCGTCAAGCGCATGGTCGTCGGCGGCGTGTTCGCCGCACCGATCGTGTCGTCGTTCACCATGGCCGGGGTCAGCTCGGTGTTCGGCGGCAGCGCGGGCGCGACCGTCGCCGCGGCCAACACCGACGCCGCCCCCACCGGCTTCACCTCGGTGCTCGCCATCGGCAACGTCACGCCCCAAGGCCAGCTGGTGCCGACGGCCTTCAATGACAACAGCACGACGCCGATGATGGTCGGGAACGTCGTCTCCGGTCCCAACACCATCTTCCCCACGAGCAGTCCGGCGCGCGTCGTGGTCTACCGGGCCAACAGCGGCTACCTCGCCGACCAGCTCGCGACCGGGTACTCCTACCTCTACGGAGTCGCGGTCGTGTGGCAGGGCCCCGACGCGCAGTCGCCCGGCCTGACGCTGCAGCTGTTCCACGAATCGTTCCAGGACGGCGACGAGGTGTTCCTCGTCAACCCCGACGGCACGCTGTCCCCGTACGGCGCGACCGTGACCGACAATCACGTCACGATCACGTTCACGCAGGACCCCGGCTTCGTGATCGCCCGCGCGCAGACGCCGAACAACGGCGGCGATGCGGTCGCCGCGACGCCGACCGCGGCCGACATCACCTTCACCGGCTAGCGCCTCGTCGCACGCACGCCGATGCTGCTGTCGGCGACGCTGATCGTCCGGGACGAGGCCGAGCACCTCGACGCCTGCCTGACCACCCTCGACGGTCTCGTCGACGAGATCGTCGTCGTCGACACCGGCTCCACCGACGACACCGTCGCGGTCGCCGAGCGTCATGGCGCGGTCGTCGACCACCTGCCCTGGACCGGCGACTTCTCCGTCGCGCGCAACCGAGCGCTCGACCTCGCGCGCGGCGAGTGGATCCTCTACATCGACGCCGACGAGCGCGTGCTGCCGACGGCGGTCGACGCGGTGCGCGAGCTGCTCGCCGACGCCCGCGACCACGTCGCGTTCCGCGTGCGACTCGCGCCGAAGGTGGGCTGGACGCCGTACCGCGAGTACCGGCTGTGGCGGCACCGGCCCGACATCCGCTTCACCGGCGTGATCCACGAGACCATGCTCCCCGCGATCATCGACGTCGCCGACCGCGAGCGGATGCTCATCACCGACCTCGACGCGGTGACGCTCCAGCACTACGGGTACGAAGGTGACCAAAGCGCCAAGCACGCGCGCAACGAGCCGCTGCTCCGCCAGGCGATCGAGGCCCAGCCCGACCGCCTGTTCCTCTACGACCACCTGGCGCGGATCCTCGAGGACCTGGGCGACGACGAGCAGGCGCGGGCCGTCTGGCGCCGCGGCATCGAGGTGTCGCGCACCCACGAGGTGCAGCACCACGACGCGCTGCTGCTCTGGATCGACCTGCTCGTGCACGCGCTGGCGCGTGACGATCCCGACGGCGACGTCGAGACGCTGCTCGACGAGGCCCTGCAGCGCTATCCGGGCAACCCCGCGGTCGAGTTCGCCCTCGCCACCCGGGAGCTGACGACCGATCGCCCGGCCGACGCCGCGGCGCGCTACGAGGCGCTGCTCGCGTTCACACCGGATGCGGCGATCGACACCGGCGCGGCCTACGACGGCCGCCTGTTCGGCGAGTGGTCGTGGAACGGCCTCGGGCTGGCCCGGTTCGCGCTCGGCAACGACGCGGCCGCGGCGGCGGCGTTCGCGCGGGCCGAGGAGCTCGCACCCACGAACCCGGCGTACCGCACCCGGCGGGTGCTCGCCGAGGCGCGGGCGAAGGGTGCCTAGGCCTTGAGCCGTGATGCCATCGGCATCACGAGCATCACGCCTTCGCGAACAGGTGCACGAGGTCGAGCTCGATGCGCTCGGCCGTCGACGCGAGCATCGGCTCGACCGCGTCGTTGAACGCGGCGAAGGCCGGGTTGCTGTTGACCGCGTCGGCCTCGTCGCGCGTGGTCCACACGCCGATGCCGCGCACGAGGCCGCTGGCCTCGTCGCCGACGACGAGCACGGTCTCGAGCGCGTCGTGCGTGGCGAGGAAGTCGGCCGCGAACGCGGAGTAGAGGTCCGAGACCTCGGCGTAGTGGCCGGGCTTGGCGTGCAGCGTGAACTCGACGACGTGCATGACGGCGCCCCCTTGGTCGCTCGTGGTGGCGTCAGCCTAGGGACCGGCGCACCGCCCGCCGGGGAGCCGTACGATCGGCCGCCGTGCA
>CAZKTS010000172.1:0-6266 GCA_964555735.1 uncultured Bifidobacteriaceae bacterium
CCCGGCGGCTCGAAGAGCCACGGGTTCATCCATCCCCGGTACGCCGGCACGCCGCCGACCGAGATGAACACGCCGGTCCGCCCGGCGGTGAGCTCGGCGATGCGGCGCAACCGGCCGTACATCGCGTACACGACGTCGAAGGTCGCGTCGCCCAGGCCCGCGGCGAGCGACGCGTCGTCGTAGGGGTCGCAGTGCAGGTGCTCGACCGCGCCGGGGGTCTCGGCGCGCTCGTGGGTGCCGCGGTGCAGGATCGTGACCGCGTAGCCGCGGTCCACGAGTCCCTGGACGAGCGGGATGCCGGTGGGTCCGGTCCCGCCGATCACCAGCGCCCGGGCGGCCATCGCTACACCGCGACGCGGAAGCCGAGGTTGCCGGTCGAGCTCTCGGGCTCACTGCCCATGCGGGCGGCGACCCGGTAGCGCCGGCAGTACGAGAGGTGGCAGAGGTACGAGCCGCCGCGCTGGACCCGGGCCGAGCCCGAGCGCGGGCCGGTGGGCGCGTGCTCCGGGCTGTGCGCGTAGTAGCCGGGGTCGAACCAGTCGGCGCACCACTCCCACACGTTGCCGGTGGCGTTGTAGAGCCCGAAGCCGTTCGGCTCGAAGGCGTCGACGGGCGCGGTGCCGAGGTAGCCGTCGGCGCCGGTGTTGTCGGCGGGGAACGTGCCCTGGAAGACGTTCATGCGGTGCCGGCCGCCGGGCTCGAGGTCGTCGCCCCACGGGAAGACGAGGCCCTCGACACCGCCGCGCGCGGCGCGCTCCCACTCCGCCTCGGTGGGCAGGCGCGTGCCGCTCCACGCGCAGTACGCCTGCGCGTCGTTCCAGGAGACGTGCACGACCGGATGGCTCTCGCGGTCACCGACGTCGGTGCCGGGTCCCTCCGGGTGCTCCCACGACGCGCCCTCGACCTGGCGCCACCAGGGCGCGTGCGCGACGCCGCGCGTGGGCGGGAAGTCGTCGGGGAGCAGACCAGCGAACACGAACGACCAGCCGTAGCGCTCGGCGTCGGTGACGTGGTCGGTCGCGGTGACGAACCGCGCGAACTCGTCGTTGCTGACCGCGTACACGTCGATGCTGAACGCGTCGAGCTCGACGTCGTGGACCGGGCCCTCGCCGTCCCCGGGGTAGGCCCACATGGAGTCGTCACCCATGCGGAACCGGCCCGCGGGGATGTCGACGAGCGACCACGGTGGCACGCCGCCCCGGGTCGGGTCGGGCGCCGGGTCCGACTCGGTCTGGAGCGCGGGCGCGTCATCCTCCCGACCACTCGGTGCGCAGCAGGCGTCCGACATCGAGCGGCAGCGTACCGAGACCCGGGCGCCGACTCGTGCGAGCGCTGGTGCCGTGGGCCAGACTGTCGCCCTCACACACCGAACAGAGGGGCCCCCTCATGACTTCGATCCTGGCCGACACCGACGTCGGCTTCGGCGAGTTCCTGCTGTGGATTCTGTCGATCTTCGCGTTCGTCCTGTTCTTCTGGATGCTGTTCGTCATCCTGACCGACCTCTTCTCCCGCCACGACATCTCGGGCTGGGTGAAGGCGATCTGGGTGATCTTCGTGATCTTCCTGCCGTTGCTCGGGATCCTGATCTACCTGATCAGCCAGGGCCACGGGATGGCGGAGCGCGCGCAGAAGGCTCAGAAGGCGCAGGTGGAGCAGATGCGTCAGACCATCGGCTACTCCGCGGCTGACGAGCTCGAGAAGCTCAAGAAGCTCCACGACGCCGGCACCATCACCGACGACGAGTACGCGTCGATGAAGGCGAAGGTCGTCCAGTAGCGACGGGTTCGCGGACGCGGGCCCCCGGTCAACCTCACGGTCGACCGGGGGCCTCGTCGCGTCCGGCTCTACGATTCGTCCCGTGCCGGACGACACCGTGACCGACACCACGCCCGACGCCGACGGCGCGTCCGCCGCTGCGTCCGAGGCCCCGCCGGACGCCGCGCCCGGCGGGGGCGAGGCCGAGCACCGCAGCATCCACGAGCGCATCGCCGAGGCGACCGCGTGGGGCCAGGCTCGCTACCGCCGGCTGGAGCGATCGCGGTCCGAGCACGTGTCGGTCGACACCGCGTTCCAGTTCGTGGAGCGCGACCAACGCACGATCGGCGCGGCCCTCGCCGGCGCGCTCGCGTTCCGGCTCTTCCTCTTCATCTTGCCGCTCGTGCTGGTGCTCGTCGGCGTGTTCGACATCTTCGGTCACGACCTCGCGAAGGCGAGCGAGAACATGGGCCTGCACTCGGCGGCGACGAGCGTCGAGGACGCGGCGCGCCAGTCGGGCGGCGACTGGTGGTGGCTCCTGCCGCTCGGGCTCTTCTTCCTCTACTTCGCGACGTCGGCGCTCCTGAAGATGCTCAACCTGGTGCACCGGGTGGTCTGGGACCAGCTCGAAGGTCGCGTGCGGGTCAAGCCGCGCCAGGTCGGGTGGATGTTCGTCGTCATCGTCGCGGTGGTCGTCGTCGCCGGCTTCGTGAGTCTGCTCCGCGAGCAGTCGGAGGGGCTCGGCATCAGCACCGCCCTGCTGATCATGCTCGTGTACTTCACGTTCTGGTTGGTGGCGTCGCGGCTGCTCCCGCACCGCGACGCGCCGTGGACCGCGCTCGTGCCCGGGGCGATCCTGTTCGCGCTCGGGCTCGAGGCGGTCTACCTGGCCACGATCTTCTGGATCGCCGGGAAGATCGAGAGCTCGTCGGCGCTGTACGGCGCGATCGGGGTCGCGGCGGCGATCCTGCTGTGGCTGTACCTGATCGGGCGGGTGGTCGTCGCCGCCGCGGTGCTCAACGTGACCATGTGGGACCGCAAGCAGGCCGGGGCCACGGAGGGTGCATCTGCATCAAAGGACCCGAGTCCGAGCGGCTGACGCGCCGCGAAATTACGCTCTCCGCATGACCGACACCGGGGCATCCAAGGCGAGCACCCGCAAGACGCCCGCCAAGAAGTCGGCGCCTGCGAAGGCCGCCACGACCACGGCGGAGGCGCCGCCGGCCGAGCCGCCGTCGGACGCCGGCCCCAGGCCGAAGCTGCCGCGCTGGCGCCGCTTCCTCGTCGGGTTCCTGGTGGTGCTGGCGTCGATCCTGACGCCGGTCTCGGTGCTCGCGGTGTGGACGCACAACACGCTGCTCAACACCGATCAGTACGTCGAGACGGTCGGGCCGCTGGCCGAGGATCCCGCGATCCAGCAGGCGGTCGCGAACCGGGTCACCCAGGCACTGGTCCAGAACGTCGACATCGAGAAAGAGGTGAAGGACGCGCTGCCGGCGAAGGCCTCGTTCGCCGCGCCCTTCATCACCGACGGCATCGAGCGCTTCGTCAACGAGGCCGCGCTCAAGCTGATCCAGACCCAGCAGTTCGACAACCTGTGGAACAACGCCAACCGCCGCGCGCACGCGCGCCTGGTCACGGTGCTGAAGGGCGAAGGTCAGGAGACGGTCTCGACCCGCAACGGCGAGGTCGTCGTCAACCTCAAGCCGGTGCTCGAGAAGGTGAAGGCCAAGGTCGACAGCCTCGGCGTGTCGATCTTCGACAAGGTGCCGATCGGGAGCATCGGCAGCACGATCACGCTCTTCCAGTCCAAGGATCTGCGGGCCGCGCAGGAGGGCGTGAAGGTGCTCGACACCCTCGCCATCGTGCTGCCCATCCTCACGGTGCTGCTGTTCGCGGCGGCGATCGCGCTCTCGGGCAACCGGCGCCGCACACTGCTGCGCTCGGGCCTGGGCGTCGCGATCGCCATGGCAGTGCTGCTCGCGCTGTTCAACGTCGGGCGGACGCTCTACCTCGACGCGGTGACGAGCGCGGGAGCAAACAAGGACGCGGCAGAGGCGGCGTACAACCAGATCCTGTCGTTCCTCCGACTCTCGGCGCGCACGCTCTTCGTGGTCGGGCTGCTGTTCCTGATCGGCGCCTGGCTCGCAGGGCCGGGCAAGTACGCGACCAAGCTGCGCACCGGCGTGCGGAACCTTGCGCAGGGCGATGCGGCCGAGACCGGCGTGCAGCAAGGCAGGATCGGGACGTTCGTCGGCCACTACCGCAACCCGCTGCGGATCCTGGTGGTGGGCGTCGGCCTCGTCATCCTCATGGTCCTCGCGGCACCCGGTCCGGTCGCGGTGCTCGTGATCGCACTGCTGATCGTGGCCGGCCTGGTGCTCATCGAGTTCCTCGGCCGCGGCGTCCCGGCCGAAGAGGTCGACGCGTAGCCCGGCCCGGCGCGAAGCGCCGACACCTAGTGCATGGTCGAGCCGCCGTTGACGTCGATGGTCTGGCCGGTGAGCCACGACGCCTCGTCGGAGGCGACGTAGACGACTGCGGCCGCGACGTCGGCGGGTGACCCGAGGCGGCCGACGGGGATCGTGCGCGCGAGCGCGGCCGTCGCCTCCTGCGGCACGTTGTCCATGAGCCCGAGCGCGATGGTGTTCGCGGTCACACCCTTGCGCGCCACCTCCTGCGCGAGATGGCGCATGAACCCCTCGATGCCGCTCTTCGACGCACCGTAGATCGAGACCCCGAGCGTGAGCCCGGTGCGGCCGGCGCCGGACGAGATCTGGATCACCCGGCCCCAGCCGCGGTCGCACATCGCACCGATGACCGCGGCCGTGCAGTACAGCGAGCCGTAGAGGTTGAGGTCGATGTAGCGGCGCCACTCGCTCGAGGGCAGGTCGACGAACTGCTGGGGCCGCATGCCCATGGGGACACCCGCGTTGTTGACGAGGATGTCGATCGGCCCGAGCTGCTCGGCCACCGAGGCCACCGCGCCGCCGACGGCCGCTTCCTCGGTGATGTCGAACACCGCGGCGACGGCATCGCCACCTTCGGCGGTGATCGCGTCGACGGTGGCGTGCGCGCGATCTGCGTCGCGGTCGTTCACTGCGACTCGCGCACCCTGGCGCGCGAGCGTCGCGGCGACGCCGGCGCCGACGTTCTGGCCCGCGCCGGTGACGAGGGCGACGCGCCCGGTGAGGTCGAACATGGTCAGCCGCGGTTTGCCGCGTCGGCGAGGAAGGCGTCGACGGTGGCCGCGATGTAGTCGACGTCGTCGTCGTCCATGTTGTGGCTGTTGGGCAGCACGAGGCCCTGTTCCATCACCCGATCGGCGTTGGGGAGGCCGGCCTCGGGCGCGCGGTGGGGGATCGTGCGGAACGCGGGCTGGCGGAGCGCGTTCCCGGTCCAGACCATCCGGGTGTCGACGCCGTTCGCCTCCATGTGCTGCTGGAAGGCGGCCCGCCGCACGCCGGACTCGGGCCGGATGAGGATCGGGAACATGTGCCAGCCGGTCTCGAGGCCATCGAGCGTGCGGGGGAGCACGAAGACGTCGTCGTGCTTCGAGAGGTGCTCGTGGAGGCGGGCGAAGCTGCGCTTGCGCCGTTCGAGGAAGCCCGGGAGGCGGTCGAGCTGGACGAGGCCGAACGCCGCGCTCAGCTCCGACGGCTCGAAGTTCCAGCCCACCTCGTCGAAGATGAAGAGGTTGTCGTACTCGAGGCCGTCGACATCGGAGAAGAAGCGCTTCTCGACGCCGCGCTTGGAGCCGTAAAGCTGGACCTCGGAGCGTCGGCCCCATCGGCGGAGGAGGAGGCAGCGATCGGCGAGCTCGTCGTCGTCGACGAGCACCATCCCACCGGTGCCGGCGGCAGTGATGATGTGCGACAGGGCGAAGCTGGTGACGCTGATGTCGGACCGCGTGCCGGTGGGCGTACCGCGCAGGATCGAGCCCAGCGCGTCGCACGAGTCCTCGACGACCCGCAGATCGTGCTCGTCGGCGATCGCGCGGATTCGATCCCAGTCGGGGGCGTTGCCGATGAGGTTGGGCGCCATGATCGCCTTGGTACGCGGCCCGATCATCGCCTCGATGCCCTCCGCGTCGAGGTTGAACGTGTCGGCCTCGACGTCCACGAACACCGGGAGGATGCCGGCGCGCACCATGGGCGCGATGTCGGTGGAGAAGGTGACGGGCGAGGTGATGATCTCGTCACCGGGCTCCAGGTCGAGCAGCTCGATCGCGAGGTAGAGCGCCGACGAGCCCGAGTTGCACATGATCCCGCGCCGCTTGCCGAACAGCTCGGCGACGCGCTGCTCGAAGGCCCGGGTGCGCTTCCCGATGCGCAGCGCGGTGGCGCCGCCCTCGAGCACCTCGACCACCGCCGCGATCTCTTCGTCGCCGTGGACGCTGCCCGCGTACTCGATGCGTCGTGTGCTCACCGGCGGGACGCTAGAGAAAGTTGTTGGATTCAGTCAAGTGTTCTGGACCCCCAGAACGGTGTCAGGTTCCGTACCCGCGCCTG
>CAZKTS010000173.1:0-5805 GCA_964555735.1 uncultured Bifidobacteriaceae bacterium
CGCGGTCATGATCACCGGCGACGCGATGGCGCGGCCGATCCTCGAAGCGCTCGACGAGCCCGGGGTGGCCGACCTCGACGTCTCGTCCTGGTTCTCACTCTCGAGCACCGCCGCGCTGTTCTCGCCCGCGGTCAAGGACCAGTTCCTCGAGCGCTTCCCGAACCTCATCGTCACCGAGGCGATCGGGTCCTCGGAGGGCGGCTCCAACGGCTACACGATGATCGAGAAGGGCAAGACCGCCATGAAGGGCGGCCCGACGGTGAAGGCGATCGTCGACACCGTCGTGCTCGACGACGACCTGAACATCGTCGAGCCCGGCTCCGGCGTGATCGGCAAGGTCGCCCGCAAGGGCAACATCCCGCTCGAGTACTACAAGGACCCCGTGAAGTCGGCGGAGACCTTCGTCACGGCCCCGGACGGCACGCGGTACTCGATCCCCGGCGACTCGGCGACGGTCGAGGCCGACGGCACGATCACGCTGCTCGGGCGCGGCTCGGTCTCGATCAACTCTGGCGGCGAGAAGATCTACCCCGAAGAGGTGGAAGGCGCGGTCAAGGGGCACCCGGCGGTCTACGACTGCACGGTCGTGGGCGTGCCGGACGAGCGCTGGGGTCAGCGCGTCGCCGCGGTCGTGCAGCTGCGCGAGGGCGAGACGCTCGACCTCGAGTCGCTCCAGGAGCACTGCCGCACGGTGATCGCGGGCTACAAGGTGCCGCGCGAGGTGCACGTCGTCGACCACATCGTGCGCTCCCCGAGCGGCAAGCCCGACTACCGCTGGGCCAAGGACGTCGCCACCGGCGCGAGCACGCCCGGCTGAGCCCACCCGTGCCCGCGGTCGTCGTCCACGGGGTGCCCGACACCGCGGCGCTCTGGGACCCGATCGTCGAGCGACTGGCGCGCGACGACGTCGTGCGCCTGGCCCTCCCGGGCTTCGGCGTCCCCGCCCCGACCGGGTTCGCCGCCACCAAGGAGGGCAACGCGGCCTGGATCGCCGCGCGCGTCCGCGAGGTCGCCGCCGACCAGGGACCGGTGGACCTGGTCGGGCACGACTGGGGCGGGATCCTCGTCCAGTACGTCGGCGCGACGAACCCCGACGTCGTCCGCACCTGGGCGGCCGCGGACGCGCCGCTCGACGACGAGTACGTCTGGCACGACACGGCGCAGCTCTTCCAGACCCCGGAGGTCGGCGAGCAGGTCGTCGCGGCCATGGGTGGCGACGGCTTCGCCGAGGGCATGGCCGGGCTGGGCCACCCTGACCCCGCGGGCTGCGCGGCCCACATCGACGACGGCATGCGCGCCGCGATCCTCGAGCTCTACCGCAGCGCGGTGCACGTCGGACGGGAGTGGCAGCCCGCGGTCGAGGCCAACACCGTGCCCGCGCTGGTGCTGTGGGGCACCGACGACTCGTTCGCGCCGGCGGATCCGCTCGCGCACCGACTCGCGCGTCGCGTGCACGCGGAGCTGGTCCTCGTGCCCGGGGGGCACTGGGCGCTGTTCGAGCAGCCCGACGTCACCGTGCGCGCCCTCGAGGGGTTCTGGTCCACCGTCTCCTGACGGGCGCGTGCAACACTCTCCGCCCGTGCCGCTGTCCCCCGCCCTCCAGCCCCTGCTCGACGCGGCGGCCGCCGCCGACCTCCCGCCGGTCGAGACCCAGCCGCTCGCCGCGACGCGCGAGGGCGCGATCCTGTTCGCGCAGAGCGGCGCGGGCGAGAAGCAGCCCGTCGCGTCGGTCGCCGACCGGACCGTGCCGGGCCCCGGCGGCGACATCCCCATCCGCGTCTACCGCCCCGAGACCGACGACGACCCGCTCCCGGTGGTCGCCTACCTCCACGGCGGCGGGTGGGTCTTCATGGGCCTCGAGACCCACGACTGGATCTGCCGACGGCTCGCCAACGCGGCGGGAGCGGTGGTGGTGAGCGTCGAGTACCGCCTGGCCCCGGAGCACCCCTTCCCCGCCCCGCTCGACGACTGCATGGCCGTCGTCCACTGGCTCGCCGAGGCGGCCGGGGAGCTCGGCGGCGATCCGAGCCGCCTCGCGGTCGCCGGCGACAGCGCGGGCGGCAACCTCGCCGCCGCGGTGGCGCTCGCATCACGGGCGCCCGACGGCCCCGACCTCGCCGCGCAGGTGCTCATCTACCCGGTCACGGACGCCGCGTGCGCCACGCCGTCCTTCGTGCAGAACGGCACCGGCTACCTGCTCGAGGCGTCGACCATGCGGTGGTTCTGGGAGCAGTACCTCGGCACCGACGGCGACCCCGACGACGGCTACGCGTCGGTGCTCCGCCACCCCGACCTCGCCGGGCTCCCGCCGACCCTCGTGGTGACCGCGGAGTACGACCCCCTTCGGGACGAGGGCGAGGCCTACGCCGAGCACCTCGCCGCCGCGGGGACCGACACGACCGTCCGCCGCTTCGACGGCGTGGTCCACGGGTTCCTCGGGATGGACGCCCTCCTCCCCGAGGCCGACGAGGCCATGGGCGAGATCGCGGCGTTCCTGGCGCTGCACCTGGGCACCAAGGTGGCCGCCGACCGCTGATCGGGCCGTCGCGGGCGACGCGCCGCCGATTCGGCACCCGGCACCGCTACCGTTTCCTCCGTGCCGATCACCAAGGAACACGCCCCCGCCATCATCGTCGGGGCCTTCATCGCGGGCCTCGCCATCGTGGGCGTCGTCCTGGCGGTGTCCGGCGGCGACGGCGACGACACCCGCTCGATCGACACGGAGCGCAGCACCACCTCGTCGAGCTCGTCCACCACCTCGAGCACGACCACGTCGTCCACCACGACCACCACGCTGGCGCCGGTCACCGCGCCGCCCACCGCGCCGCCGACCCTCCCGCCACCTTCGATCATCGTGGTCCCGACCGCGCCGCCAACGAGCCCGCCGACCCAGCCGCCCACCACCACGACGACCGCACCGCCCACCACCACGTCGTCGTCGCCCACCACCTCGACCACGGGTGGCGGTACGCCGGAGCAGCAGGTGGCCGACGCCCTCGAGGCCGCGCTCTCGGCCGACGGCACGCTGCCCCCCGACGACCAGCGCCGGGTCGGCGTCGACATCAACGACGACCGGGTGCGTGCCACCTGGTCGCTCGACGAGTCGCTGACGCTCGAGCAGCAGCTCTACGCGTCGCGCATCGACGCCTACACGCTCGCCAAGACGCTCCAGGGCCTCGCGCAGGTGAGCGAGCAGGACGTCATCCTGCGGGCAACCCTGCCCGACGAGGACGGCGACCCCAAGGTCGTGGTCCGGCTCGTGTTCTCCCGCGAGACCCTGAACGGGATCGACTTCACCACCATCGACCCGCTCACGATCTTCGACCTTGCCGACGACGCGACCTACGACCCGCCGCCCGACCTCCAGCCCGTCCCGCCGTCGACCACAACGTCGAGCACGACCTCGACCACCTAGTTCCCCGCTCTCGGCGCTGACGCGCCGGGCCGCTCGGGCCACGGCTCGGGCGCCGCAGGGTACCTGCGTCGCTGATCCTCGCCTCTGGGCCTTACATCCTCTGCAGGATGCTGGCGGTGCCGAGCGAGCCGCCGCAGCACATGGTCACGAAGGCGAGCTCACCGTCGGTGCGCTCGAGCTCGTGCAGGGCGGTCGTGATGAGGCGCGAGCCCGTGGACCCGACCGGGTGGCCGAGCGCGATGGCCCCGCCGTTGACGTTCACCCGGTCGAGGTCGGGCTTGTGCACCTGGGCCCACGAGAGCACCACGGCGGCGAACGCCTCGTTGATCTCGAAGACGTCGAAGTCGGCCATCGCCATCCCGGACCGGTCGAGCATCTTGCGGGTCGCGTCGACCGGACCGTCGAGCAGGTAGTAGGGGTCGGTGCCGGTGACGAGCTGGTGCACGAGCCGCGCCCGCGGCTTCAGCCCCAGCGCCTTCGCCTTGTCCTCGTCCATCCAGAGCACCGCGGCGGCGCCGTCGGAGATCTGCGAGGACGTGCCCGCGGTGTGGCTGTAGCCCTCGACGACGGGCTTGAGCTTCGCGAGCCCCTCCATGGTGGTGTCGCGGAGGCCCTGGTCGCGCGAGATCAGCTGCGTCTCGCCGGTGGGCTGGCCGTCCTCACCGAGCACCGGGGTCTCGATCGGCGCGATCTCGCGCTCGAAACGGCCTTCGTCCCACGCCTCCTTCGCCTTGCGCTGGGAGTGGAAGCCCCACTCGTCGAGGTCCTCGCGCGTGATGCCGCGGTTCTTGGCGATGCGCTCGGCCGCGCCGAACTGGCCCTCGGGCGGGTCGTCCCACGGCCACGGCTCGGTCTTGGGGCTGCCCGGGCCGTTGTAGACGTTGGCGCCCAGCGGCACGTGGCTCATCTGCTCGACGCCGCACGCGATGCCGACGTCCATGCCCCCGGCAGCGATCAGGCCGGCCACGAGGTGGTTGGCCTGCTGCGCCGAGCCGCACTGCGCGTCGACCGTCGTGCACGCGGTCTGGTACGGGAGGCGGTCCTGACCCGCGCTCAGCCACGCGTTGCGCGTGACGTTGGAGCCCTGCTCCCCCGCCTGCGTGACGCACCCGCCGATGACCTCCTCGACGAGCATCGGGTCGATGCCCGCCCGCTCGATGACGGAGAGCTGCGCGTGCCGCAGGGTCTCCGCGGCCTTCAGGCCGGAGAGCCAGCCGTTGCGCTTGCCGATCGGCGTCCGGACGGCCTCGACGATGACGGGGGTGCCCACGATGTGCCTCCTGTGGTCCTGGCCACGAACGGGTCCAGGTCAGCGGTCTGACGGGGCGTCAGTTCCGGGGGCGAGTTTAGGATGCTCCGGCGCTCGACTCCGCAGCCCACCTCGGGCCCGCGTGGCCGGGGCGCCAGCAGCGCCCATGACCCCCTCCCCGCGCCCCCTCCCCGACCCGTACCGCGACGCCGAGCCCACCGCGGACGCGCTCGCGGCCCGGCGGGCGGGCGACGCGGGCCGCCGCCTGCTCCTCGGGCTGATCGCGTCCCGGGCGCCGGCCGACGTGCTCGACCGAGCCGCCGCGGACCTCGACGCGATCGCGGAACGGCTCGCGCCCTACGCCGTCCGCAGCCGGTACGAAGGCACCGAGGGGATCTCGGTCGCGAAGGGCGCGATCGGCAACACGCGAGTGGTCGAGAACCACCTCCTCCTCGGGCTCGCCAACCCGCTCGCGCCGCCGCTCACCACCGAGCGCTTCGACGACGGCACCGTGCGGGCGCGGGCGACGTACGACATGCGCTACGAGGGCATGCCCGGCTGGGTGCACGGCGGCGCGATCGCCCTCGCGTTCGACCTCGTGCTCGGCCTCGCGGCCGGGTGGGTCGCGCAACGCCCGGCCATGACCGGCACGCTCACCCTGAAGTACCGCCGGCCGTCGAAGCTGTGGACGGAGCTGGTCTACGAGGCGCGCGCCGAGCCCGTGGGCACACGCACGATCCGCGCGGAGGGCACCCTCAACGGTCCCGATGGTGTGTGCGTCGAGGCCGAGGGCATCTGGGTGAAGGCGAAGACCGAGATCGTGCCGGCGGTGGAGTCGGGACTCGAATGAACGCACCGGGCGAGGCCGGGTGGGAGCGGCGGGACGGGCCGCTCGCGGGGATCCGTGTCGTCGAGCTCCTGGGGCTCGGCCCCGGACCGTTCTGCGGGATGCTCCTCGCCGACCTCGGCGCCGAGGTGCTGCGCGTCGACCGCGTCGACACCGCTCGGGCGATCGATCGCTCCGCACCGGCCACCAACGCGATGTACCGGTCCAAGCGTGCGATCGGGCTGGACCTCAAGGACCCGCGCGGCGTGGAGACGTTCCTGCGCCTCACCGACGCCGCCGACGCGACGTTCGAGG
>CAZKTS010000174.1:0-10158 GCA_964555735.1 uncultured Bifidobacteriaceae bacterium
CGGCACCATCAGCCGCCTCCGACTCCCGTCGGGGCCCGGCGTGCGCTGGGACGGCGGCTACGAAGAGGGCGACACGATCTCGCAGTACTACGACAACCTCGTCGGCAAGCTCGTGGTGTGGGCACCCGATCGCGATCGCGCCATCGCGCGAGCGCGCCGGGCGCTCGGTGAGCTCGAGGTCGGCGGCATCAGCACGACCGCGCCGGCGCACCTCGCCCTGCTCGGTCTCGAGGCGTTCGCCGCCGGCGAGCACTCCACCAAGTGGGTCGAGACCGAGGTCGACGACACGATCTTCGCCACCGCCGGTACGCCGGCCGCCGCGCCGGCGTCTGAGGGCGAGCCGGAGCCCGAGGCGCTCGTCGAGCGCACCGTACCGGTCGAGGTCGACGGCAAGCGCTTCTCGGTCAAGGTCTGGCTCCCCGACGCGCCGGTCGGCGCGGCCCCGGCCGCCGGTGGCGCCAAGCGCGCGGCCCGCCCGCGACCTGCGAGCGCCGGTGGCGGCGGTGCGGGGAGCGGCACCATCAGCGCGCCCATGCAGGGCACGATCGTGAAAGTCACCGTCGCCGAGGGCGATACGGTCGAGGCGGGCCAGAGCGTGCTCGTGCTCGAGGCGATGAAGATGGAGAACCACATCAACGCCGGCATCGCGGGCACCGTCAAGGAGATCCGCGTGAAGGCCGGCGACACCGTCGGCACCGGCGACGTCCTGCTCGTCATCGAGTAGCGCCACCGTGCCCGGCGCGTCGGCACCTGATGCGTCGCTCCTCTGCGTCGACGCGTTCGCCGATGCACCGTTCCGAGGCAACCCCGCGGCGGTCTGCCTCCTCGACGCCGACGACGCGCGCGTCGGGGACGAAGCGTGGATGCAGTCGCTCGCGGCAGAGATGAACCTGTCCGAGACGGCGTACGTCGTGCCCCGAGGTGCCCACGGGTTCGACCTGCGCTGGTTCACGCCCACGACCGAGGTGCCGCTGTGCGGCCACGCCACCTTGGCGAGCGCCCACGCACTGTGGGACACCGGTCGCCTCGCGGCCGACGAGCCCGCCCGCTTCCACACGCGCCGGAGCGGCGAGCTCCGCGCGTCACGCGTCGACGGCCTGATCGCGCTCGACCTGCCCGCCACGCCGTCGGTCGCGATCGACGTGCCCGCGGACCTGGCCAACGCGCTGGGGTGCGACATCGTCGGCGTGTGGCGCAACGACCTGCATCACCTCGTCGAGGTCGCCGACGCCGCGACGGTGCGCAGGCTCACGCCCGACATCGACGCGCTCCGAGCCGTCGACGTGCGCGCCGTCGCGGTGACCGCCGCGGGCGACGATCCCGACTACGACTTCGTCAGCCGCTTCTTCGCGCCGCGCCAGGGCATCCACGAGGACCCGGTCACCGGCAGCGCCCACACGTCGCTCGGGCCGTGGTGGGGCGAGCGCCTCACCAAGGTCGACCTCGTGGGCCACCAGGTGAGCGCACGCGGCGGCGTCGTCCACGTCCACGCCGAGCCCGGCGGGCCCCGCGTGACCGTCGCCGGCGCCGCGGTCACCGTCTGGCGCGGCTCCCTCGCCTGACCACTGCGGTTCTTGGCACGTTCGACCACCGCAGCGGTCGTTCAACGTGCCAAGAACCCGCCGTCAGGTGCAGGGGCCGCCGACGGGGTCGCCCTTCGGGGCCTCGCACACCTCGATGACGACGGTGGTGGTGTCCGCGCCGAGGGTGCCGGTGATCTGCCAGCAGCCGGAGGACGGCACGTCCACGCCGCTCGGTACGAACCCGAGCGGGCCGTACCCATCGGGCACCTCTCCAGCGACGCGCTCGTCACCGCCGAGCCGCTCGGCCCGCACCTCCACGTCACCGGCCTGCAGGCGATACCACGGCAGCTTGAGCGCGAGGGTGCCGTCGCGATTCCGCGGCGCCGCGTAGCCCCCGTCACGCGACACAGAGGTCCAGAGCGCGCCCTCCCCCACCGGCTGGCGACCGTCGCCGGCATCTGCCTCGAGCGCGAGCGGAACGTCCGGCGACGGCGCCGGCTCCGTCGTCGGGCAGACCGAGGCACCGGTCGTGCGTTCGCCCGCACGGTCCGGCGTGAACCGGAAGCCACACGGTTCGGTGCGCTCGCTGGGCTGCACGACCGGCAGCGCGCACTCGGCCGCGCTCGATTCGGGCACATCGAGCAGGGTCGCCGCCTCGGCACGCGTCATCGGCACCACGAACAGGCCGGCGCGGAAGGGCAGCTCGCTCCGCTCGACCTTCCCGGTCTTGACGTCGTACCGGCCGAGCGTTGCCTTCGTCCCCGGGTTGCTGCCGGCACCGAAGAAGAGCTGCGAGCCGTCGGCGGACCAGGCGAGCGAGGCCAAGCCGCGCAGACCTCGCGCGACCGTGCGCGACGAGCCGCCCTGCACGTCGATCACCACGAGGCGACCCACGGTGTCCGCATCGATCTGTCCATCCGGCAGCGCCTGGACCGCGTACGTACGGCCGTCCGGCGAGAACACGCCATGACGCACGTCGAACGTGAGACCATCCGGCGCGCCCACCCTCCGCTCCTCGCCGCGGAGGTCGACGATGTGCAGCTCTCGGCACGTGGTCGGACACCACGTGAAGCGGGAGCCACTCGAGGTCCCGACGATCGCAGGTTCGTTCCCGTACGGCTGCTCGTCACCGACCGCGGGGATCAGGACGCGCGCCCCGTCCGGCGACTCGAACACGAGGCCGTCGTCGACGCCAGTGACCGCGAACGCGTCGGGGCCCACGAACGCGGGATCCGGGGTGACGGTCGGGACGATCGGCCTCCCGTCGAGGTCGACTCGCGCGTACGCGCCGCTCCCGTCCGGTCTCGGATACTCCGCGAGCCACACGGAGTCTGGCTCGGTCGCCGGGATCGCGAGCGCGCGTGAGCGCAGCAGTCGAGAAGGCCCGCCGTCGAAGGGCACGGCGTAGACGTCGTCCCAGCCGACGATGAACGAATCGCCGCTGCGGAACAGGCGCGGCTGCTGGTCGCCCGCGCGCTGGCCGTCCAGCACCCGGCGTACGACGCGCGAGCGGTCGAGGTCGACGAGCTGCACGCCGTCGTAGCCGTCGTCGAACGCGAGCACCGTGCCGGTCCGGGTCGAGAAGAGGCCCTGTCGATCGGCAGGACCGACCACGACCGACGGCCCGTCGCCACGGTCGAGCAGCGTGACCGCGCCGGTGACCGCGAGCGCGATCGCGAGCACGCCCGCACCGAGACGCACACCAAGTCGCCGCTGGCGCCGCGCTCGCACGTGGCGCCGAACGTCCGCGGGGTCGACGGCCGGCGGTGCGCCGACCGCCTCGTCGAGGAGCTCACGGAGCAGCGGCATCGGGCATCACCTCGTCATCCGGCGCACCCTCGGGCGCGTCAACGTCGTCGTCATCGGTGGCGTCCAGGCCTTGCTCGCGCAAGCGCGTGAGCGCCTGGTGGGTGAGCGCGCGCACCGTGCCGGGCGCACAGTCGAGGACCTCGGCCGCTTCGTCGACCGAGAGTCCGCCGTAGAAGCGCGCGACGACCGCGGCGCGCTGCCGCGTCGGCAGCTCGGCGACCAGCCGTCGCACGGTGACTGCGGTCGCGGAGTCCTCCGCCTCTTGCACACCCGACGTCTGCGACGCGAGTCGGCGCAGTCCTCGCCGCTCGGCTGCCCGGCGACGGAACCGCGACCGAGCGAGGTTCAGGCCCACCCGGTAGACCCACGCCTCGGGCGACGCCATCACGCCGACGTGCGCCCACCGCTCGAGCGCCCGAGCGAGCGCCTCCTGGGCCAGCTCCTCGCCCGCCCCGCGGTCACCGCAGTAGAGCGTGAGTGAACCCGCGAGACGCGGGCCCACGGCCTCGCAGAACTCATCGGGATCGCGCACTTCGGTCACCACGGGAGAGAGACGCCCGAGGCGCCTCTCACGCTTAGGCCCGTCGCGCTGCGTGGGACTCCGATGCGGTCAGGATGCCGCGTCGGCCAGGGACTCGCTCAGCGTCGGGTGCACGAGCAGCGAGTCGACGATGTCGCCGACCTTCAGTCCGTTGGTGACCGCGACGGCGACGACGCCGATGAGCTCCGCCGCGTTGCGGCCGACGATCGAGCCACCGAGGACCACGCCGGTGGCGGGGTCGGAGATGATCTTCACGAAGCCGCGCGGGTCGCCCTTGATGAGAGCTTTGGCGTTGGCACTGAACGGCACCTTGGTCGCGCGGATCTTGCGCCCGGACGCGAACGCCTCCGCCTCCGCGAGTCCGACGTCGGCGATCTCGGGCTCCGTGAACACTGCCGACGCCGCCTTCTCGTAGTCGAGGTTGCGGTGCGGACGGTTGTGCATGCCCATGAGGTGCTCGGCGATCTTGCGTCCTTGCATCGCCGCCACCGACGACAGCGGCAGCTTCCCCGAGACGTCGCCGATCGCGTAGATGTGCGGCACGCTCGACAAGCAGTTGTGGTTGACGGTGACGTAGCCACCCTGGTCGAGCTCGACCCCGGCCTCGGCCAGGCCGAGACCCTCGGTGTTGGGGACGGAGCCGACTGCGAGGACGACGTGCGACGTCTCCACGACGCGGCCGTCCTCGCAGGTGACGCGCACGACGTTGCCGTCGCGCTCGATCGCGGTGGCGCGTGCGCCCTTGAGCAGTGACACCCCCCGGTCGAGGAACGCCTCTTCCAGGACGGCGGCCACCTCGGGATCCTTGATGGGCAGCACCTGCTGGCGCGAGACGAGCAGCGTGACCTTCGAGCCGAGCGAGTCGAACATGTGCGTGAACTCGACGCCGGTGACGCCGGACCCGATCACCGCCACGTGCTCGGGTACCTCGGGCGGTGGGTAGCAGTGACGGGTGGTGAGCACGCGCTCGCCGTCGACGGGCGCGAAGTCCGGCACCCGCGGTCGGGAGCCGGTGGCGACCACCACGAAGTCGGCCGCCAGCTCCTCGGTGGTGCCGTCGGCGGACTCGACGACGACCCGGTGAGGGTCCGCCAGGCGCGCCGTCCCCATCACGAGGCGGACGCCCTGGGAGCCGAGCAGCTCGCAGATCGAGTCGTGGAGGCGGGACTCGATCGACTCGATCCGGGTCTTCAGGGCATCGACGTCGAGGGTGCCGGTGGCCTGGAGGCCCATCGCCGACGCCCGCCCCAGCTCCGCCAGCTCGCCACCGGTGGCGATCAGGGCCTTCGACGGGATGCAGTCCCAGAGGTGCGCGGCGCCGCCGATCGTCTCGCGTTCGACGAGGGTCACCTCGGCGCCGAGGGTCGCGGCGACCGTCGCGCAGGTGTTGCCCGCGGGTCCGCCCCCGATGATCACGACCTTCGTGCTCTCCACGGAACAAGGCTACGCGACGTCCGTCCGGATCCCCTGATCCCCCTACGCTCACGCGATGAGCGAGCTGCGCCTCGACGCGCTGACCGGTCGGCTCGTCCTGCTCGTCCCCGGCCGCGCCGCGCGCCCCCACTCTTCTCGGTCGCTCGCTGCGGAGCGGGATACCCGCCCCGCGGACGCTCGCTCCCTGGATCGTGGTTGTGCGTTCTGTGCCGGGAACGAGACCGACACACCGCCCGAGACGGTGCGCGTCGGCCCGGGAGACGCTGACACGCCAGGGTGGCGCGTGCGGGTCGTGCCCAACCTCTACCCGATCCTCGGCGGACCGGACGCGGGAGCCGGCGCGACCGGCGCGCACGAGGTGATCGTCCTGTCGCCCGACCACGAGCGCGACTTCGGCGCGCTCGACGACCAGCAGGCCGTCGAGGTCCTGACCGTCCTGCAGGAACGATCCCGCTTCCACGCCGCGGCGGGACGCGCGTACGTGCAGATCCTGATCAACCAGGGTCGCGAAGCCGGCGCGTCGCTCGCGCACCCGCACGCACAGCTGCTCGCCCTCGACTTCGTGCCGCCGGCGGTGAGCGTCGCGGTCGAACGCTTCGCGGCGACCGACATCGACCTCGTCCTCGGCGACCAGGCGACGGCCGCGGGCGCCGACGCCGGCGTGGTCACGGGTGACGAGGTGCGTGCCTGGTGCCCCACCGGGGCCGCGTCACCGTTCGAGACCCGCATCGCCACCATGAAGGGCGCCGCCCGCTTCGCCGACGCGAGCGACGGGGAGATCCTCGGGACTGCGCTGGTGCTGCGCGACGTGCTCGCACGCCTGGCCCGGGTGCTCGGCACGGTCCCCTACAACGTCGTGCTGCACGACGCGCCGACGGAGGGCACGGCCGATTACCACTGGTGGTTCGAGATCTCGCCGCGCACGTCGGTCGTCGCGGGCTTCGAGCTCGGCACCGGCGTGCTCGTCAACACCGTCGACCCCGCCGAGGCCGCCCGCCAGCTCCGGGAGGCCCAAGCGTGAGCGTGTCGATCGAGCAGTGCGAGTGGTTCGACGCCTCGCCGGAGGCGGTGTGGGCCGCGGTCGAGGACATCTCGACGCACACGGAGTGGATGAAGGACGCGGCCGAGATCGAGTTCACGACCGAGCGTCACTCGGGCGTCGGCGCCGAGTTCGCGTGCCTCACCAAGGTCGGCCCGCTCCGCAACCACGACGTGCTGCGCGTGACCGAGTGGGAGCCCGGGGCGGTCATGGGCATCGAGCACACCGGTGTCGTCACCGGCACCGGGCGGTTCACCCTCACGCCCGAAGGTGGCGGCACGCGCTTCTGCTGGGAGGAGGTGCTGCGGTTCCCGTGGTGGATGGGTGGGCCGGTCGGCGAGCTCGCGGCCAAGCCGGTGCTCGGTCACGTCTGGCGCGGGAACCTCGAGCGCCTGAAGGAGAAGGTGGAGGGTTTCAGCGACCGCTGAACGTCGCCTTCCCGGGACCGTGCTCCCGGAACGACGCCACCCCGGTCGCCGCGTCCTCGGTCCCGAAGACCTCGACGAATGCCTCGGCTTCGGCGTCGAGGCCCGCGTCGAGCGAGCCATCGAGACCGGTGTCGATCGCCCGCTTCGCCAGACCCATCGCGACGACCGCGCCACTCGCGAGCGCCGCGGCCCACTCGTGCGCGGCGTCGTCGACCTCCGCGGCCGGCACGACGCGGTCGACGAGACCGATCGCCAGGGCCTCGTCGGCCCGCAGCTGGCGACCGCTCCAGACCATCTCCTTCGCGCGGGCCGGGCCGACCAGCCGCGGCAGCCGCTGCGTTCCGCCCGCGCCGGGGATGATGCCGAGGAGGATCTCGGGCTGGCCGAGGCGCGCGGTGTCGGCGGCCACGCGAAGGTCGCACGCGAGCGCGAGCTCGAGACCACCGCCGAGCGCGAAGCCGCGGATGGCGGCGATGACCGGCCGCTGTATCGCGGCGATCGCGTCGAACGCGCTCCGGAACGCGGCACCGATGCGCCCTGCGTCGTCCTGCCCGCCGAACTCCGAGATGTCGGCACCGGCCGCGAGCGCCTTCTCGCTGCCACAGACCACGACCGCCTTGACGTCGGTGTCGAGCGCGATCTCCCGGGCGACCTCGGCGAGTGCGCCGAGCATGTCGGTGGACAACGGGTTGAGCGGCGGGCGGTTCAGCCGGACGGTCGCGACGCCATCGGCGCGGCGCTCGGAGAGGACGAACGGGTCAGCCACGGTGCATCACTCGCATCGGGCGAGGCTACTCAGCGAGGAGCCGATCGGCCGCGGTGTAGGGATCGACCTCACGCGCGACCACGGCGTCGACGAGCGCGTCGAACGTCGCACCGGCACAGACGTCCTCGACGCGACGCGCGAGTCGCTCGAGCACGATGGCTCGGAGCTCGTCGCGCTGGCGTGCGGCGCGCCGACTCGCGAGCGCGCCGTCGGACTCGAGGTACGCGCGGTGCGCAGCGATCGCCGCGAACAGCTCGTCGATCCCCCGGCCGTCGGTGGCGACGGTCTCGACGATGGGCGGCGTCCAGGAGCGCGCGGCCGACAGCTCGAGCATCTGGGCGAGGTCGCGAACCGTGTCGTCGGCGCCGTTGCGGTCCGCCTTGTTGACCACGAACACGTCGGCGATCTCGAGGAGACCGGCCTTGTTGGCCTGCACCCCGTCGCCCCAGCCCGGCGTGACCACCACCACGGTGGTGTCGGCGGCGTCGGCGATGTCGACCTCGACCTGACCCACCCCGACGGTCTCGATGAGCACCCACGGCATGCCGGCGGCGTCGAGGACCCGTACGGCTTGGGGCGTCGCCAGCGCGAGACCTCCGAGGTGGCCGCGGGTGGCCATGGAGCGGATGAACACGCCCTCGTCGGTCGCGTGGTCCTGCATGCGGACGCGGTCACCGAGGATCGCCCCGCCGGTGAACGGGCTGGTGGGGTCGACGGCGAGCACGCCGACGGTGACGTCGTCGCGGCGCAACCGGCCGATCAGGCGGTCGGTGAGTGTGGACTTCCCGGCGCCGGGCGCGCCGGTGACGCCGACGGTGTAGGCCGCGCCCGTGTGGGGGTAGAGGCGGGCGACGGCCGCGGTGGCGTCGTCGCCACCGGCCTCGACCATCGTGATGAGCCGGGCGATGGCTCGACGGTCACCTTCGATCGTGCCGTCGACCAGCTCGTCCGGTGTCCGACCACCCGGGCGCGCGACGGGGGCGGCGCCGGCCATCAGCGGTGCGTCGCGGTCAGGCGTCGACGGCGTTGACGTCCTCGACCGCGGTGACGCCGGGGACGCGGTCCTTGATGATCCGCTCCACGCCGGCCTTGAGCGTCATCGTCGAGACCGGACAGGTGCCGCACGCACCCACGAGCTCGACCTCGACGACCCCGTCGTCGGTGAGCTGCTTGAACACGATGTCACCGCCGTCGGCCTGGAGCGCCGGGCGGATGGCATCGAGGGCCTCGAGGACGTCAGCTTCCATGGTCGTCATAACCCCAGAAGTATCGCATGTGTTCCGAGTTCTCCGCTCTCGGCGCCGCAGGCCGAGAGCGGGAGATCAGTCGACGCGCTGGACGTCGGCGCCCAGGGAGCGCAGCTTGCCCGGGAGGTCGGCGTAGCCCCGCTCCACGTGATGGGGGTCATGGACCTCGGTCTCGCCGTCGGCGGTGAGCGCCGCGAGCACGAGCGCGGCGCCGGCGCGCACGTCGAACGCGCGCACGGGGGCGCCGGAGAGACGCTCCTTGCCGCGGATGACCGCGTGGCGACCCTCGGTGCGCACATCGGCACCCATGCGCAGCAGCTCATCGACGAACGCGAACCGGTTGTCGAAGACGTTCTCGGTCACGATCGACGTGCCCTCCGCCGTGGCGAGCAGGGCGACCATCGGCGGCATGAAGTCGGTCGCGATCCCGGGGAACGGCAGCGTCTGCACGTCGGCCGCGACCAGCCGGCCCTCGGCGCGCACGCTCAGGCCGTCGGGCGTGGGACGGATGTCCATCCCGATCTCGTTGAGCTTGCGCACGAGCGCCTCGAGGTGCTCCAGGCGGATCCCTTCGAGCTCGATCGCGCCGCCGGCGGCGCCGCAGGCCATCAGCAGCGTGCCCGCCTCGACGCGGTCACCGACGATGGTGTGCTCGACCGGCGAGAGCTCATCGACACCTTCGACGCGGATCGTCGAGGTACCGGCACCGTCGATGTGCGCGCCCATGGCGGTGAGGAACGTCGCGAGGTCAACGACCTCGGGCTCGCGGGCCGCGTTCTCGATGACGGTGTCCCCCTTGGCGAGCACCGCCGCGGTGAGGACGGTCTCGGTGGCGCCGACGCTCGGGAACTCGAGGGTCACGTCGGCACCGGTGAGGGCATTGCAGCGCGCGTCGATGTAGCCGTGCACGACCTCGAGCTCCACGCCCATGGCCTCGAGGCCGGCGAAGTGCATGTCGAGCTTGCGACTGCCGATGTTGTCGCCACCGGGCATCGCGACGCGCGCGCTGCCCGTTCGTGCGACCAGTGGTCCGAGCACGTTGATCGAAGCACGGAGGCGACTCACGAGCTCGTACGGAGCGTGAGGGCGGAGGGTCTCGACGACCTCGATGGTGATCGTCCGGTCGTCGACCCACTGCACGTCGGCGCCGATCTCGCGGACGAGGTCGATCATCACCTGGAGGTCGGCGACCGCGGTGACGTTGTGCAACGTGGTCGTGCCGGGCGCGAGCAACGCGGCGGCCATCTGCTTGAGGCCGGCGTTCTTCGTCATGCCGGCGACCCGCACCGTGCCGGCGAGTGGCGCGCCGGCCCGGACCACGTAGCGCTGCATTCGACCCAGGGTAGGGGACGGCGCCTCGGGGTCAGGAAC
>CAZKTS010000175.1:0-5648 GCA_964555735.1 uncultured Bifidobacteriaceae bacterium
GCGCCTGCCGCAGCTGGTGGCGCGCGTGCAGCAGGAGTGCGCCGGCGTGCACCAGGCGGCGTCGGACCGCTACTTCCGCGAGACCCGCGTCATCGAATGGAGCGTGTGACGTGTCGTGGCGTCTCCAGGTGCTGCACCGCACCGAGTTCCACTACGAGGACCTCGTGCACACGTCGTACAACGAGGCGCGCATCTCGCCGCTCGACGCGCCGAGTCAGTTCACGCTCGAGCACCGGGTCGAGGTGTCCCCGTCGGCCGCAGTGTTCCGCTATCGCGACTACTGGGGCACCCGCGTCCACGCCTTCGACCTGCACCAGCCGCACCGCACCCTGGTCGTGAGCGGCTACTCGCTGGTCGAGACCGCGGCGCGCACGGTGCGGCCCGACCCGGGGGTGTCGTGGGACTCGCTCCGCGCGCCCGGGATCGCGGACCGCTTCTGCGAGTACCTGGACGCCACGCCGTTCACGACGTCGGACCCCGCGGTGCGCGAGCTGGCCACGGGCTTCGCCAGCGCCGCGACGCCGGCGGCCGCGGTCGAGGCGACGACCGGCTGGCTCACCGACGAGCTCAGCTACGTCAAGGGATCGACCGACGTCACCACGACCGCGGTCGAGGTGCTGCGGCAACGGCGCGGCGTGTGTCAGGACTTCGCCCATCTCGGCATCGCGCTCCTGCGCGCCGCGGGCATCCCCGCCCGGTACGCGTCGGGCTACCTCTTCCCCGACGCCGAGGCCCCGCTCGGCGAGACGCGTGAGGGCCAGAGCCACGCCTGGCTGGAAGCATGGGTGGGGGACTGGTGCCCGATCGACCCGACCTCGAACGAGACGGTCGGCGAGCGCCACGTCGTGGTCGCGCGCGGCCGCGACTACGCCGACGTCCCGCCACTGAAGGGCGTCTACAGCGGCGGTCCGGCGCGCCGGATGGACGTGACCGTCGAGCTCACCCGCGTCGCCTAGTGCCCGACGCCCGCGACCGCTGGGAGCGCCTGGTCCACCGGTAACCTCTCCGCGTGCCGGAGACGGGGGGAGCGCGTACGGGGGGTCGGGCCGCGGCTCGGGCGGCCCGGCGGCGGCGGGCTCGTCGACGGCGCGGCATCCTCCTGGCGCTCGCCGCGGTGATCGTCATCGTGGCCGTCGGGGTCGGGGCCTACGCGGTCACCCGCAGCGACGACGACGGGGCGCCCTCGGCCTCGGCCGGTCCCACCACCACCACGGCGGCACCGACCACGACGACGACCAAGCCTCCGTACACCGGCTGGGTCGATCCGGCGTCGGCGTTCACGCCCTACTACAAGGCGACGACGGAGGGCTTGCTCACCTTCCGCGGCAACCCGACGCGCAACTACTACGGCAAGGGCCCGATGCCCGTGGCACCGCACGTCGTGTGGCAGTACCCGGGTGAGCGCATGTGCTCGCTGTCGGAGGACAAGGGCGAGACCACGAACTGGTGCGGGATGGGCTGGACCGGCCAGCCCGCGGTGTTCGAGCGCGACGGCCGCACGTGGCTGGTGTTCGGCGCGTACGACCGCGCGGTTCACTTCGTCGACGCGGCGACGGGCCAGGACATCCTCCCGCCGTTCCCGACCGGCGACATCATCAAGGGTTCGGTGACCGTCGACCCCGACGGTCTGCCCCTCGTGTACACGGGGTCGCGTGATGGCTACTACCGCGTGCTCGCCATCGACCGGCCCCAGGCCACCGAGCTGTGGAAGCTCTCCGCGGAGGACGTGTCGCCCACGAAGTGGAACGACGACTGGGACGGCAGCGGCCTCGTCCTGAACGACTACCTGTTCGAGGGCGGCGAGAACAGCCAGTTCCACATCGTGAAGCTCAACCGCGCGATGGGCGCGGACGGTCTCGTGACCGTCGCGCCGCAGCTGGTGTTCAACACGCCGGGCTGGGACGACGAGCTCATCGCCGCCGTCGGCTCCGAGGTCTCCATCGAGAACTCGGTCGCGATCTCCGGCAACACCGTCTACTTCTCGAACTCCGGCGGCCTGGTGCAGGGCTGGGACCTCACGCCCATGCTCACCGGCGCGGGACCGCCCACGCGGACGTTCCGGTTCTGGACCGGCGACGACACCGACGCGTCGATCGTCGTCGACGAGGCGGGCATGCTCTACGGCGGTTCGGAGTGGGAGCGCCACGACGGCCAGAGCGCCACGGTGGGCCAGTTCTGGAAGCTCGACCCCGCGAACCCGTTCCAGCCCCTGGTCTGGTCGGGTCACGACGACGGCGCCGCGAAGGCCGGCGTGTGGGGCACGCCGGGGATCGTCGGCGACCTCGTGATCTACACGACGTACAGCGGCCGCGCGATCGGCGTCGACCGCAACACCGGCGCGATCCGGTTCGAGAAGCACCTCACCGCACCGCTGATGGGCTCGCCGTCGATCGTCGACAACGTGTGGCTCCAGGGTGACTGCGACGGCGTGCTGCACGCGTACGACGTCAGCAACACGTTGATCGATCCGCCCGAGCTCTGGAACGTGCCGCTCGGCTCGTGCATCGAGGCCACGCCGGCGATCTGGAAGGGGCGGATCTACATCGGGACCCGCGGCGGGTTCCTGCACGCCATCGGCGACGCGTAGCGCGCGGTGGCGATCTTCCTCGGCGTGATCGTCGCCGCGGCCTTCGGGTCGGGCGACTTCCTCGGCGGATACGCGTCGCGTCGCGTCTCCACCGTGATGGTGCTGGCGATCGTGCAGGGCTGCGCGCTCGTGGGTGCGGCGATCATCGTCCTCGGCTTCGGTGGCGATCCCACCGGCGACGACCTGCTCCTCGGGGCCGGTGCGGGCGCGCTGAACGTCACCGCGCTCGGCTGCCTGTACGCGGGGCTCGCCACGGGCCGGATGGGGATCGTCGCGCCGCTGACCGCGGTGATCTCCGCGTGCGTCCCCGTGGCGTGGGGCCTCGCCCACGGCGACACGCTGCCGACCCTCGCGGTGGTGGGCGTCGTGCTCGCGGTCGGCGCCGGCGGGCTGGTCGCGCACGAGCGCGACGATCCGTCGTCCGACCGGGGTCGGGCCACTCGGGCCGTGCTGCTCGCGGTGGTGGCCGGCGTCCTGTTCGGGTGCTCGCTCGTGGCGTACGCCGAGACCGCGCACGCCTCGGGTGCATGGCCGGTGCTCGCGGGAAGGGTCGCCGCGGCGACGCTCGCCATCGGTCTCGCGCTCGTCGTCGTCCGCAAGGTCCGCGTCGCTCGTGACGACCGCTGGATGGCCGTGGGTGCGGGCGTGCTCGACGTCACCGCGACCGCGCTGCTGCTCGTCGCCGTGCGCGAGGGCCTGATCTCGCTGGTGGCGCCGGTCTCGGCGCTCGGTCCCGCGTTCACCGTGATCTGGGCGTGGGTCGTGCTGCGGGAGCCGGTCGGGCGGCTCCAGCTCGTCGGGCTCGTCGTGGCCCTGGCGGGCATCGTGATGATCGCGGCGGCCTGAGCCGCACCGAACCCCTGAACCGTACCGAAAGGAGGCGCGTTGCCCACCCCACTCCCGATCACCGACCGTCCCGTGCGCATCGGCGTGGTCGGCCTCGGCACCATCTCCGAGCTCTGCCTCCCTCCGTACCTCGGGCGCGACGAGGTCACGATCGTGGGGCTCTGCGATCGTGATGCCTCGCGGGTCGCGCGGTGGCAGCGCGAGCTGCCCGACGCGGTCGGCACCGCGGACCTCGACGAGCTGTGTGCACTCGACCTCGACGTGGTCGACGTCCTCGTGCCGACGCCGGCACACGGTGACGTGGTGTGCCGGGTCCTGGAGGCCGGCCACCACGTGCAGGTGCAGAAGCCCCTCGCGCGCACGATCGAGGACGCCGACCGGATGCTCGCGGCGGCCGAGCGTGCGGGCGCGACGCTGCGCGTGCTGGAGGACTACCTCTTCTACCCCCCGATCGTGCAGCTGCGCGACGTGCTGGCGTCGGGCGAGATCGGCGACCCGGCGGCCATCCACATGAAGATCGTCGCGACCGGTCGGGGCGGCTGGGACGTGCCGGCGTCGAGCTACGAGTGGCAGTTCGAGCAGGCGCGCGACGGCCGCGGGATGATGGTGTTCGACCACGGCTGGCACCAGCTCGCGGTCGCGACCTCCTTGCTCGGACCGGTGCGCCGCATCTTCGGCTGGATCGGCGCGACCGAGATCGTCCCCGGCATCGTCATGGACGCGCCGTCGACGCTGGTGTGGGAGCACGTCAACGGCGTGCGTGCCGTGCTCGACATCACGTTCGCGCCCGACACGTACTTCCGCTCCGACTACTACGGCGGTGACGAGCGCGTGGAGGTGACCGGCACGAAGGGGTTCGTGCGCTGCAACCGGATCAGCGCGTGTGGGATCCAGGAGCCCTCGGTGGTGGTGTACGCGGAGGGTGAGACGCGCGGCTACCACGCCCTCGACGACCGCCCGCCGGACGCGTTCCGGGCGCAGGCCGACCACGGTCTCGCGGTGTTCCGGGAGGGCGCGGCGCCGGTGATGGCGGTGGCCCAGGCGCGGGAGGTGCTGGGCGCTCTCATCGCCGGCCTGGACTCCGCCCGCCTCGGCCACCCCGTGGACCTGCCGACGTAGCGGAGCGAGCGCCCCGCAGCGCACCGGGTTGGGGCGGCGCCGGAGCGAAGCGGAGGCGCTTCGCCAGGGAGTGAACGGCCGCGGGGCGGGTACCCCGCCCCGCAGAGAACGACCGCGAAAGGGCAGGTCAGGGGGTATGCGCGGGGGTGTCACACCCCCATGGGACCCTCGTGGCATGGAGATCTTGCTGGGCGTGTGCGTGGTGGCCCTGGTGCTGATGGGGGCCCTGATGGTGATGATGGCGAGCCGGGGGCGCACCCGGCCGGAGGCGGTCGACGAGGCCGTCCGCCGGGCGGTGGCCGATGCCCGGGCTGCGGCGGCCGACGAGCGGGAGGCCGCGGTGCGCGCGGCGGTCGAGCACGTGGTGCTCCAGAACCGCGAGGTCATCGGGCGCGAGCGCGAGCTGGTCGGCGTCGACCTGGCCACGACGCGCGCCGCGATCGACGACAAGGTGCGCGCGATGACCGACGAGGTCGAGAAGATGCAGCAGCTGGTGCTGACCCTCGACCGCGACCGGCGCGAGAAGTACGGCGAGCTCGCGCAGGCGCTCCAGCTCTCCCAGCAGCAGATGGCGGTGCTCGCCGACACCACCCAGGGTCTCCGGGAGGCGCTGTCGAGCAGCAAGGCGCGCGGCCAGTGGGGCGAGCGCATGGCCGAGGACGTGCTGCGCCTCCACGGCCTGGTCGAGGGCGTCAACTACCGGCGCCAGAAGGCGATCGAGGCCGGCATCCCCGACTTCACGTTCTTCCTGCCCGACGGGCTCTCGCTGCACATGGACGTGAAGTTCCCGCTCGACAACTACCTGCGCTATCTGGAGTCCGACTCCGAGATCGAGCAGCGCCGGGCCCGCGACGACTTCCTGCGCGACGTGCGCGGGCACGTGAAGACGCTCGCCGGCCGGGGCTACGCGGATCCGACGGCCGACACCGTCGACTGCGTGCTGCTGTTCATCCCGAACGAGGCGCTCTACGCCTTCATCCACGAGCAGGACCGCTCGATCCTCGACGACGCGTTGGGCAAGAAGCTGGTGTTCTGCTCGCCGTTGACGCTCTACGCGGTGCTCGCGGTCGTGCGTCAGGCGGTCGACAACTTCCAC
>CAZKTS010000176.1:0-3667 GCA_964555735.1 uncultured Bifidobacteriaceae bacterium
CAGACCGCGCTCGTGCTCGAGGCCGCGGCCGCGGTCGTCCCCGGCGGCGTGCTCGTGTACTCGGTGTGCACGCTCACCGCCGCCGAGACCCGCGGCGTCGCCGCGGCGGTGCTCGAGCGGCTCGACGGGTTCACGGTGCTCGATCCTCCCGCCGCGCCGTGGCGATCCTCCGGGCCGGGGGCGCTGCTCCTGCCCCAGGACGCGGGCACCGACGGCATGTTCGTGCTGGCCCTGCGTCGGTCCGGTCTGACCGGTCCGGGCAAGTAGGTTCGGTCCGTGGCCACCAGCAGGCCCGGCAACCCGCCGGGCAAGAAGATCGCCCCGTCGATCCTCTCGGCCGACTTCTCGGACCTCGCGGCCCAGGTCGACGCCGTGACACCCGCGGCGGACCTGCTGCACGTCGACGTCATGGACGGCCACTTCGTGCCCAACCTCACCATCGGCCCGCCGGTCGTGAAGTCGCTGCGCCCCCGCACCGACCTCTTCCTCGACTGTCACCTCATGGTCAGCAACCCTGGTGTCCTCCTCGCCGACTTCGCCAAGGCGGGTGCCGACCGCTGCATCGTGCACATCGAGTGCGGCGATCCTCGTCCGCTGTTCGAGGAGCTGCGCTCGCTCGGCGTGGGCGTCGGGCTCACGTTGAACCCCGAGACCTCGGTCGACGAGGTGCTGCCGTTCCTGGAGGAGATCGATCTGCTCCTCGTGATGAGCGTGCACCCGGGCTTCGGCGGCCAGTCCTTCATCCCCGATGTGCTCGACAAGGTGCGTGCCGCGCGTGCCGTGATCGACGAGCGCAGCCTGCCGGTCGAGATCGAGATCGACGGCGGCATCCACGCCGAGACCGCGCCGCTCGCGGCCGCGGCCGGTGTCGACATCCTCGTCGCCGGCAGCGCGATCTTCTCGGCCGACGACCCGCTGGCCGCCGCACGCGCGCTGCGCGCCATCGCCTGGCCCGAGGCCGCCTGACCGGTGCCGCCCGAGCCCGTCGTCCCGGGGCTCCGGGCCAAGGTGCTCACCGTCTCCGACGGCGTGGCCGACGGTACGCGTGAGGACCGTTCGGGCGCCGCGCTCGTCGGTGCGCTCGGCGTCGCAGGCTTCGCGGTCGACGACCACCGGGTGACCGCCGACGGCATCGACGCGGTCGCCGACGCGCTGCGCGCCATGACGAGCGGCTTCGCCGGCCTCGTCGTGACGACCGGTGGCACGGGCTTCGGTCCACGCGACCTCACGCCCGAAGGTACGCGCGCCGTCCTCGAGCGTGAGGCGCCCGGCCTCGCCGAGGCGATGCGGGCGGCCAGCAACACCGACGGCCGGACCTTCGGCCTGCTCTCGCGCGGGGTCTGTGGCACCGTGGGCGCCGCCCTGGTCTGCAACCTCCCGGGCTCCTCGTCGGGCGCGATCGAGTGCCTGGAGGCGGCCCTGCCGGCGATCCCTCACGCCCTGGAGCTGCTCGCCGGGGGCCGCCCGCACTGACCGACCGGGCGGGAAAAACTAGAACCTGTTCCAATTCTGCGTGAAACCGGGTATCCTCAGGGCGACAATCGAGTGACAGCCCTCGGGGTACGGGTGCAAGTCCCAACCGGCGGTAGCTGCCCGAGCGAGCCTCGAGCAGGAGCCCGCGAGCCCACGGCAGCCGGCCGTGCGGTCGACCTGGTGCGAGTCCAGGGCCGACGGTGAGAGTCCGGATGGGAGAGGGTTCGGCGAGCGGGTGCGAGCCCGCGCCGCCGTGCCGTGCTCCCGCGCTCCACCCTGGGGCCCGCAGGGAGAGCACGTGACCGCACGCAGGGGTGGCGCCACCGGTGACTCGGCCGACGGCCGGGCCTTAGTGCGCGCGCTCGAGCTCGCGGCGTCGGCCCGACGGCGCACCGCACCGAACCCGTGGGTCGGCTGCGTGATCGTGCGCGACGGCGAGGTCGTCGGGGAGGCTGCCACCGAGCCCCCGGGCGGCGCCCACGCCGAGGTCGGCGCCCTGCGGCAGGCCGGCGACCGGGCGAAGGGCGCGACCGTCTACACGACGCTCGAGCCGTGCAGCCACCACGGCCGCACCGCACCGTGCGCCGATGCCCTGATCGCCGCCGGGGTCGGCCGGGTGGTGGTCGCCGTCGAGGATCCGGACCCGCAGGTTCGCGGGGCCGGGGTGGCCCGGCTTCGAGACGCCGGCATCGTCGTCGAGGTCGGGGAGGGGGAGCGGGACGCGACGCGCCAGCTCGCGCCGTACCTGCACCACCGCCGCACCGGACGGGCGTTCTGCGTCGCGAAGTCGGCGGTCAGCCTCGACGGCCGCACCGCCGCGCGCGACGGCTCGTCGCAGTGGATCACCGGTGAGGAGGCACGCGCCGATGCCCACATCCTGCGGGCCGAGTCGCAAGCCGTCGTCGTCGGCGCGGGGACCGCGCTCGCCGACCGTCCGGCACTCAGCGTGCGCGGCGTCGAGCCGCCGCCCGAGCGCGCGCCGCTGCGCGTCCTGCTCGATGCCCGCGGGCGCGTGCCGGCCGTGGGGCCGCTGTTCGACGTGTCGATCGCACCGACGCTCGTCGTCACCACCGAGCAGGCCGACGTCAGCGCCGTCGACGCGTGGCGCGCCGCCGGCGCGAAGGTCGAGGCGGTGGCGTCGACCGACCGGGGGGTCGATCTCGAGGCGACGCTCGCGCTGCTCGGACGCGAGGGCGTCCTGCAGGCCCTCGTCGAGGGCGGCGCCGCGGTGCACGGCTCGTTGCTCGCCGCCGGGTTGGTCGACCGCATCGTGACCTACGTCGCCGGCGTCCTGCTCGGCGCCGACGGCCGTCCCGCCGCCGATTGGGCGGGCCCGGCGTCGCTCGGCGCCGCGCCGCGCTGGGATCTCGTGGCCGCGACCCCCGTCGGTGCCGACGTCCGGCTCGACCACGAACCCGCGGGGCGCGCCTGATGTTCACCGGCATCGTCGAAGAGCTCGGCTCCGTCCGGGCCACGACCCCCAACGAGGGCGGCGTGCGGCTGGAGCTCGCCTGCGTGACCGTTCTCGAGGACGCGGTGCTCGGTGCGTCCATCGCGGTGAACGGCTGCTGCCTGACGGTCGTCGAGATGGGCGACGGATGGTGGGCCGCCGACGCGCAGCGCGAGACGGTCGACCGCACGACGCTCGGCGGGCTCGCGGTCGGAGATCCGGTGAACCTCGAACGGCCGGTGCGCGTCACCGACCGCCTGGGTGGTCACGTCGTGCAGGGTCACGTCGACGGCGTCGGGACGATCGCGAGTCGCGAGCCCTTGCCGGACGGCTCGACCCTCGTACGGATCGGGGCCGACGCCGCGCTGCTCCGGTACGCGGTCGAGAAGGGCTCGATCACCGTCGACGGCGTCAGCCTCACCATCACCACGATCGACGACGAGGGCTCGACCTTCGGCGTCGCGCTCGTGCCGCACACTCTCGCGGTCACCACCTTCGGTGCCCGCACCACCGGCGATCCCGTCAACCTCGAGGTCGACGTGCTCGCCAAGTACGTGGAGCGACTGCTCTCCACGTCGCTGGCCAAGGAGCCCACATGACGTTCACGAAGATCGAGCAGGCGATCGACGCCATCGCGCGCGGCGACCTGGTCATCGTCGTCGACGACGCCGACCGTGAGAACGAGGGCGACCTCATCATGGCGGCCGAGAAGGTCACGCCCGAGGCGATGGCGTTCATGATCCG
>CAZKTS010000177.1:0-6605 GCA_964555735.1 uncultured Bifidobacteriaceae bacterium
TTCGCCGTCGGCCTTCGCTCGAAGGGCGAGACGCCCGACGAGCTCGCCGCGCTCGTGCGCACGCTGCTCGACTTCGCGGAGCGCGTCGAGGTCGACGATCTGGGGCCCCTCGTCGACACCTGCGGGACGGGTGGCGACCGCGCCGGCACGGTCAACGTCTCGACCACCGCCGCGCTGGTCGTGGCGGGCGCCGGTGGTCGGGTCGCGAAGCACGGCAACCGGGCCGCGTCCTCGAAGTGCGGGTCGGCCGATGTGCTCGAGGCGCTCGGGGTGGTCATCGATCTCGGCCCGGCCGGGGTTGCCCGGTGCCTCCGAGAGGCCGGCATCGGCTTCTGCTTCGCGCAGCGCTTCCACTCGGCCCTGCGCTTCGCGGGCGGTGTGCGCAAGGAGCTCGGTGCGCCCACCACGTTCAACTTCCTCGGTCCGCTCGCCAACCCCGCCGGCGCGACGCGCCGCACGATCGGCATCTCGGACCCCGGAATGGCCGAGCGGCTGCTCGGCGCACTCGAGGCGCTGGGGGTCGAGCATGCCCTCGTGTTCTACGGGCACGACGGCCTCGACGAGCTCACGACGACCACCACGTCGACGATGTTCGAGCTGCGGAGCGGCGAGGTCACCAAGACCGAGGTCGATCCCGTGGCGCTCGGGCTCACCACCGTCGAGCGCGCCGCCCTCGCGGGTGGCGATGCCGCGGGGAACGCGTCGAGCGTGCATCGGGTGCTCGCGGGCGAGTCGGGTCCGGTTCGTGAGATCGTGGGGCTGAACGCGGCCGCCGCGCTCGTGGTCGCCGGGCTCGCCGACGACCTGGCCGGCGGGCTCGAGGTCGCGTTCGCCGCGATCGACGACGGTCGTGCCGCTGCGGCACTCGAGGCGTTCGTGCGCACGAGCGTCGCCGCGCGAGAGATTGCAGGAGAGGAAGTCGGGGCCTGATGGTTCGGTCGTTGCAATGCCCGAGTTGCGGCACCAAGACGCCGATGTCGTCGATCGACGACTCGGGGTCGTTCAGCTGCCCGAGCTGTGGCCGCGCGCTGACCGTGCCTCCGTCGGTGCGCGGGCGTGGTGCGCCCGCCCCGGCGGGGTCGTCGGCTGGTGGTGCGCCCGCTCCGCCCGCCCCGCGCCGTCGCTCGCGCCCGGTCATGACCGCCGGGAGTGGCGCCGCGGCCGGCGGTGCCGCCGTCATCTCGACCGCCCCGCCCGCCGCGCCGCCGCGGGGTGCGGGCCCATCCGTCGAGGTGGGAGCACCGCCGTCCGGCGGCCGCCGCCGCTCCAACGGCGCCGGCACGCGCACCGCGCTGCCGCTGTGGCTTCGCATCCTCGCGTGGGTCGTCGCGTTGCCGCTCGGGCTGCTGATCGTCGGCATCCCGGCCCGCCAGGGCGGCTACCTCAGCAGCCAGAAGCTGCTCGACGTGATCGTCAAGCACGACATGGGTCGCTTCGTGCCGCTCGTGGTGGTCGTGCTGCTGTGGGCGCTCGTCTCGGCTGTGCTGGTCACGGTCTTCGTCGAGGGCGGCCGTCGGCTGTTGCAACGCCGGAGCTCGAAGCGAGCGAGCGGCTCGTCGAGTGCCGCGGTGTCGCCGAGCGGCGCCCTCGTCACACCCGACGGGGTGGTCGCGCCCGCGCCCGGCCCGGCGCCGCCGCCGCGTCAGCGGCGCGCGGGCTCTCGGGACCGCGGCGGCTCGTAGGTCGGGAGCGCGGGGAGCGCCGACGCGAGCACGCCGTCGGCCACGCGCACCGAGAGCGCCGATGCGTGCTGCGCGAGCCACCGACCGAGCGCGAGCAGCTCGTCGATCTCGTCGCGTCGGATGGGCGTGTCGGGCATGGGATCCAGGAGCGTGGGTGGCGGCGCGGGCTCGGGCGCGCGGACGGTCGGGGCATCCTCGGGCAGCACGAGCCGTCCGTGGATGATCTCGAGCGTGCCGTCGGGCCCGTCGATCACCAGCCGCCGCGCCCGGCGCAACGCTGACGCGGTGCGCTGCCGAGCCAGCGCGCGCGTCAGCGCCCGGAGGCGATCGCGCGTGAGGGCGGCCTCCTCGTAGCGCTCGGCCGCGGCCAGCGCGTGCATGCGTGCCTCGAGCGGGTCGAGCAGCAGTCGGGGTTCGCCGCGCAGGCCGCGGGCGGCGCGATCGACGACGGCGGCGTACTCGTCGGCCGCGGTCGTGCCGGTGCACGGGCAGCACGCGACGCCGAGCTGCGCGGGCACGCATGCGGTGCCCGTGGGTACGGCGGTGCGTGCGATGCGCTTGGTGCAGCGCCGCAGCGGGAGCGCGCTCTCGATGGCCTCGCGCAGTCCGTGGGCCGCGGCGGCGGAGTGCAGTGGACCCACGTAGATCGCGTCGTCGTCGCGGGGCTCGCGCACGACGGCGAGGCGGGGGAAGCGCTCGCCGACCGTGAGCTTGAGGTACGCATACGCGCGCCAGGCCTTCGACTGACGGTTGAAGCGCGGGAGATGCTCGTGGATGAGCCGGATCTCTCGGACCGCGGCTTCGGCGGGGTTGGCGCAGACGATGTGGTCGATCGACTCGGCCTCGCGCAGGAGCTGCGGCACCTTCCGGCGGTCGTCCCCGCTGAAGTAGCTGCGCACCCGGGTGCGGAGGTTGGTGGCCTTGCCCACGTAGAGCACCCGTCCGCGCCGGTCGCGGAAGAGGTAGACGCCGGGACGGCGGGGGAGTCGGGTGGTCAGGGCGAGCTTGTTGGAGGAGGGGTGCGCGCGGATGGTGGGCAGCGCGAGCAGATCGTCGAGCCCCAGGACGCCCAGGCTCCCGGCCCGCTCGAGCAGCGCGTGGAGCACCTCGAGGGTGGCGCGGGCGTCGTCGAGCGCGCGGTGCACGGGTTCGCTCCGCGTGCGGAAGTGGCGCGCGAGCGTCGAGAGCCGCAGGTTGGGGACCTCGTCGCGCACGAGTCGACGCGCCAGTGCGACGGTGTCGACCCGGCGGTGCGCGAGGCGCTCGTAGCCGTGGGCGGTGAGCGCGGCGTCGAGGAACGACGTGTCGAAGCGGAAGTTGTGCCCGCCCAGCACGGTGCCGCCTTCGGGCGGGCCGATGAACTCCAGGAGCGCGGGCAGCACCTCGGCGATCGGCGGGGCGGGCATGACCATCTGCTCGGTGATGCCGGTGAGCACGGTGATCATCGGGGGGATCGGCACGCCGGGATTGACCAGGGTCTGGAGCTCGCCGAGGCACTCACCGCCGCGGTACTTCACCGCGCCGATCTCGGTGATCGCGCAGGTGGCGGGGGAGCCGCCGGTGGTCTCGAGGTCGATGATCACGAAGGTGACGTCGTGGAGCGGCGTCCCGAGGTCGTCGAAGCCGAGCTGCCGCGTCCGCCGGAGCGTGGGTGCGGTCGTGGGGGTGCGGGCCATGGGACCGGCCAGGGTATCGAACGTGCGTTCGCCATCCGCGGACCGGCGGGTATGCTCCCGCCATGAGGGACCGCTCCCTGGCCGGCGGCGACGGAGCCCCGGGATCGTGACCACGCGCTACCGGTGCTCGTCGTGCGGCAACCTCACCCGCTTCGATGTCGTCACCGTGCGCAAGACCCGCGCGTTCCACCACTTCAGCGTGGGCGGCGACCTCGAGATCGAGGACGAAGCCGTGCTCGACGAGCGGGTGGAAGAGGTGGTGTGCCGGTGGTGCGGCGCCACCGGGGCCCAGATCCAGGAGCTGGCGACCGAGGAGCTCGCCGACTCGTCGGTGCGAGCGGAGGCCGACTCGTGACCGCCGGACCCGGTCGGCTTCAGCCGCCGAGGAGCTGCACGACGAGTCGGCGGGTACGCGGCCGGTCGTCGAAGTCGATGCACACGACCTTCTGCCAGACGCCCAGGGCGAGCGCACCGTCGCGGAACGGGACCGTCACCGACGGCCCCACGAGCGCCGCCCGCACGTGGCTGTGCCCGTTGGTGTCGGCGTTGCGTTCGTTGTGCTCCCACCGCCGCTGCTGCGGCGCGACCGCCTCGAGCACGTCGTTGAGATCGGCGTTGCAGCCGGGCTCGTGCTCGATCGTGGTGACGCCGCAGGTCGAATGGGCGACGAAGACCGTGCAGAGGCCGTCACGGAGCCCCGAGTTGTCGAGCGCCTTCTGCGCGTCGGCGGTGACGTCGATCACCTCGCCGTCGCCCCGGGTCTCGAGGGTCAGGTCTTCGTACGCTGACTGCATGGTGATGGCCCCTCCGGCCCGAGCGGTCCCCAGCGCCGCTGGGCGGGGAGCAGTCTACGGGACCGTTTCCCGATGACGACCAAGGACGCGCCGGCCGTGGACGCCACCGAGGCGATGCCCGTGCCCGAGTCCCTCCTGGCGCCGCTGCTCGACTCCGCCGCCGAGGTGCTCGGCACGCTCGACGCGGCCGAGCGTCCGCCCGTCCTCCGTCCGCTCGGTGGGTTCGACCGGCGCGGACTGCAGAGCTCGACCGCGCGCCAGCAGCTGCGTCGGGCGGTCGACGTCGACGAAGGATTCCGCGACCGGGTGGTCGCGTCGTTCCTGGAGCGGACCGAGGTCGACGCCGCGCTCAGCGCCTGGACCGCGAGCGGCGCGCTGCGCCGAGTCGAGGAGGCGGCCGAGCGGTCGGACCTCCCGTGGCTCGCGTCGGCGTTGTACGCAGCCCGACCCGAAGGCTGGGCGTTCGGTCTCGGCGTGGTGTGCTCGGCCTTCGAGCGCAAGCGGGCCGAGAAGGAGCGCGACGACGACCTCAAGGCCCGCGAGACGCAGCTCGCCACCGCCGACGAAGCCCGTCGCCGGGCGGAGCAGGCGCGCGACCTCGCGGTCGCCGACGTCGCGCGACTCGAGGAGGAGCTGCGCGAGGAGCGGCGGGCCCGGCGCGAGCGCGAGCGCCGCGCGGACCGCGACGTCGAGGACGCCGGCCGGCGCCGCCGCGAAGCCGAAGCGGCGATCGAGGAGGCGCACGCCGCGATCGCGACGGCCGAGGCGCGAGCCGTTCGGGAGGCCGAACGAGCCCGCACCGCGGAGCAGCGCGTCCGTGCCCTCCAGCGCGAGCTCAAGGACCTCGAACATCCGGTCGTCGCGGTGCCGATGCCCGCCCCCGAGGTCGACGCCCTGGCCGCCGCCACCGACGAGGCGCGGGCCCTCACCACCGCGCTCGAGGGTCTCACTCGCCGGGCCCGCGACGCGGTCACCGAGCACGCCGCGGCAGTCGCCGCCGCCCGCAGCGCAGCATCCGACGCGGTCGCCGAGTCCGCCCGCCCGGAGCCCGACCCCGACGTGGTGTCGGACCGCGTCGCGGTGCCGTGCCCGCCCGGCATGACCGCCGACACGCCCGATGCGCTCGATGCGATGCTCCGCACCCGGGGGATCACGCTCGTCGTCGACGGCTACAACGTCTCGATGGCCGGGTGGGCCGATGCCGCGACGGCCGACCAGCGCGACCGGCTCGTCGCCGAGCTCGCCCGGCTCCACCTCCGGCTGCGCTGCGACGTGGTCGTCGTGTTCGACGGCTCCGACGTCGAAGGCGTCACGCCCCCGCGCCGCACCGGTGTGCGCATCGTCTTCTCCACCGCCGACGAGGAGGCCGACCCGGTGGTGATCCGGGAGGTCGCCGGCCTCCCGGACTCCGTACCCGCGATCGTGGCGTCCTCGGACCAGTGGGTGCAGCGTCACGCGCGGGCCGAGGGCGCGACGGTCGTCTCGTCGCCCACCCTGCTCACGGTGCTGCGCCGCTCCTGACCGGGTCGTCCCGGCAGCTTCACCGGGGTGCCGCCGGCTGCGAGCGTCGTCCTCGCGCTCGCTGGCGCTCGTCTGCTGCGGGCGCCGCCCTCCGCCGACGCCTCTCCCCCCCGAGGTCACGGCGGTGCTCGCTCGTCGGGTGGGACGAGTCGGTACTTGCCGGTGCCGTCGTCGAGGGGTTCGAGGGTGAAGCCTTCGTAGTGGTGGAGGTCGTGGTCGAAGTCGCAGAGAGGGACGACGTTGTCGACGGTGGTGACCGGGTTCTCGGCCCAGGGCACGAGGTGATGGAGGTTCAGGTGCTCGCGCACGCTGCAGCCCTCGACGACGCACTCGGGGTGCTGGGCGAGCACGGCGCGGCGGACGTGGATGGGGACGGTGCGGCCGTGGTGGGCGACGGTGGTGACGTCGCGGCCCTTCTTCACGAGGATGGTGACGATGGCGTCGCCGAGGAGCTTGCGGGCCTCCGCAGCGGGGACGGCGCCGAGGCCAGGGATCTCACAGGTCGCGCCCGGCAGCCCCGTGAGCGAGAGCAGCGCTTCGGCGTCGACGTTGACGTGCACGTGCGCCTTCGGCCCCGCGGCTGAGCCTTCGGTGGCTTCGCGGGTGGTGAGGTGGAGGAGGGCGTCGAAGCGGTAGGCCTCGGGGGCGGAGCGCTCCGTGCCGGCCCGGCGGGTCTCTTGGAAGATCTGGTCGGCCTGGGCCTTGATCGCGGCCATGATCCGCGCGCCGTCGGTCTTCGTGCCGCGTGCGGTGAGGTTCCAGCGGTCTTCCTCGTCGACCCACTCCCGGAGGAACCGGGTGTCGTGGGCGTTGCGGTGGAGTTCCTCCGCACTGTGAACCGAGGCGCGGACCTTGCGGCACCGCTTCGTGAACGTGCCGGCGTCTTCGTCCGGCGCGGCGAGCAACAGCTCGTCTTCGGCGTCGGGAACCTC
>CAZKTS010000178.1:0-7836 GCA_964555735.1 uncultured Bifidobacteriaceae bacterium
GAGAAGGCGTTCTGCACCGGCATCGACCGGATGGAGACGATGGGCGACTGGGAGGACGACCCGAGCAAGGTGGGGAAGGGCGGAGCCGGCACCGGTGCCGCGTCGGAGACGCCGTGGCACTTCGACGACCCCGGCGAGAACATCGGGCCGAAGTCGAACGATCTCTGGAAGCCGGTCATCGCCGCGGTGAACGGCATGGCGTGCGGTGGGGCGTTCTACATGCTCGGCGAGGTCGACTTCATCGTCGCCGCTGACCACGCGACGTTCTTCGATCCGCACGTGACCTTCGGCATGACGGCCTGCTTCGAATCGATGCACATGCTCCAGAAGATGCCGTTCCACGAGATCATGCGGCTGTCGCTGCTCGGCTCCAACGAGCGGATGAGCGCGCAGCGGGCCTACGAGATCGGTCTCGTGTCGGAGGTCGTGCCCGGGGCCGACCTGCGCGAGACCGTGGCGTGGTCCGCGAACGCGATCGCCGCGTCGCCGCCGACCGCGGTGCAGGGCACGGTGCGGGCGCTGTGGCTGGCACGCGACCTCGGCCGCAAGGACGCGCTCGACATGGGCAAGGTGCTCATCAAGGTCGGCAGCGACCCGGCCGACCTGCTCGCCGGCCAGCAGGCGTTCCAGTCGGGGAAGCGGATCGAGCCGCGCGTCCGCTGACGTTCAGGCTGTCGCGGATGCGAGCGGCCGCGTGAGAGCCCGCAGCATCAGCATCGCGACCGCATAGATCGCGAGCGCGGCCGCCAGCACCACGTTGAAGCCGAAGCTCATGGCGAGGATCGTCGTGAGCACCGCGCCCACGACGGACGCGAACCCGTTGACCGCCCATCCCCACGCGACGTACTCGTGGGGGCTGTCCGAGAGCTCCGACACGGCGCCGAGGCCGAGGGGCATGAACATGCCGAGGCACAGGCCGAGCGGGGCGAGCATCAGGATGGTCAGCGCGATGCGCGGGGCGAGCGACCACCCGAGCGCGGCGTCGGTGATCGCCGGCATCCCGAACAGGTAGAAGACGGTCAGGACCGCGAGCACGCCGAACAGGATGGGGATGGCGCGGTTCGTGCGGTGCTTGAACCGCTCGCTCAGCAGTGCGCCGACACCCGTCGCGATCAGGATCGACATCAGCGTGACGGTGAGCGAGTACGTGGGATAGCCGAGGAACAGCGTGAGGCGCTGGATGAGTGCGATCTCGAAGAACATGAAGCCGAAGCCGAGCGCCGCGAAGTAGACCGCCGATCGACCCTTGCGCGGGAACGACGACCACGTGCTGCGGATCGCGAAGAAGGGGAGGAGGAGGAAGACCGCGGCGAACAGGACTGCGACCGCGAGCAGCAAGAGGAGGACCCGCTCGCCGATGGAGTCCTCGAAGTCGGTGCGGTCGATCGGCTGATCGAAGTCCGAGATGACGCTGTCGAAGGGCGTGAAGTGCCAGAAGAACGGCCCGTTGTCGGAGATCGGCCGCACGTTGTACGGATAGTCGTCGTACCACTGGTCGAGCTGCCCGGGCTTCAGCGCGACGAGCTCGCTCACGGAGTTGTCCTGGGCGTTCCCGGGCGCGTAGCGCAGCGTCGCGCCCGGGATGTCCTCGAGTGACGTGAGGAAGGTCGACACCTGCTGCTTGGTGAACGGCGTCCGCGACACCAGGATCGTCGAGAGGTTGCTGCCCGCGTCACCGGCCGGCGACGTCGCCACCAGGACGTGGTTGGTGGGGTCCTCGATGCCCATGTCTTCGAGGGCCTTGCGGGCGGTCGCGACGTAGCGCGTGGTGCGGTTCGGCTTGCCGTCGTAGTCGAACTCGCCGAACTGCGCGGCGAGCACGCCCCCGGGCTTCAGGTGCTCCAGGCTGCTCTCGATCGTCTCGCTCGTGTAGAGGTAGCTCTCGGAGAGCACGAACGCGCCGGAGCTGGCCGCGTTCGACGCCGAGTAGCTGTCGGGCGCCGGATACCAGATCACGTTGTACTTGTCGTCGCTGCGCGCGAGGTAGGAGCGACCGTCGCCCTTGACGTAGTTGACCTTCGGGTTCTCGGCGAGATGCCCTGAGTAGTCGGCGAACTCGTCGGTGACGAGCCCGTATGTGACCGGGTTGAGCTCGATCGCGTCGATGTGCTTCGCGTCGAAGTAGAGCGACGCGAGGATCTCGTGGCCCCCCGCGGCACCGATGATCAGCACGTCGTCGGGGGCGTCGGCGACGTCGAACGGCAACGAGCGGGGGTCGGTGTCGAAGCGGGTGAGGCTCGACACGTCGCCGTCGAACTCGTAGATCGCCGACCCGATCAGGCCGTCGTGGTAGAGGAGTCGGACGCCCGGCGTGGGCTGGGTCACGTCGACGCGGAAGAGCGGGCTCCACGACGAGTAGATGGTGTTGTCGTCGGACAGCTGCACCTTGGTCGCGTCGACCTGCTCGTCCGGGAGCCACCCGGGCTTCACGGTCGCGACCGCGAGGATCACCACGAGCGCGGCGCCGATCACCGTGACGATGCGGGTGTGCCCCCACGCCAGGCGAAGGCCGGCCGCGGCGAGGATCAGGCCGGCGAGCGCGACGGTGGCAGGTGGACCGATCTCGCCGAGGAGCCAGACCACGACGGCGCAGGCGAGGCCGGCGCCGAGGAGGTCGGCGAAGTACAAGCGCCCGACGTCTTCGGTCCGCCGTCCGAGGAGCGTCGCGACGATCACGCCGATCGCCACGAACGACGCGAAGAGGAAGAAGCAGATGATGAGGAGGCGCCCGACGTTGCCGAACGAGCTGAGGGAGCCGTACTCCCAGATCGCGCGGGTGTCGATCGACGTGACCGCGATGACCACGTACCCGATCGCGACGCTCGCTGCCGCGGTGAACAGGCCGTACTTCACGATCGTCTCGGTCTCGGCCTTGCGGAGCCGCTTCGAGATGGTGACCAGCACCGCGCCGCACCCGATGCCGAGCAGCGAGAGCCCGATCACGAGGTACGTGTAGTAGTAGTAGAGCTTGAACGACATGATCCGCGTGTAGGCGATCTCGAGCAGCAGCCCGGCGAGGCTGACGAGGAAGATCTCGAGGTGGTACGTCCGGCGGGGAGCGCCGTCGCTACCGCCGCTCGGCGCGGGCGGCGTCGCCGTGCGCGGGGGGTTCGCGGTCTCCACCGTCTCGGTCGTGCCTTCCTCGGTCGTCGTGCGACGCTCCTGGCAACGGCTCAGAAGCGTGCGCCGCTCGGAGAGCGCAGCATCGTACGCCGGGCCCACCCGGTGCGGAGCATCAACCCCGCACGCAGCACCCCCGAGGCTGTGACCGCCGGTGTGTCAGCCGCCGCTGACCCGCACCTCGACGCCGGTGCGGACCTGGTGCTCCCGGAGCCTGCCGTCGCGCACGGTGAGCCGCACGACGTCGGCGGGGGTCATCACCTCGATCGTCCCGTCCTCGATCCGGTATCCGAGGCGCGCCTCGGTGCGCCGGCCCTGGAAGGCCGCCGATTGGGAGTCGCCCGACCCGACGCCGACCGCCAGGGTGTCGAGCCGCTCGGAGCCGAGGACGAAGTCGGTACCGGCACCATCGGTGCCCACGGTCCACGAGACGTCGTAGGTGTCACCACGCCGGCCGTCGGTCGCGACGACCTTCTCCACGCGTTGCTGACCGGCCTGGAGGTAGGCGACCACGACCGGTGCGTCGGACGGGTTCGTGACGGTCGCGTCGATGGTGATGACCGAGCCCGTGACGACGCGGATGCGTTCGAGCGTGACCGTCGGCACGGTCGGATCGGACAGCGCGTCGCGCGGCGTGCGGTCCGTGCGCTGGAGGTACGGCGTACGGGTGGGCCGGGATGCGATGAGGTCGAGCGTCGCCGGTCCGCGGTCGACGGCGTAGACGATCCGCCCGTCGATCGCCGGCGTGTTCGCGGAGAACGGGTTGAGCTGGAGCAGGTACGGGCCGGAGCGGTCGACGACGACGAGCGAGGGTTCGTGCAAGCCCTGGACGCTCTCGCGCCATGGTGTCTGTGTCTCGGAGATCGTGTGGTTCCGGTCGAGCTTGTCGTAGGTGGCGACGCCTGACGCGACCACGATGAGCACGGCTGCCCCGACGCCGAGCGCCACGCGGCGACGCCACGCCGCGACGAGCGCGGTCGCCGCGAAGATGCAGAGTGGCCCGTAGAGGGGGATGTAGTAGAGCGGCCCGCTGAGCGTGACCTTGCTGCCCGACAGGTAGATCCCCCAGAAGAAGAAGTAGCCGACGGGGAACGACGCGCAGAGCAGGAGCAGCACGGCCGTGGTGCGGTCGCGGCGCCGCAGCCACAGCCCGATGGCCGCGGCGATCAGGCCGAGGAAGCTGCCGACCATGAAGCCGGGCAGATAGAAGAGGTTGCGCCCCGCACCGCGGAAGGCCCGCAGGACCGTGTAGTCCACCGGCGTCCAGAGCGGCATGATGCGCCGGATCCCGAAGCCGAACGTGTCGAGCGGGTCCGCGGCCGTGATCGGGAACTCCGTCGCGCTGCCGGTGACGTGGGCGTTGTAGAGCAAGCCGATGAGGAACAGCGGCGCGACGCCGAGTGCGAGCCACAAGGCCCCGCGCCAGAGCCGATCCCATTCGCGACGGTGCACGAAGGCGACGTACGCCACGAACGGCGCCGCCCACAGCACTGCGTCGAACGGCCGGGTCAAGAACACCAACCCGAGCAGGACGCCTGCGACGACCACCAGCCACGGGGTCTGGCGTCGAAAGCCCGCGAGCAGGGCGGCACCGAACAGCAGCCCGAGGCCGAGCGAGAAGAGGTAGGCGAGGTACTGACCGCTCTGCACCGCGAGGATGGGCGAGAGCGTCATGGCCGCCGCCGCGACGAGTGAGATCGCCCGGTCGCGCGTCACCTCGATGGCCAGCGCGTAGACGCCGACGACCGCGAGCGCGGCGGCGAGGGCGAGCGCGACGCCCGCGGAGCCGAGCAGCACATCGGCCGCGGTGAGGGCGACCGGCCAGCCGATCGTGTACTGGGAGAAGAAGCTGCCGTCGCGGACGCCGGTGAGCCACGGCTGGAGGAACTCCGGCTGGCCGCCGTCGGTGCTGACCAGCTGACCGTTCTTCATGGTCTCGGTCTGCCAGAGGTACACGGGCTCGTCGCGGTTCCACGAGTACGACGGGTACACCTCGTGGCGGACGATGACCGAGATCGCGATCGCGGCGATCACCAGCACGAGCAGTGGCGCGAGTCGTCGCACGATCGGCACCAGCCCGGTCACGCCCAGAACCTACCGACCGGGCGGTGACGAGGCGGGCACGTGCCGGGTGATCCCCGAGGCCGCCGCGTAGCATCGAGCGCTGCATGATCGCCGAGGCGGCGCCGCCGAGCGCGCACGAGAGCGCGCCGACGGCCACCGGTGGCCGGCGGCGGGATCGAGGGACCTGGTTCGAGCTGGCCGCCCTCGCGCTCCTCGCGTACGTCCCGTTCCTCCTGTCGTCGCCCGGCAAGGTGAGCGCCGACACCAAGCAGCTCCTCGCCATCGATCCCGGTCGCCTGCTCGAGCGGGCCCCGTACCTGTGGGACACCCACGCCGGGCTCGGCACCGTCACCCACCAGCACATCGGCTACCTGGTCCCCATGGGGCCGTTCTTCTGGCTCTTCGACGCGTTCGGCGTGCCGCCGTGGGTCACGCAGCGGCTCTGGCTCGGGACGCTCTCGTTCGTCGCCGTGCTCGGGGCCCGGTGGCTGCTCCGCCAGCTCGGCGCGAGCCGGATCGGTGCGCTGGCCGGCGCGCTCGTCTACCTGCTCACGCCGTACCAGCTCGCGTTCACCGCTCGCTCGTCGATCTTGCTGTTGCCATGGGCGGGCCTCCCGCTCCTCGTGGCCCTCACGGTCCGCGCCGATCGCCGTGCCGCCGACGCCGACCGCGGCACGAGGTGGCGCGACCCCGCCCTGTTCGCGCTGGTGGCCTTCCTCATCGCCGGCGTCAACGCGACGTCGCTGGTGTTCGTCTTCATCGGGCCCGGTCTCTGGCTCGCGCTCCGCATGGTCGACGGCCGCGCCGCGGCGAAGCAGGCCCTCTTGACCGGGGTGCGACTGCTCGTGCCGACGGTCGGCGTCTCCCTGTGGTGGGCCGTCGGCTTGCGCACGCAGGGAACGTTCGGGTTGCCGGTGCTGCAGCTCACCGAGACTCTCCGGACGTCGTCGGCGTCATCGCTCCCGAGCGACCTCCTGCGCGGCCTCGGCAACTGGTTCTTCTACGGCGGCGACCGGCTGGGCTACTCCCTCGATCAGACCAACGACTACGCGAACACGCGGTGGGTGATCGCGCTCAGCTTCGCGATCCCGATCGCTGCGCTCACCGTCGCGGCGCTCGTGCGGTGGCGGTACCGCGCGTACTTCGTGCTCCTGATCGTGGTCGGCACGGTCGTCGGTGTCGGTGCATGGCCGTTCGACGACCCGAGTCCGTACGGCCGGCTGTTCAAGGCGCTGGCCGAGGACTCCTCCCTCGTGTTCGCGCTCCGCAACACCGCGAGGGTCGTACCGCTGATCGTGCTCGGCATGGCGGGCATCCTCGCCGCCGGGATCTCGGCGTTGACCGTGCAGCGCAAGCAGCTGATCGCCGGCGCGATCGTGGTCTCGCTCGCGGTGCTTGCCCTCGCGCCGGCCTGGCGGCACGGGTTCCTCTCGGAGCGCAACAACCGGCCGGCGGCGATCCCGCAGTACTGGTACGACGCCGCCGACGCGCTCGAAGCCGAAGGCGACGCGACCCGCGTGCTGGAGATCCCCGGGGCGAACTTCGCCGCCTACCGCTGGGGCAACAGCGTCGACGCCATCACCCAGGCGCTCATCGACCGCCCGTGGGTCGCGCGCGAGGTGCTCCCGTACGGCACGCCCGCGTCGGTGAACCTCCTCGACGCACTCGACCACCGCATCCAGGAGGGCACGCTCGACCCCGACGCGCTGGCCCGCGTGGCGCGGATCCTCGCGACCGGGACGATCGTGCTGCGCTCCGACCTCGAGTACGAGCGCTTCGACACACCCCGACCGAGGCTCCTGTGGGCCGCCCTCACCGATCCACTGGCGGCCGGCCTGGACGAGCCCGTGCCGTACGGCCCGCCGACGCCGAACCGGGCGTCGGCCGGCCTCCCGATGCTCGACGAGCTCGAGCTCCGCACGCCCGTCGATGCCGCCGACCCCCCGCCGGTCGCGCTGTTCGACGTGCGCGATGCCGTCGACATCGTCCACGCCGCCCCGGTCCACCAGCCCGTGGTGCTCGCCGGCGACGGCGAGGGGATCGTCGATGCGGCCGCCGCCGGCCTGCTCGACGGCAACCAGCTGGTGCTCGAGCTCGCCACGCTCACGAAGGCCGAGCTGCGCGCCGCGCTCGCCCGCGGCGCCGACCTCGTGCTCACCGACACGAACCGCCGCCGCGCCGAGACGTTCTTCGCCAGCGTCCGCGACACGACCGGCGCCACCGAACGGGCCGGGCAGCCCCGCGCCGAGGACGACCGCGACCAGCGCCTGGCGCCGTTCCCCTCGTCCGACGACGAGCGCACCGTGGCCGAGCACCGCGGTGCCACGGCCGATGCCAGCGCCTACGGTGAGGCGAGGGAGCGGTACACCCCCGAGGACCGAGCGGTGCACGCCGTCGACGGCGACGAGCGCACCGCGTGGCGGGTGGCAGGCGGTGAGCAGCCCCACGGCGAGGTGCTCGTGATCCGACCAGCCCATGCGGTACGGAGCAACCACATGACCTTGGTGCAGCCCCAGGTGGGGGAGCGCGGCCGCGTGCTGACGCGGGCGAGCGTCCGCATCGACGACGGGGCGCCCATCACCGTGGAGCTCGGGCCCGACTCCCTGACGCCCGAGGGCCAGGTCGTGCGGTTCCCGGAGCAGGACGTCCACA
>CAZKTS010000179.1:0-6063 GCA_964555735.1 uncultured Bifidobacteriaceae bacterium
TGGGCGCTCCCGCTCCGCGAGGTGACCGGCGCGCTCCTCCGCGGCGAGGCGCCGTGCATCGGCGAGGTCGCCCTCGGGCACTTCAACGACCTCTACGACCACGTGCTCCGGGTCGCGGACCTGGTCGACACCCAGCGCGAGATCGTGACCGGCCTTCGTGACGCCGACCTCGCCGTGACCTCCAACCAGATGAGCGCGGTGCAGCAGCGCATCGCAGCCTGGGGCGCCATCCTCCTGGTCGCGACGCTGCTGACCGGGATCCTCGGGATGAACTTCCGCAACGCACCCGAGCTCGACTGGGAAGAGGGCTTCGCCATCATCGTGGGGCTCGCCGCGCTGTTCGGCATCCCGCTCTACGTGTACTTCAAGCGCAAGGACTGGCTGTAGGTGCGCCCGTTCCGCCACCGCGAGCGCCACCGCTACAACCGGGTCGGCTGGCTGCGCGCGGCTGTCCTGGGGGCCGACGACGGCATCGTCTCGACCGCGAGCCTGCTCATCGGCGTCGCCGCGTCGAACGCCGCGCGCGACGACATCCTGATCGCCGGGATCGCCGGCCTGGTAGCCGGCGCGATGTCGATGGCGGCCGGCGAGTACGTGTCGGTGAGCTCGCAGCGAGACACCGAGCGCTCGGACATCGCCAAGGAACGAGGAGAGCTCGCCGGCGAACCCGACGCCGAACTCCACGAGCTCACCGCGATCTACCGGCGGCGCGGGCTCGACCCGAAGCTGGCGCGCCAGGTTGCCGAGCAGCTCACCGCTACGGATCCGCTCGGCGCCCACCTGCGCGACGAGCTGGGCATCACCGAGGAGACCGCGGCGCGACCCTGGCAGGCGGCCGGGGTGTCGATGATCAGCTTCGCGATCGGTGCGTTGATCACGATCGTCGCCATGCTCGTTGCACCCGCCGACGCGCGCATCCCGGTGATCGCGGCCGTCTCGCTCGCCACGCTTGCCGTGACGGGCGCGGCCGGTGGCCGGTTGGGTGGGGCATCCATGGGCCGCGCCGCGGTGCGCGTCCTGATCGGCGGCGGGCTCGCCATGGCGCTGTCAGCGCTGATCGGCAACCTCGTCGGCGCCGCGGTCTGACGCCGACATCCGGCGGCGGCCGACGACACGCGACGTGCGCCACACGAGCTCGATGCCGAGCATGCCCGCGAGCGCGATGAGGGACGCCTCGCCGACGACCCGTGCATCCGGGATCTGGAGCGCGTAGAAGTCGCGGAACGCGGGTACGGCCAGGATGACCACGACCGCGCCGACCAGGCCGCCGACGAGCATCGCCTTCCAGCGGTTGAACGGGCGCGCGAGCACGACCAGGACCCAGAGACCGATGGCGATCAGCACGAGCGCGGCGGTGGTGCGCGCCTCTGCCGTCGGCAGGTTCTCCTCGAACCGGGCGATGGCGTACGCCGCGAGCGAGGCGAACCCCGCGATCAGGCCCGCAGGGATGCAGAACCGCAGCACGCGGTCGAGGAAGCCGGGCACGTAGCGGCGAGGGTTCGGCATCAGCGCGAGCACGAAGCCCGGGATGCCGATGGTGATCGTGCTGACGACGGTGAGGTGACGAGGCAGGAACGGGTACCGCCACCCGACCAGCACGATGAGGATGGCGATGAGGGCGGCGTAGACGGTCTTGGTGACGAACAGGTTCGCCGATCGCTCGATGTTGGCGATGACCCGCCGGCCTTCGGCCACCACCCCCGGCATGCTGGCGAACTTGTCGTCGAGCAGCACGAGCTGCGCCACCGCTCGGGTCGCCGCCGCGCCCGAGCGCATCGCCACGCCGATGTCGGCATCCTTCAGGGCCAGCGCGTCGTTCACGCCGTCACCGGTCATCGCGACCACGTGGCCTCGCGACTGGAGCGCACCGACCATGGCGCGCTTCTGCTGCGGCGTGACCCGGCCGAACACCGCGTGGTGCTCGAGGACCTCGGCCAGCTCGTCCGCGTCTTCGGGGAGCTCACGCGCGTCGAACGGCTCCTCCGCGCCCTCCAGCCCGACCCGCCGCGCCACGGCACCGACGGTGCGAGGGTTGTCGCCCGAGACCACCTTCAGGGTGACCCCCTGGTCGGCGAAGTACGCGAGCGTGTCGGCCGCGTCGGGCCGGATCTTCTCCTCGAGCAGTACGAGGGCGACCGGCGAGAGCCCGGCGGGCAGCACCTCGTCCTCCGGCGCCCGGTCGGCGCACGCGAGCAACAGCACGCGGTTGCCCTCCGCGGCGAGCTCGTCGGCCCGCGCCCGCGCCGGATCCGACGCGTCCCGATCCGCCAGCACCATCTCGGGTGCGCCGAACACCCAGCTGCCGTGCCCGTCGAACGCCGCGGCGCTCCACTTGCGGGCCGATGAGAACGGCGTCGACCCCGTCCGCGTCCATCCCGGCGAGGTGAAGGCAGCGCCGACGGCACCCAACGTCGCGTTGCGGTTGTCGTCGTCGGCCAGCGCGCCGAGCGCCTCCTCGACCGTGCCGCCACCCGCTGCGGCGGGCACCTCACCGAGCGGCTCCCATCGGTCGAAGACCACCTCGCCTTCGGTGAGGGTCCCGGTCTTGTCGAGGCACACCACGTCGACGCGCGCGAGCACCTCGACCGCGGGCAGCTCCTGCACGAGCACGTTGCGTCGGGCGAGCATCACCGCGGCGATGCCGAAGGCAAGGCTCGTGAGGAGGACGAGCCCTTCCGGCACCATCCCCACCACGCCGGCCACGGTGCCCACGAGCGCCTCGTCGAGGCTGTTGTTGCCGAGCTGGCGCCACAGGAGCAGCGCCGAGACCGGGACCAGCAGGAACTGGATGTAGCGCAGGAGGGTGTTGATGCCCTCCATCAGCTCCGAGCGCACCAGCGTGAACTGGCGCGCCTCGGCCGCGAGCTTGCGGGCGTAGGCGTCGGGACCGACGTGGGTGGCCTGGAAGCGCCCGGATCCCGACACCACGAAGCTGCCCGACAGGACCTCGGCGTCCGGCGTCTTGTCGATCGGCTCGGACTCGCCGGTGAGCAGCGACTCGTCCACCTCCAGGCCGTCGGCGACGTGCACGATGCCGTCGACCGGGACCTGGTCGCCGGTGCGGAGCTCGAGCAGGTCGTCGAGGACGATGTCGTCGACCGCGACCTCCTGCACCTCACCGTCGCGCACGATGCGCGCGTGGGCGGCGACCTGCACCGCGAGGCTGTCGAGCTTCCGCTTCGCGCGGGTCTCTTGGACGATGCCGATCAGCGAGTTCGCGACGAGCACGATGCCGAACAACGCGTCCTGGATCTGCCCGACGACCAGGATCACCGCGAGCATCACGCCGAGGATGGCGTTGAAGCGCGTGAAGACGTTGGCCCGGATGATCTCGCCGTAGGTGCGACTGGTCCGCTCGCCGGTCTCGTTGACCTCTCCGCGTGCGACGCGTTCGGCGACCTCGGCGGCGGTCAGGCCCGAGTCGGCGGTGCGGGCGCCGGGGTGGGCGTCGGGTTCGGCCTGGGTCACGGAGCGGGGACGAGCTCGATCTCGCCGGTGTCGTCGTCCTCGACGACGCGGTAGCCGCACCGCTCCGCGAGCCGGGCCTGGCCTTCGTCAGGTCCGCTGGCGATCAGCTCGTCGCCGGCTTGGAGGCGCGTCGTGCCGCGCGGCCGGTAGAGGTAGCGCCCGGCGCGCCGGATCGCGAGGAGGTAGAAGCCCGTCTCGACCTCGAGCCGCGTCTCGCGCAGGGTGACGCCGTCGAGGGCCGACCCGGCGCCGACGGGCACCCGGGCGATGACCTCGTCGCTCTCCCCCAGCGCAACCCGGAGGATGGGATGCATCTCCTCGCCTTCCTCCACGAGCCACACCATCTGCTGCGCGGCGTCGCCGATCTCCTCGGCGGCCGCGCCGAGGTGCAGCAGCCCGCGCAGCGGCGAAGGATCGAGCTCGTCGGCGGCGCTGCGCAGGACCCAGACCTCGAGGCGCTCGCGCATCTCGTCGAGCCGGTCCTCGAGGTGCGAGACCTCGGCCGCGAGGCTCTGGTCGTTGAGCAGCAACGCGGAGTACGCGAGCCCGATCGCGACCTCCGACACGTTCTTCATCTCCACCAGCACGTCGACCGCGCGGTCGAGGTCGGTGATCGCCGGGTCCTCCTGCACCTCGGGCGGGCGCCAGTCCGGCGCGCCGGCGAGCACCCGCAGCTCGTCGATGCCGGCCGGCGGACCACGGAGGATCAGGACGTCGTCGGGGACCATCACCTCGTCGCCGTCGGGGTCGATGATCCACTCCTTGCCGCGACGCATCGCCACCACGCGCATCCCCACCGCGACCGGCAGCTCGACGTCGGCCAGCGAACGGCTCGCGAGCCCGGCGTCGGGCCGCACGCGCACGCGGTGCGACACCTCCTCGGCCGCGGCGAGGTCGGCCACGAGCGCAGCCGGGATGCCCAGACGGTGCGTGACGATGCGCGACACGTCGACCGCTGCGTTCGCCATGCGCTCGATCGCCGAGACGACGTGCAGCACGCTTGACATCTGCTCCGCGTCGTGCGGCGAACGAGCCGCGAGCACGCAGACCTCGCGCATCTCGTGGACGAGGTCGCTGAGGCGCTCCTCGAGCTCGTGCACCTCGGACGCCATCTGCTCGTCGGCGAAGAAGAGGGCGGCGTAGGCCAGGTCGACCATGAGCTCCGACGTGTCCTTCGCCTCGGAGAGCATGGCCTTCAGATTCCGTGGAGGCTTTTCGTCCATTGTCCTGACTCGTTCGTTGTGCCGCAGGATACCTGCGGCCCGGTCACTCACTCCTCTGTGTTCGCTCCGCACGGGCTCCGCTCACGAGAGCCCCAGGATGGCCAGAGAAACCATCAATGCTGCTGCCCCGAGGAAGTCCGACGCCGACGACACCATCGGGATGCCGTTGTTGTCGGGGTCCCACCCCAGGCGGTAGGTCAGCAGCGCGCCGAAGTAGGCGACGATGCACGAGAGCACGGTCGCGAGCACCCCGGCCAGGAGCATGAGCTCGAGCATCTCGAGCGTGCCGGGCGTCCCGAGGCCGAAGAGCAGCGCGAGCACGTCGGCGCCGACGCCGAGCACCAAGAAGATCGGTACCGCAAGGATGTAGACGAGCACGACGTCCTCGCCGACCGGGCCGAAGCTGAAGCGGTCGGGCCGCACCACACCGAGGTGCAGCTTCGTCGACACCCGGGCCGAGAGCACGCCGGCGAGCGATCCCGACAGCGACAGGAGCGGCGGGATCACGATGAGCAGCGCAGGGTCGCTCGCGAGCGCACCCAACCGCGACTGGATCGTGACCCCGGCGAGCGTGCTCAACGTGCCCGCGGCGAGCAGGAACGGCACCGACTCGCGCACTATGCGACGCAGCACGTCGAGGTGCGACCGCAGGCCGTTCACCAGGGCGATGACGCCGACCGCGGCACACACGACCGCGGTGGAGACGACGAATGCGTCGGGCACGTCCAGGACGAGGTACGTGGCGAGGAACAGGCTCGGCAGCGTGATCATGTCGCCCGCGGCGGTGACGACGGGCGCGGCCACGTTGTCGATGTCCCAGCTGCGCCGCGCGCCCTGCGCGGCCATGCCCACGGTGATCGCCATCACGACCACCGTCGGGATGAGCCCACCGACCACCGACACCACGATGAACTGCCCGGTCGAGATCGACTGCTGCACCCCGAACGCCTCGGCGACGCCCTTGGCAACGAGCGCGAGGAGCAACGACAGCGACAACGACAACGAGATCGCCGCGCCGAGGTTCTGGCCGACCTCGGTGTCGCGACGGCGCGAGAGCGTGAACGTGCCGGTGGCGACGGAGGTGCCCAGGCGGCTGCCGAGCGCCCCGAAGACGTTGCCGCGCAGCCCCACCGCGGCGGGAACGAGCACCAGCAGCCCGGGGAGCTGCTCGAGCGTGCCTGTGATCGAGCCGAGGATCAGGCCGGCGGCCAGCCCGGTGCCGGTGCTGAGGAGGTGCGCGACGAAGCCGGCGCGGAAGCCGGCTGGGTCGGCGCGAACGAGCGCGAGGACCCGCCGTACGAGACGGTGCAGGCGCGACATTGCTCGGGACTCGGAGGCTCGTTCATGGCGACGGCTCGTCGGCGGGTCGGGG
>CAZKTS010000180.1:0-3690 GCA_964555735.1 uncultured Bifidobacteriaceae bacterium
AAGCCGACAGGTCCTCGTCGCGCGCCCGACGCTTCGGCGCAACGCCGCCGCCGCACTCCTCCGCCACGATGCACCCAGCGAGTCGAGCGGCTGCTCACGTCCGCGACCCCCCTGTCGGACGAGAGCAGCCGCTCTCGCGTCCCGCCCCGGTCGAGTGCGCCCGCCCGATCCGGTGTGCTGACACGGATCGGCGCGACGGCCCCGGTACCGTCGAACGGAGATGGCGTCCTGGTCCCCCGTCGCCGGCTTCCCCCGCCGCGCGATGGTCTCGCTCGCACTCGTCGTCGCGATCGTCGTCGTGACGTTCGTCGGCGTGAACGTGCTCGTCCAGATGAAGCTCGGCGCGGCGAATCGCGTCGGGCTCACGCTCGCGGGCTCACCCTCGGGCGGCGGCGGCAACTTCTTGATGGTCGGTTCCGACACCCGCAGCTTCGTGGCCAGCGAAGGCGACGAGACCGCATTCGGCGACGAGGGCGACGCCGGCGGGCAGCGCTCCGACACGATCATGGTGCTGCACGTCGACCCCGACTCGTCGCGTTCGCTGCTGGTCTCGTTCCCCCGCGACCTCTGGGTCGACATCCCGGGCAAGGGCGGGTCGAAGATCAACGCCGCGTTCAACGACGGCCCCCAGGCGATCATCGACACGCTCCAGAGCAACTTCGACGTGCCGATCCAGCACTACGTCGAGGTGAACTTCGCCTCGTTCCGCGACCTCGTCGACGCGGTCGGCAGCGTGCCCGTCTTCTTCCCCGCGCCGGCCCGCGACGAGGTGACCGGCTTCTTCGCCGGCGCGTTCGGCGGCTGCGTGCAGCTCGACGGTCAAGACGCGCTCGCGTTCGTGCGCTCCCGCCACCTCGAGATCTACGACGCGACCCGCGGCAAGTTCGTGAGCGCGGACGCGATCCCCGACCTCGGTCGCATCGAGCGCCAGCAGGCCTTCCTGCGCGAGCTCGGCCGGGAGGCGATGGACACCGCGCTCAGCAACCCGCTGAAGGGCAACGACATCGTCGACAGCGCGATCTCGTCGCTCACGCTCGACGACGACTTCGGCCGCGGCGACGTCTTCTCGCTCGTCGACGCCTTCGCGAGCGGCAGCGATGACGCCGCCGGCGGGCCCGAGACGCTCACGCTCCCGACCGAGCCGGCGACGCGCGGCGGGCAGTCCGTGCTCATCCCCACGGGCGAGGCCGACGCCATGCTCCAACGGCTGCGCGACTTCGACACCGTCGTGCCCGACGCGCCCGAGGAGTCCGACCTCGCGCCCGACGAGGTGAAGGTGCGGGTGCTCAACGGCTCGGGCGCCGAAGGCGCGGCGAGCAAGGCGCTCGCCGAGCTCACCGCGCTCGGCTTCGACGACGGCGGCACGACGAACGCGAGCAAGACGTTCTCGACGACCGAAGTGCACTACCGCCCCGGCGACGACGACAAGGCCGCGCTGCTCGCCGGCTTCGTGACCGGCCCGGTCGAGCTGGTCGAGGACGACGGCGTCGACAACGCCGACGTCTGGCTCGTCCTCGGCCGCAGCTTCTCCGGCATCAGCCAGCCCGCCGCGACCCCCAACCCCGGCACCGACACCCCGTCCGGCGACCCCCAGGCCGGCAGCCTCGCCCCCGTCCCCGGCCCCTGCTGAGCACGATCGAGATCAGGTCGAGGTCAAGAGCCAGAGCCGCTCAAGGTCAAGGTCAAGGTCAAGGTCAAGACCAAGGTCAAGAGCGGGTTCTTGGCACGTTTTCTCAGTCCATATCTGAGGCAGCGTGCCAAGAAGCGGCTCTTCGCCCTTCGTCCGCTCAGTGCAGGTGCTGGCCGAAGAAGGCGAGGAGACGGGACCACGCGTCGGTGGCGGCGGCCTCGTCGTAGGAGTCGGAGCCGTCGCGGAAGAACCCGTGGCCGGCGTCCTCGTACACGACGACCTGGTCGGGGTGGCGCGCCTCGACCGCGGCGATCTCGTCGCGGGGCACCCATTCGTCGGTCCCACCGAAGAACGCGAGCAGCGGGCACGACGGCTCGTCGAGCACCGACGCGATCCCCGCGCCGTAGAACGGTGCCGCCGCGTCGACGGCGATGTCCGACACCGCGGTCTCGTAGGTCAGCCGCCCGCCCATGCAGAACCCGGTGACGCCGACGGTCGTCGCGCCGAGTCGACGCAGCTCGTCGACCGACGCGGCGATGTCGGGCATCCGGTGCTCGCTCTTCGCGAGCGCCATCATCTGCCGGGGCACCGCGTCCGGGTCGCTGCCACCGTGACGGAAGAAGAGGTCGGGGGCGAGCGCGGCGTACCCCTCGTGGGCAAGCCGCTCGCACACCCGGAGCAGCTGCGGGCTCATCCCGTTGCCCTCGTGGATCACGAGCACACCCGGCCACGGCGCCGCCGCCGCCGGCCGGGCGAAGAAGTACGGGACCTCGATGTCGCTCACGACCCGCCCGTGACCCACGCGGTGGCCGCGTCCCGCTCCGCGACCGCGAACACCCGGACGCCGGCGGGGATCATCCAGGCGAACGCCTTCACCGACCGGTCCAGCCACTCGGCGTCGCTGACGATCGCGATGCGGTCCCACCCCGTCCAGTGCTCCAGGCCGAACTTGGCGTCCCCCCAGAACGCGCCGGCGCTGTACCCGGTGAACTCCGGCCCCAGCACGTAGAGCAGGCTGACCTTCTCGTGCTGCGCGTGCGCGGCGTCCACCGCGGGAAGGAGCACCTGCTCGTAGTCGTCGCGGCCGACCTCGCCGGTCGCCTCGATCCCGACCACGTCATCAGGGAGCCCCGGGATGGTTGCCAGCATGACGCCTCCTCGGCTCGCGACCGTCCTGAGCGTACGCTGCGCCCGTGACCGACGGCGGTGTGCGCGGGTTGATCCGCCGCGTGCGCGACGAGATCGTGCGGCGCAACCCCGACGAGGGCACGGTGCGGCGCCGCCCGAGCGACCTCGTGCGCATCGTGCTCGCGGCCCTCGTGGTGGTCGCACTCTCGTTCCACGCCGGCCACCCCACCGGCGCCGAGCTCGACGTCGTCGACTTCTTCGACGGCCTCAACGACGGCGCGGCGTCGGTCCTGCTCGTCCTCTACGACGCGGCCGCGGTGTGGGCCGTCCTCCTCCTCGCCGCCGCGGTCCTGCTCGTGCGCCGGTGGCGCCTCGCCCGCGACCTGGCCATCGCCGGGCTCACCGCGTGGGCGCTCGGGCGGCTGCTCGCGTTCTTCGTGCGCGACACCGACCTCATCGAGGCGTTCAAGGTCACGTTCGACCTCACCGACGCCCCGCGGTACCCGCTGGTGCGCCTGGGCATGGCCGTCGCGATGGTCATCGTCGCGTCGCCGTACCTCACGCGCCCGACGCGCCGGATCGGCCAGACGCTCGTCGTGCTGCTCGCCCTCACCGGCATGTACCTCGGCCGCGCGTACCCGACCGACGTGGTAGCCGCGGTCGTGCTCGGCTGGGGCGTCGCCGCGCTCGTCCACTACGGGCTCGGCACGCCTGCCCACCGCCCGACGGTGCGCATGGTGCGCCATGCGCTCGACGCCGTCGGCGTGACCGCACGCGAGATCACCGAGGCGCGCGACCAGCCGGTCGGCCGGGCGATCTTCCTCGGCGTCGACGACGACGGCCCGCTGCGCATCACGGCCATCGGTCGCGACGAAGCCGACGCGCAGTTCCTCAACCGCGGCTGGCGCTACATCGCGTACCGCAGCTCGACC
>CAZKTS010000181.1:0-10926 GCA_964555735.1 uncultured Bifidobacteriaceae bacterium
TACTTCGAGACGCTGCACGAGGTGAAGCTCATCGTCGACCTCATCTACGAGGGCGGCATCGCCAACATGCGCTACTCGATCTCCGACACCGCCGAGTACGGCGACATGACCCGCGGGCCGCGGATCATCACGGACGAGACGCGTGAGGAGATGCGCAGGATCCTCGGCGAGATCCAGAGTGGCAAGTTCGCACAGGAGTGGATCCTCGAGAACCAGGCGGGTCGGCCGGTGTTCAACGCGCTGCGGCGCGCATCGGAGCGGCACCCGATCGAGGAGGTCGGCTCCGAGCTGCGGGCGATGATGCCGTGGATCGGCGAGGGCAAGGCGCGCCCCCAGGACGTCTCGGGCGGCTGATCGTCGGCGGCGGCTGATCGTCGCGGAGCTCGCTCGCTTCGATGGACGACGTCGCCCTCACCGCGGCCGCGGCGCTCGTCGGCTACCTCATCGGCACGTTCCCGACTGCGAGCCTCGTCACCCGGCTGGCCACGCGCGGCGCGGTCGACATCCGGACCACCGGCAGCGGCAACCCCGGCGGCTTCAACACGATGCAGTCGGTGGGCAAGGGCTGGGGAGTCCTGGTCATCGCGATCGACATCCTCAAGGGTGCCGGTGCCGCGCTCGTGGGCTGGGCGATCGGCGACGTCGCCGGCGCGTACGCCGGCGCGACGGGTGGCATCGTCGGACACGTCCTGCCGGTGTGGTCACGGTTCCGCGGGGGCAAGGGGGTCGCGAGTGCCGCCGGCGCGCTGCTCGTCGTGTTCCCGATCTTCTTCCCCGTCGACGCGATCGCGCTTGCCGGCGGCGCGCTCGGACTCCGCAACTCCGAGCGGGCCATCTGGGTGGTCGGCCCGCTGTGGATCGTGAGCGCGTTCGTGTGGTGGTTGGCCGACCTCCCGAACCTGTGGGGCCCGGCGCCGACCGTGGGGCTGCCCATCTTCGCCGTCGTCAGCGCCGCGCTGATCCTCTGGAAGTTCGCGAGCGCCCGACCGGTTCCCGCCGCCTGAGCCCGGCACCTGAGCCCCGCCGCCTGAGCCCCGCCGCCTGAGCCCCGGGCTTGGCGGAGAGCGGAGGGGGCAGCCGTTGCCCCCTGGGCTCTCCAGACGGTGGGTGGCGCGGCGGGTCAGCCGTCGCGCCGAGCCAGGAGGTCGCGGATCTCCACGAGCACGTCCTTCTCGCTCGCCTCGGGCTCCTTCTCCTCCTTGCGACGGAAGGAGTTGAAGGCCTTGACCACGACGAAGAGGGCGAAGGCGATCAGGACGAAGTTCACGAGCGCGGTCAGGAAGGCTCCGTAGCGCACCACGCCGTCACCGATCGTGAACGTGAGATCGTTGAAGTTCGGCTCGCCGACGAGGGCACCGACGACCGCCATGAGGACGTCGTCGACGAAGCTGTTGATGACTGCACTGAACGCGACGCCGATGACGATGCCGACCGCGAGGTCGAGCACGTTGCCGCGGTTGATGAACTCTTTGAATTCCTTGACGAAGTCCTTCAGCACGGTCAGCCTCCTGGGCGTCGGGGTGTACGAGACGTTAGGCGCCGCCCAGGCCGGGAGCCGCCGAGGTCTTGCCCGAGAACCGGTGATCCGCCGGCGGCCGGGCAGCGAACGTCGGGTGTGGGGGCAACCATCGTGACCAGCGTCGAGCCGGACCTGGGGGCTTGGGAGCAGGGCATCGGCGCACGCCTGCTGCGCCACGAGGAAGCCGCGCTCGGCGAGGTCTACGACCAGTACTCGTCCTACGTCTACGGCCTCGCGGTGCGGGTGATCGGCGACCCGGTCGCCGCGGAAGACGTCGCCCAGGAGGTGTTCCTCTACGTCTGGGAACACCCCGAGGCGTTCGATCCCGCGCGGGGATCGCTGCGCACGTGGCTCGGCATGCTCTCGCACCGCCGGTCGGTCGACCACGTCCGGCGCGAAGAGGCCCGGCGCCGCCGGGCGACCAAGGACGCGAGCCGTCGCCCGACCACCATCCCCGACGTCGGCGAGCTGGCAACTGCGCTCGTCACCGCGGAGCGCGTGCGCGCCGCACTCGACGAGCTCCCCGACGACCAGCGCCGGGCCATCCAGCTCGCGTACTTCGGGGGCCGCACCTATCGAGAGGTGGCCGACATCCTCGGCATCCCCGAAGGCACCGCGAAGTCGCGACTGCGGCTCGGCCTGCGCCGGATCGCCGGAGTGTTGGAGCACGAAGGACTGGAGCACACCACATGAGCCCGCGTCACGATCCCGACGCTGCTGTCGAGGAGCTCCTGGGCGCCTACGCGCTCGACGCGTGTGAACCCGACGAGGTCGAGGCGATCGTCGCAGTCCTCGCTCGACGGCCCGACCTCGCGGCCGAAGCTGCGCGCCTCGCCGACGCCGCGGCGTGGATCGGCGCGACCGAGGCGCTCGCGCCGCCGCCGTCGCTGCGGGCAGCGCTGGATCGGGCCGTGCGCGCACGGGGTGGCAACACACGCGACGCCGCGGCACGGTGCTACGCCGCGACGACGGCGCGCGTTGCCGAGACCATCGCGGATCTCGACCCGGCCGACGAGGCGACCCCGACCCCCAACGGGCTCACGGCCCGGGAGCTGGTCATCCACCTCGCGGCCCAGGACAGCGCGTTCGCCGAAGCGGTCGGCGCGGAGCCGGAACCGGGCATGCCCGACCACTCGATCGACGCCCGCACCGCGGCGTTCGTCGAGCGGTACGCGGACCGGCCGCTTGCCGACGCCGTCGAGGTCTGGGAGCGATCGGTCGCGACGGTCCTGGCCTGGGCGGACGACGACGCGTCGCTCGGCACCGAGGTCTCGTGGCTCGGTTACCACCTCGCGCGCGACACGATCCTCGTCGCGCGCGCGTTCGAGACGTGGATCCACCGCGACGACCTCCTGCGGGTCGCCGGGCGGGCACCCGAGGCGCCGCCGGCAGCCGAGCTGGCGGAGATGGCCGACTTCTCCGCGCGCAACACCGAGCTCGGGCTCGCCCTCGAGGGGCGCGCACGCCCGGGCAAGGTCGCGCGCATCGTGCTCACCGGACCCGGTGGCGGCGAGTGGACGGTGGCGATGGGTGACGGCGCCGACGTGCATCGCAGCCCCGACGTCATCGTGACCGCCGACGTCGTTGATTGGTGCCTCGTCGCGGGTGAACGCCTCGCGCCCGAACAGCTCGAGCGCCGCGTCGAGGGCGAGGTCACGCTCGCCGACGACCTTCTCGCCGCCGCGCCGGCGTTCGCGACGCTCTAGCCGGCGAGCTGCGCCTCGTAGTCCTTGATCTCGTCGACCAGCCGCGTGATCTGCGCCTCCGCATCCACGGGCGCCGTGCCCGTGCGCTGGGCGTAGAGGAGGTCACCGAGGGCTTCCTTGCGCTCGCTGATCTCGTGCTTGGCCTTCGTCTCGTCGATCTTCGCCTGCCCGGCCTTCAGACCCTCCTGGGCCTTGTCGCCGACGGTCTTCGCCGCGTCCTTCGCCTTGTCCAGCAGTCCCATTCTTCTCGCTCCTTCGCTCGCGCGGTGAACGGTTCTTCCAGTCTCGCGTCCTGCCCGCTCAGTCGCTGGCGAGCGCCTGCCGCTCGCTTCGCTCGCTCTCGGCGCCGCGTGGCGTTCGAGCGTCGCGGCACGCTCACGTTCCTGCTTGTCTCGGTCGTTCGTTGCGGGGCGGTAGCGCAGCCTCGTGCTGGACGTGCTGGCAGGTGGGGCACCAGTAGGTGCTGCGGGCGTAGGGGCCCTGGCGGCGGCGACGGATGGTGGTGCCGCAGCGGCGACACGGGCGCCCGGCGCGGCCGTAGACCGCGAGGCCGCCGGCGACGGTGGTGCGGCGCGGCGTGTCGAGGTTGGCGCGCAGCAGGCGCGACGCGGTCTCGAGCAGCCCTCGACGCGCGTCGGCGTCGAGCGCGCCGATGGAGGTGCCCGGCTCGAGGCCGAGCGCGAAGCAGACCTCGCTCTTGTAGACGTTGCCCAGGCCAGCGGCGACGCGCTGGTCGAGGAGGACGTCGGCGACTTCGACGTCTGGTGCGAGCGCGTCCATCCGGCGGAGCGCCTCGTCGAGGTCTGCGTCGGGGCGGCAGAGGTCGGGACCGAGCGCGGCGAGGCCGCGCCGGCCCGAGCCGCCGAGTCCGGGCCGGTCGGCGGCATCGGCGCGCAACAGCTCGACGATCGGCGCGGAGAAGCACACGGCGACGGTGCCGGAGTCGACCTCGAGGATCACCCGGGCGCGGGAGCGTGGCTTGCGCCACCGCTCCCCCGGTCGGTACACGTGCCACGACCCGGTCATCTGCATGTGCGTGTGCAGCGTCCGGCCGTCGTCGAAACGTACGAGGAGATGCTTGCCTCGCGCCTCGACCCCCTCGACCATGGTGCCGGGCCTCGGCAGCGCCGCGGCCAGCCGGGCCGCGGTGAAGCGCGTGATCGTGCGGCCGGTGAGCTCGGCGTCGAGTGCACGAGCCGCGCGGGTGATCGTGTCGCCCTCGGGCACCCCGCGAGGCTACGGCACCTCCCGGAGCGCCGTCGCCGCGGCTACCCGGCGAGGACCAGCCCTCGGTACCCGTCGACGAACCCGGCCTCGCGCAGCGCGTCGGCGGCCGCAGCCGAGCGGACCGGCTCGCCGTCGATCGTGCGGAGATCGAGCCGACGGACCCGTCCGTCCTTCACGAGCGTGGCCAGCGCCTCCGTCCAGATCGTGTGGTCCTCGAGACCCGGGTGCGTCAGCACGGCGTGGCCGCCGCGCTCGAGGTACGCGACGAGCGCGCCGTCGTGGAGCACACACCGTGCGCCGGGTGAACGTGACGGCCGACCGGCCATCTCGGGCCAACCGAGTGCCGCTCCGTAGGGCTGCGCGGGGTCGGTGGCCGCGAGCACGACGGTCGCCGCCTCGTCGCGGTCGCGCTCACCGCGCAGACGATCGGCCGCGCCCGGCAGTGCGAACTGCGCGGCACCGAGCCCGGCGACGAAGTAGCCGCGCCGCACGCGGCCGAGCTCCTCGAGCGCGCGCAGATGCGGGTAGACGGCTGCATAGCCACCGGGCACGCCCTCGGCGCGCGCGGCCTCGCGGGTAAGCACACCGTGGCGCTCGAGCAGCTGCTCGGCGCGCGCGTCGACGAGCTCCGGAGCCGTGGGTGCGGGGCGCCGCAGGGCCTGGACCAGCGACCAGCGCCCCGCCGCGGCGGGTGGGCCGAGGCGCGACAGGCGCCCCGGCCGGGGCTTGCCGCGAGCTGCACGCGGTCGACCGGCGAGGTGCGCTCGGAGCGCATGGAGGCTGTCGTTGGTGACCTCGCCCGACCACACGAGGTCCCAGAGCGCGCTCACCACGGTGGTGTCGTCGGGCGCGTGGCCGTCGGCGTCGGCCGCCGCCGCGAGCAGGTCCGGCCAGAAGCAGGCGCCGGCCCGCGCGAGATGGGTGCGCAGGCGCTCGTGCAGGTCGGTGTCGGGACGGTCGGCTGCATCCGCGCGGTCCTCGAACGTCATCGCGCTCGCGTCGCGGAAGGCCAGGACGATCCGGCCGTCGGTCGCGCCGATGGGTCCGGCCCCGGCCCAGGTGAGTGCGCCACCGGCGCAGAGCTCGTCGAGCATCGCGGGGCGGTAGCCGTCGACGCGCGCGGGGAGCACCTCGGTCTCGAGGACCGACGCGGGGATCGCGGCCCCCTGGAGCTGGTGCAGGGCGTCGAGCAGCGCGTCGTTGCCGCGCCGTCCGGCGCCGATCCCGTGCCAGGCGAGCAAGAAGCGTGCGAACACGTCCGGTTCGACCGGCTCGATCTCCCTGCGCAGCGCGGCCAGCGTGCGACGGCGCAGGCGGCGGAGCACCTCGAGGTCGCACCACTCGCGGCCGCTCCCGCCCGGACGGAACTCGCCCGCGGCGATGCGGCCGGCCGCCTCGAGCCGCTCCAGGGCGCGCTCGACCTCGCGCGTCGGGACCCCGAAGCGCGCCGCTACTTCGGCGGTCGTGAACGGACCGCGGGTGCGGGCGGCGCGGGCGAGCAGGTCGCCGAGCGGATCGTCGACCGGCTCGACGAACACCTCCGGCAGGCCGCGCGGCACCGCAGCCCCGAGCGCGTCGCGGTAACGAGCGGCATCCTCGGCCGCGGCCCAGCGCTGCTCCCCGGCGACGCCGACGGGGATCGCCCGCACCCCGCTGACGAGCTCGTCGACCAGCTCCTGCGCGCGCGCCACCGCGGTGTCGGACGGGCGGTCGACGCGCGCCGCGACCTCCGCGAGGGTGAGGTCGCCGAGCTCCCGCAGGAGGTCGTGGAGGTCGTCGGCGTGGCGCACCGGGTACGAGTCGGGCGCCAGACGTTGGAGCTCGAGCTCGACCTCGGCCACGACGTCGGCGTCGAGGAGCTCGCGCAGCTCGTCGGTGCCGAGCAGCTCGCGGAGGAGGTCGCGGTCGAGCGACAGCGCGGCGGCGCGGCGCTCGGCGAGCGGCGCATCGCCTTCGTACATGTAGACCGCGATCCACCCGAACAGGAGCGATTGCGCGAACGGCGAGGCACGACGGGTGTCGACGGGAACGAGCCGGATCCGCCGCGACCGGAGGTCGGTGAGCACCTCGCGCAGCGCCGGGAGGTCGAACACGTCCCGCAGACACTCCCGCGTGGCCTCGAGGATCATCGGGAACGACGGATACTTCGAGGCGACCTCGAGCAGGTCCGCGGCGCGCTGGCGTTGCTGCCAGAGCGGGGTCCGCTCGCCGGGGCGCCGTCGCGGGAGCAGAAGAGCCCGGGCCGATGCCTCGCGGAACCGAGCCGCGAACAGGCCGGTCGCGGGGAGCTGCTCGACGACGAGGTCCTCGACCTCGTCGGGATCGAGCAGGAGGTCGTCGACCGGGATCGCCTCGAAGGCTTCGGGCAGGCGCAGGACGATGCCGTCGTCGCTCCAGAGGACCTCGAGCGGCGATCCGAGGCGGTCGGCGAGCCGGGCCTCGAGCGCGAGCGCCCACGGCGCGTGCACGCGGGCACCGAAGGGCGTGAGCACGCACACCCGCCAGTCGCCGATCTCGTCGGGAAAGCGCTCGACGACCACGGTGCGGTCGTCGGGCAGGACGCCGGTGGCCTCCGCCTGCTCGTCGAGGTAGGCGAGCAGGTTCGTGGCGGCCCGCTCGTCGAGCCCGAACTCGGAGCGGAGGCGCTGGTGCGCGTCGGGCGCGGGCGCGGCGTGCAGCTCGCGGACGGCCTGGCCGAGCGCGCGACCGAGCTCGAGCGGTCGACCGGGCTTGTCGCCCTTCCAGAACGGCACCCGCGCGAACTCGCCCGGTGCGGGCGTGACGACCACGCGGTCGCGCGTGACCTGCTCGATGCGCCACGTTGACGCGCCGAGCACGAACGTGTCGCCGGTGCGGCTCTCGTAGACCATCTCCTCGTCGAGCTCGCCGACCCGGGTGCCGTCGGGCAAGAACACGCCGAAGAGGCCCCGATCGGGGATGGTCCCGCCGTTGACGATCGCCACCCGCGCCGCGCCCTCGCGGGCGCGGACCCGGCCGGCCACGCGGTCCCACACCAGGCGCGGCCGGAGGCCGGAGAACTCGTCGCTCGGGTACCGGCCGGCGAGAAGGTCGAGCACCGCGGTGAACGCGTCGTCGGGCAGGTCGGCGAAGTTCGCCGCGCGCCGGACCATCGCGAGCAGCGCGTCGACGTCCCACTCGTCGAGCGCGCACGCAGCGACGAGCTGTTGTGCGAGCACGTCGAGGGGATTGCGCGGATAGCGCGTCTCCTCGACGAGCCCCGCGCGCATGCGGGGGACGGTGACCGCGGCCTCGACCAGATCGCCTCGGTACTTCGGGAAGATCTTGCCGACGCTCGGCTCGCCGACCTGATGACCGGCGCGCCCGATCCGCTGGAGGCCTCGCGCGACGGATCCCGGCGACTCGACCTGGACCACCAGATCCACCGCACCCATGTCGATGCCGAGCTCGAGCGACGACGTGGCGACGAGCGCGCGGAGGTCGCCGCGCTTCAGCGCGTCCTCGATGGTCAGGCGCCGCTCCCGCGAGAGCGAGCCGTGGTGCGCCAAGACGACTTCTTGGTCGCGCTCGCTCGGCGTCGGGATACCCGACGCCGCCCCTTCGGGGCCGCTCGGCTGCTCCGCTTGCGACGTTCGCTGGTACCACGGCTCGCTCGGCGTCGGGATACCCGACGCCGCCCCTTCGGGGCCGCTCGGTTGCTCCGCGTGCGACGTTCGCTCGTGCCACAGCTCGTTGAGGCGCGCCGCGAGTCGCTCCGCCAGCCGACGGGAGTTCACGAAGATGAGCGTGCTCCGGTGCTCCTGGATGAGGTCGAGCAGGCGCGGGTGCACGAACGGCCAGATGGATCCTCTTCCCTGGTCGCGCTCGCTCGACGCCGGGATACCCGGCGTCGCCCCTTCGGGGCCGCTCGGCTGCTCCGCTTGCGACGTTCGCGTCATGCCCATGTCGGCCATGTCGTCGACGGGGACGATGACCTCGATGTCGACGACCTTGTCGCCGCTCGCGTCGACGATCGTCACCGGGCGTGGCTCGTGGGTGGCGCCGTCGTGGCCGCCGAGGAAGCGGGCGATCTCGTCGAGCGGGCGTTGGGTGGCGGACAGGCCGATGCGCTGGGGTGAGGTCGGCGTGAGCTCCTCCAACCGCTCCAGCGACAGCGCGAGGTGCGCGCCTCGCTTGGTGGCAGCCACCGCGTGGATCTCGTCGACGATGACCCACCGGACCGAGCGCAGCATCTCGCGCGCCTGGGAGGTGAGCATGAGGTAGAGCGACTCGGGCGTGGTGACGAGGATGTCGGGGGGTGTGCGCTGGAGGCGGCGCCGCTCGTCGGACGGCGTGTCGCCCGTGCGCAGCCCGACCGTCGGGAGATGGATCTCGTCGGTTCCCGCCGCGCCGCGCTCGGCCTCCCGGCGGATGCCGACGATCGGGGTGCGCAGGTTGCGCTCGACGTCGACCGCGAGCGCCTTCAGCGGCGAGATGTAGAGCACGCGGCACCGCTCGGCCGGCTCGGGCACCGGGTCGTGGGTGATGCGATCGATGGCCCAGAGGAACGCGGCGAGCGTCTTGCCCGACCCCGTAGGCGCGAGCAGCAGGGTGTGGTCGCCGGCGGCGATCGCCGGCCAGCCCAGCTCCTGGGCGCGGGTCGGCCCGGCGAAGGCGGACGCGAACCACTGCTCGACGGCGGGCGAGAAGCCGATCGGGCCGAGGGCGGAGCGAGTGGGGCCGATGGGCCGAGGGTACCGTTGCCCTACGACAGCCCGAACCGAGCGGCCCGATGACGCCTCAGGGTCGGCCCCTGACCCGCCGACCATTGAGGGTGTGACCACCGAGACCCGAGGCGGGGAGCGGACGGCCTGGACCGACGCGGCCGCGCTCGATGTCCTGCTGCGCCACGGCGCCGACCTCGTGGTGGTGGCGAGCGGCGACGGGCGAGTCGTCTGGGCGAGCCCGTCGGTGGAGACGGTGCTCGGGTACCGGCCGGAGGAGCTGGTCGGGACCAACGGTCGCCTGCACCTGGTCCGCGAAGACACCGACAGCGCGTCGCGGGCCTTCGAGGCGTCGAACCCGACCGGCACCCGCCCGACCCGGATGCGGGCTCGGCACCGCGACGGCAGCGTGCGCCACCTCGACGTCGTGTTCACCGACCTCCTCGACCATCCCGGCGTGGGCGGCATCCTCGTGAACGCGCGCGACATGACCGCGGTGGTCGAGGCCGACCTCGCCCAGCGGACGGGCATGGAGCGGTTCCAGCGCTTCGCCGAGTCCGCGCCCGTCGGCATCCTGTTCACTGACGCGGTCGGTCGCACGACCTACGTCAACGACCGGTGGCTCGAGATCAACGGCGTCGATCGCTCGGTCCCGCTGGAAGGTGGTACCTGGATCGACGCGACGCATCCCGACGATCGCGCGAGGGCGATCGAGCGGGCGCGTGCCGACATCCGCCGCACCGGTACCACGGAATTCGAGCACCGGCTCCTCCGACCCGACGGTGCGGTTGCCTGGGTCCGGGGTCGCACCGCCATGGTCTACGACGAGCAGGGTGCCTCGGTGGGCTCGGTCACGTCGATGGAGGACGTCACCGGGGAGGTCGAGGCCGCGCGCCGCGACGCGCTGCTCGACCGCTTGGTGCAGGAGAGCCGCGACCTGATCTCCATCTACGACGCGGACGGCGCGTTCACGTTCGCGAGCCCGTCGCACCGCCAGGTGCTCGGCTACGAACCCGACGAGCTGGTCGGCACGTCGCCGGTGGAGCTGCTCCACCCCGACGAGGTCGAGTCGGTCGGCGCGACCTTCGCCGAGCAGCTGCTGGCGGGCAGCGAGCCCGCGCCGGTCGCCCACCGGGTGCGCTGCAAGGACGGCTCGTACCGGTTCATCGAGTCCATCGCGATCGACCTGACCGACGACCCCGCCGTCGGCGGGGTGCTGGTGAACGCGCGCGACGTCACGGAGCGGCTCCGCTCCGAGCAGCTCGAAGCCGATCAAGCACGCATCCTCGGGGCCATCGCTCGCGGGGTGCCGCTCGGGGACACGCTCGCTGACGTCGTCGCGATGGTGGAGCGGTGGCTTCCCGGAGGCTGTGGGCTGGTCACGCTCGTCGACGACGACGACGTCATCCACGTGGCCGCCGCCCCGAGTCTCACTCCTGATCTGCGCGCGTCGATCGACGGCTTCCTGGTCCCCCCGGACAAGCGCTACGCGCACCCCTCCACCGAGCACTCGACGATCCGTGACAGCGAACCCGGGCTCCTGCTCCGCGACGCCGGCTTCGAGTCCTTCTGGGTGGCCAGCATCCGGAGTGCCGAGGCCGACGTCGCGCCATTGGGCGCGGTGATGCTGCTGCGCCCCGACGACATCGACCCCGATGACGGTGAGCGCCGCCTGCTCGAGGTCGCCGCCAACGTCGCATCGATCGCGATCGAGCGCGATCGCGCCCAGGCGCGGCTCGCCCACCAGGCGAAGCACGACGCGCTGACCGGGCTCCCGAACCGCGACGCGGTG
>CAZKTS010000182.1:0-5541 GCA_964555735.1 uncultured Bifidobacteriaceae bacterium
TGACCAAATACTCACATGTCAAACGATTCGTTCGACGGCCGGGAGCGGGGTTCGCCGGCCTCAGTGGGCGGCGGCGCGGCGGAGCAGGAGCTCGCGCTCGCGGGCGTTCTGGGTGAGCGAGGCGGCGCGGGCGAACTCGGCCGACGCTTCCTCCGTGCGGCCGAGCGTCTCGAGCAGGTCGCCCCGCACGCTGAAGAGGAGGTGGTAGCCGTCGAGCGAGCCGTCGGCGACCAGGGCGTCGACGAGCTCGAGCCCGACCGCCGGACCGAAGGCCATCCCGAGCGCGACGGCCCGGTTGAGCTCGACGATCGGCGACGGCGCGGTCTGGGCCAGCGCGTCGTAGAGCGCGGCGATCCGCGGCCAGTCGGTGGCGTCGGCCGTCGGCGCCATCGCGTGGCATGCGGCGATCGCGGCCTGGAGCGCGTACGGACCGTACGGCTGGCCGAGTGCGTCGCCGCGCGCGAGCGCGGTGAGCCCGCGCTCGATCAGCACGCGGTCCCAACGCCGCCGGTCCTGGTCGAGCAGGAGGATCGGGGTGCCGTCGGCGCGGGTGCGCGCCCGCGCCCGCGACGCCTGGATCTCCATGAGCGCGACGAGGCCGTGCACCTCCGGCTCGTCGGGCACGAGCTCGGCGAGGACCCGGCCGAGGCGGAGGGCGTCGGCGCAGAGGTCGAGGCGCATCCAGTCGTCGCCGGCCGTCGCCGAGTAGCCCTCGTTGAAGACGAGGTAGATGACGCCGAGCACCGAGGCGAGGCGCTCGCCCCGCTCCGAAGCGTCCGGCACCTCGAAGCCGACGTTGGCCTCGGAGAGCGTGCGCTTCGCCCGCACGATCCGCTGGGCGATCGTCGGCTCCGGCACGAGGAAGGCGCGCGCGATCTCGGTCGTCGTGAGCCCGCCGAGCAGGCGAAGGGTGAGCGCGACCCGCGCCTCGGTCGAGAGGAGGGGGTGGCATGACGCGAACATGAGGCGGAGGAGGTCGTCGCTCACCTCGTCGGGGTCGATCTGCGCCTCGGCTTCCGCACTCGGCGCGTGCTGCTCGGCCTCGAGGTCTTGTGCCAGGGCGGCGTACTTGTGCCGGAGCCGGTCGTCGCGCCGGAAGCGGTCGACGGCGCGGTGCTTGGCGGTGGTCATGAGCCAGGCGCCCGGGTGGTCGGGGACGCCGGTCTCGGGCCACCGCTCGAGCGCGACCACGAGCGCGTCCTGGGCGAGCTCCTCCGCCAGCCCGACGTCGCGGGTCATGCGCGCCAGGCCGGCGATCAGTCGCGCCGACTCGATGCGCCAGACCGCCTCGACGGCCCGATGCGCGCGAGCGGTGCCGACCTCGCCCTCCCGGTCCGGAGATGGTCCGTCCTGGGAAGGCGGGTCGACACCGCCGCGTGTGGCATCGCCCGAGGTCACGACTGGCCGGCGGCCCGCTGCACGTCCTCGGGGAACTCATCCATCTCGTAGACCTGGCGGATCTCGATGGTGAACTCACCGTCGATGCCCTGCACCCGCGGCACTCGCTTGAACCACTCGACGACCTCGTCCTTGGTCTTGGTCTCGACCATCCAGAACCCGCCGACGGCTTCCTTGGCCTCGGTGTACGGGCCGTCGATGACGTCGACCTTGCCGGGCGTGTAGTGCACGCGCACACCCTCGGACTGCGGGTGCAGGCCCTCGCCGGTGAGCATCACACCGGCCTTGACCAGCTCCTCGTTGAAGGCCGTCATCTCGGCCACCGCCTCGGCGGTGGGTGCGTCGTCGGCGACGGTGGCGGACGGGTCCATGTTCGGAAGCATGAAGACCATGAAGCGCATGGGGTTCCTCCTGGTGGGCGACCCGACGGTTCCGGGCCTTCATCGAGAGCGACGAACGGGCGGCCGTCGGATCGACAGCGAGCGAGCGATTCTCGAAGATTCTCTCCTACGGCTCGTCCATGCCTTGACACGTATATGCCTAAGAAGGCATAGTACGGCGGTGCCCGACACCTTCACGGTCCTCGCCGAACCCACCCGGCGGCGCATCCTCGACGAGCTGCGCGACGGGCCCCGCAGCGTCGGCGACCTGGTCGACGACCTCGCCGTCACCCAACCCACGGTCTCGAAGCACCTCCGGGTCCTGCGCGAGGCCGGCTTCGTGTCGTGCGAGAACTCGGCGCAGCGGCGCATCTATCGCGTCGAGCCGCAGCCGTTCGCCGCGCTCCACGCGTGGCTCGCGCCGTACGAGCGCCTCTGGGGTGAGCACCTCGATGCACTCGAGCGCCACCTCGACGACGAAGGAGCGTCCGCATGACCCCGCCCGCTCATGAACCGATCGATCCGGCGACGTTCGACGCCGGCCCGCTCGCGCACGTCGAGAGTCGTGCCGCCGACGACGGCCGCTGGACGCTCACCTTCGTGCGCGACCTTCGCCATCCGCCCGAGAAGGTCTGGGCCGCCCTCACCGAGCCGGCGCAGCTGCGGCGGCGGTCGCCGTTCGCGCCCGCACGGGCGCTCACGACGCCCGGACCCACGACGCTGACCATGCTCGACGGCAGCGATGCGCACGAGACCGGAGAGCCGTTGGCCGGCGAGGTGCTGGAGGTCGATCCGCCGTCGGTGCTCGTGTACACGTGGGGCCAGGACGTGCTCCGCTGGTCGCTCGCCCCGACCGACCACGGCACGCGCCTCACGCTCGAGCACACGGTCGATCAGGCCGACTGGATGCCGAAGGTGGCGGCCGGCTGGCACCTCTGCCTGGTCGTGGGCGACCGGGTGCTCTCGGGCGACGACATCGGGCCGATCGTCGGCGAGCAGGCGATGGCCTACGGCTGGCAGGACCTCCACGACCGGTACGCGGCGGAGCTCGCGGGGCCGGACGGGGAGGGGCAGGAGGCCGGTTAGCCTCGATCTCGATGTCCGGCAGCACCGCCCGCGAGCTCACCGACGTCTCGGCCGAGCTCGAGCCCTTCCGTCGAGAGCTCACCGGCTACTGCTACCGCATGCTCGGCTCGATCTCCGAGGCCGAGGACGCGGTGCAGGAGACGATGGTCCGCGCCTGGCGTGCCTACGACGGGTTCGAAGGCCGTTCGGCGCTGCGGTCCTGGGTGTACCGCATCGCCACCAACGTGTGCCTCGACGCGATCAAGGGCCGGCAACGCCGGGCGATGCCGATGGACTTCGGCCCGGCCGGGTCGGTGGACGCGCCGCTGGCGCCGCCGCGGCCCGAGGTCGCGTGGCTGGAGCCGGTGCCGGACGACCAGGTGCTGCCGACCGACGGCGATCCGGCCGAGGTGATCGAGGCGCGCGAGACGATCCGGCTCGCCTTCGTGGCGATGCTCCAGCACCTGCCGCCGCGCCAACGCGCGGTGCTGATCCTGCGCGAGGTCCTGCGCTGGCACGCCGACGAGGTGGCCGAGCTCCTCGACACCACCGTTGCGTCGGTCAACAGCGCACTGCAGCGGGCGCGCGCGACGCTCGCCGAGGCCGAGCTCACCGAGAGCGAGCCGTACCGGCCCATGGACGCCGAGCAGCAGGCGCTGCTCCGCCGCTACCTCGAGGCGTTCGAGCGCTACGACATGGACTCGCTCACCGCGCTGCTGCACGAGGACGCGACGCAGTCGATGCCGCCGTACGAGCTGTGGCTCGCCGGGCGCGCCGACCTGGTGCGGTGGTGGGTCGGCCCGGGCGCCGACTGCCGCGGCTCGCGGCTCGTGCCGCTCACCGCCAACGGCGCGCCGGCGTTCGGTCAGTACCGACCGAGCGGCCCGAACGGTCGCCACGAGCCGTGGTCGATCCACGTCCTCGACGTCGTCGACGACCGCATCGCCAACATCACCTTCTTCCTCGACACCACCCTCTTCGAGACCTTCGGCTTGCCCCCACACCTCGACTGAACACCAGTTCTTGGCACGTTCCGTCAGTCCATATGACACGCAACGTGCCAAGAACGTGCTCTAGAGGGTCGAGGCGGGGACGACGCGCGTCGTAGCGGCGGGGTGGGCGTCGGCGCGGACCCAGCGCAGGCCCATGATCCCGTGGCGGTGGCCGCAGGTGTCGAGCCAGTTGGGGTGGCCCGGATCCTCGTGCGCGACGACGAGCCGTACCGAGCCGTCGGCTTCAGGAGTGGTCGTCGCGATGCTGCGTGAGATCGGTCGACGCTTGTCGAGGCACTCGGCCCAGATGTTGCCGAGCTGGAAGTTCCAGTACTCGCAGCGCGGTGGTGTGACCTCGACCACGAGCGCCTCGTCGGGTGCGAGCGTCCAGTACCCGAGCTGGAAGACGATGTTCGGGTCGCCGCCGACGAGCCGGTGGTGCTCGGGGTCCGGGAAGTGCAGGCGGTTCGGCTCGGACCGCCAGGGCGCGACCCAGTCGGCGAACCAGGCCGACGCGCCGATCGCGTACATGGCCGCGCCGAGCAGCTGGTCGGGGACGGCCTCGGGCACGATCGGCGACGGCGGGTCGTCGACCCCGATGCACTCGATGCGCAGGTCGGCCGCCACCTCGCGCGACGGATCGGCGAAGGTCTGGCGCACGAGGATCATCGACGAGTCGGGCGCGAGGCGCAGCCAGTTGCCGGGCTGCTCGCGCTGGCTGGCGGTCACGACGAACGTTCCGTCGGGCTCGAGCGCGAGCTCGGTGTGATCGAGGTGGCCGGCACCGCCGGTGATGCGGTCGGCGCGCGCGTAGTTCTGGTTCTGCGCGGCGAACGAGAGGTACGAGATGGTGCCGCGGGCGCCGGTGATCCGGTAGTCGAGCGCGGGGTTGATGCCCGCGCTCGAGTACACGTTGTCGGGGTTGTCGAGCCCGAAGCCGCAGTGCGACGGCAGCGCGCGCAGCTGCGGGTGCCGCGGGCCCGGGTTCTCCAGGAACGACAGCAAGCCGTTCTGGGTCAGGCGGCCGAGGTAGCGCAGCCCCTCGGCGCGGTCGAGGTCGTCGAGACCGAGGTCGTCGCGCTCGAGCACCGCCCCCGCCTCGGCCAGCAGGTCACAGAACGCGCGCCAGGCCGCGACCGGGTCGGAAGCTCCCGCGTCGGACACCTCGAGCGTCCGGCGGTTCCGTGCGTCAGCCGGCGAACGAGAGCTGCGGGCAGCCCATCGGCATGGCGAGGCCGATCGCGGTGGTCTCCTCGACGCTGATCAGGCCGCGCACGGTGACCGCGCCGGTGGTGGGATCGATGGTGCCGTAGTTCATGGCCGTCCCGTTGCCGTCGTAGAGGATGCCGTAGAGGACGCCGTCGGGGCCGTAGGCCATGCCCCAGACCTGCGCGTCGGTCAGCGGCCCGATCGGCGTGACCGCACCGTTGCTCTTGTCGACGCCGACGAAGAGGGCCGGGTTCCCGGCCGGCTCGTCGAGCTCGTCGGTCTCCGACGGCGCGGTGGTCGTCGTCGTGGTCGAGTCCTCGGCGGCCGTGGTGGACGGCGTCGTGTCCTGAGTGGTGGCAGTGCCGTCGAAAGCCGTGGAGCCGATGTTGACCTGCTGGTTCTGGGTACTGACCAACCCGCCGGAGCAGTTCCCGGCGAGCAGGGCGAAGAACTGGTCCTCGGTCATCGGGCCGGCGAAGGTCGCGGCCTCGGGGTTG
>CAZKTS010000183.1:0-3213 GCA_964555735.1 uncultured Bifidobacteriaceae bacterium
TCCGTGCGCGCCTCGGTGCGCACCCGTTCGGGATCCGCCGACCGCACCGGGACGTTGGCACGTGCCGCGAGGTCGGCGATCTCGTCGAGCAGCGGATCCTGGTCGCGCCCCGCCGCGATCCACACCGTCTTCACCCGCCGCCTCCCCGCCACCAGCAGCTCGCGCACCGCGCGGCGCCCGGGTACGCGATCCCCGCCCAGGTCGCCTCCGGGCTTCGGCACGTCAGGCCCGATGCCAGACGGTCGCGCCGGCGGTGTCTTCCAGCGTCACGCCGCGTGCGGCGAGCTCGTCGCGGATGCGGTCGGCGGTCGCGAAGTCCTTGGCCTGCCGTGCGGCATCCCGCTCGGCCACGAGCGCGTCGATCTCGGCATCCGCGTTGTCGCTCCCGCGCACCGTCAGACCGAGGACGCCCGCGAGCTGGACGACGGCCGCGATGAGCGCGCCGGCACGCCCCGCGTCGCCGTCGTCGATCGCCTGGTTCGCCGCGCCGGCCGCCTCGAAGATCGCCGCGACCGCACCGGGCGTCCCGAAGTCGTCGTCCATCTCGGTGCGGAACCGCTCGACCGTCGCTGGGTCGGGCTGGTCGGCGATGACCACGCCCGCGGCCGTCGCGCGTCGAACGAGCGCGTCCAGGCGGGCGACCGCCTTGCCGGCGTCGGCGAGCTCGGCGTCACCCAGCTCCATGGCCTTGCGGTAGTGGCTCTGGAGCACCGCGAGCCGAAACGCGCGCTCGCCGTGCGCGTCGAGCGCCTCCGCGAGGGTGCGGAAGTTGCCGAGCGACTTCGACATCTTCTCGCCACCGATCTCCACCATGCCCGAGTGCATCCACCGGCGCGCGAACGGGTGGCCCGCGGCCTCGGCCTGGGCGCGCTCGTTCTCGTTGTGCGGGAACACCAGGTCGTCGCCCGCGCCGTGGAGGTCGAAGCCGGGGCCGAGGAGATCGAGCGACATCGCCGAGCACTCGATGTGCCACCCGGGACGGCCCGAGCCCCACGGCGAGTCCCACGCGGGCTCGCCGGGCTTCGCCGCCTTCCACAGCGCGAAGTCCATTGGGCTGCGCTTGTCCTCGTCGACGTCGACCCGTGCGCCGGCGGAGTCGAGCAGCTGCTCGACCGTGCGGTGGGGCAGCGCGCCGTACTCGGGGTACGACCGGACGTCGAAGTACACGCCACTGCCGTCGATGACGTAGGCGTGGCCCGCGTCGATCAGCTCCCGCACGAGCTCTTGCATCCGCGCGATGTACTCGGTGGCGTGGGGCACGTCGTCCGGTCGGCGCACCCCGAGGCGGTCGAGCTGCGCCCAGTAGGCAGCCTCGAACTCCGCTGCGAGCTCGGGCTCACTGCCACCCGCCTGCGCGGCCCGGGCGATGATCTTGTCCTCGACGTCGGTGACGTTGCTCACGAAGCGGACATCGAGTCCGGACCACTCGAGGTAGCGACGAACGACGTCGTAGACGAGCGCGGTGCGGCCGTGACCCACGTGCGGGACGTCGTAGACCGTCGGCCCGCACACGTACATCGACACCTTGCCGGGCTCACGGAGCTCGAGCGGCGCCTTGGTGCGCGCCAGCGTGTCGAAGACGGCGAGGGTCATGGCGTGGAGGGTACGCGGCGCCGCTCCCGACGCGCTGATCCGTTTCGTCGCCGTCGCTCAGCCGGCGGTGAGCAGGGCGACGGCCCAGGCCGCGACGCCCTCGCCGCGGCCGATCGCACCGACGCCTTCGGCGTGCTTGGGCTTCACCGACGCGTGCGCGCCGAGCACCTCGGTCAGGTTGGCAACCATGGCCGGGATGTGGGCGGCGAGCTTCGGCCGCTCCGCCGCGACCACGACGTCGACGTTGCCCACCGCCCAGCCCTCGGCGGCCACTCGCTCCACCACGGTGCGGAGGAGCTCCATCGACGACGCGCCGCGGTAGGCGTCGTCCGACGCCGGGAACATTGTCCCGAGATCGGGGAGCCCAGCCGGGCCAAGCAGCGCGTCGGCGACCGCGTGCGCGACGACATCGGCGTCGGAATGCCCGACGAGGCTCGGGCCGTCGGGCATGGTCACCCCACCGAGCACCAGCGGGCCGTCGCCCCCGAACGCGTGGACGTCGAAGCCGAGCCCGACCCGGATCACGCGCGCGCCCCGAGCAGCGCTTCGGCGAGCGGGAGATCGGTGATCGTGGTGATCTTCAGGTTCGAGGACTCGCCCGCGACGACCACCACGCGCCCACCCGTTGCCTCGACCAGCGCGGCGTCGTCGGTGGCGTCGTCGTCGGCCTCGTGGGCGCGCCGCAGCGCGGCCGCACGGAACGCCTGGGGCGTCTGCACCGCGACCAGTCCGACGCGGGGAACCGTCTCGAGGACACGCGACCCGTCGACGCGCTTGAGCGTGTCGACGACATCGACCGCGGGCACCACGCCGTCGGCCCCCGCGCGCACGGTGTCGATCACGCGCTCGAACAGTCCGACGGACGCGAGCGGACGCGCCGCGTCGTGCACGACCACGATCTCCGTGCTCGGGTCGATCGCCGCGAGCCCGGCGCGCACCGAACCCGAACGGGTCTCGGCGCCGGGGACCGCGGCGGCGACCCGCTCGCCGTCCCACGTCTCGCCGGGCGGGAGCACGACGACGACCTCGTCGCACGTCGCGCCGGCCGCGGCGACGGCATGGTCGACCAGGCGGCGGTCGCCGAGGGTCAGGAACTGCTTGGGCGCACCGAAGCGGTCACCCCGTCCGGCGGCCACGACGATGGCCGAGACGTTCGCCATCGCCCGTCGCGCCGCGGTCGCGGGCTACTTCGCCTTCGCGGCGGCGGCCTTCTTGGCCGGCTTCGCGGCGGCGGCCTTCTTCGCCGGGGCCTTCTTGGCCGGGGCCTTCTTCGCCGCGGCCGCCTTCTTGGCCGGGGCCTTCTTCTTGGTGGCCTTCACCGGCGGGACGTCCCGGCCCGCGAGCACGTCGTCGAGGCGGGCGTCGGCCGCCTCCTCGTCGACGTTGAGGGCGAAGACCAGCTCCGACACGAGGATCTGGCGGGCCCGGGCGAGCATGCGCTTCTCGCCGGCGCTGAGGCCCTTGTCGGCCTCGCGCAGCGAGAGGTTCCGCACGACCTCGGCCACCTGGTAGATGTCGCCGCTCTTGAGCTTCTCGACGTGGTTCTTGAAGCGCCGCGACCAGTTGGTGGGCATCCGGGCCTCCTTCTTGCGAAGGACCGCGAACACCTCCTCGACCTCT
>CAZKTS010000184.1:0-1588 GCA_964555735.1 uncultured Bifidobacteriaceae bacterium
TCTTCAAGGAAGTCGATCTCGATTCCGATGCAACGGAAGTGCACAACGGTTACTTCTCCATCGACAAGAAAGAGAAGTGGACGGAAACCTCGGAAAGCAATCAGGCGAGCCGCGACAACGCAGAGCGGGCCTACAGCCTCATCATGCGCGACAAGGAAAAGCTGCTTTCCTTCGAGTCTCCGTTGAAGTTCATCTTCTCCCACTCAGCACTGAAGGAAGGCTGGGACAACCCGAACGTCTTCCAGATTTGTAACTTCTCTACCCGCGAAACCGAACGCTGGCGCCGGCAAACCATTGGCCGTGGCTTGCGTCTTTGCGTCAATCAGAAGGGTGAGCGACTGCGTGGTTTCGAAATCAACACGCTGACCGTGATTGCCACGGAAAGCTATGAGCAGTTTGCTGAGAACTTGCAGAAGGACATCGAGAAGGACACGGGTATTCAGTTTGGTGTGGTGCATGACCACGAATTTGCCGGTATTCCAGTCACCTCAGATAGCGGCGAGGTTTCGCCTTTCGGCTTTGAGGCATCCAAGACCCTGTGGGGACATCTCCAGGCACAGGGCTACATCAGCGACAGGGGTAAGGTGCAGGATTCCCTGAAGACAGCGTTGAAGAACGGCAACCTGCAACTGCCTGCTGAATTTGAAGCGCAGCGCCATCAGATCGTTGCAGTTCTGAAGAAGCTTTCCGGCAAGCTCGAAGTAAAAAATGCCGACGACCGTAAGCCAATTTCGGTAAGGAAGTCCGTCTTGCTCAGCCCTGAGTTCAAGGCGTTGTGGGACCGCATTAAGCACAAGACCACCTACCGCGTTCAGTTTGACAACGAAAAGCTGATCGAACGCTGTATCGAGTCTTTGGACAAGAATCTCGTCGTATCGAAAACCCGCTTGCAATGGAAAAAAGCCGGCATGTAGATTGGCAAGGCTGGTGTTGATGCCTCACTGCTCTCTGTGTCCGAACCTATCGCCTTGTATGAGGCTGATATCGAGTTGCCCGATGTGCTGACGGAGCTGCAGGATAGAACCCAACTGACCCGAAAAACGATTGCTCGAATTCTGACCGAAAGCACCCGGCTGAATGACTTCAATCGCAATCCGCAGCAGTTCATTGAGCTTGCCTCGGACGCTATCAACCGCTGTAAACGCCTGGCTCTGGTAGATGGCATCAAGTATCAGCGCCTCGGCGACGAGCACTACTACGCCCAGGAGATGTTCGAATCCGAAGAGCTGTCCGGCTATCTACAAAACCTGGTGCTCAACACCGAGAAATCGGTTTACGAGCATGTCGTCTATGACTCAACTGTCGAGCGGGATTTTGCGGAATCGCTGGAGAAGAACGAGGCAGTCAAGGTGTACGCCAAGTTGCCAGGCTGGTTCAAGGTACCAACGCCGCTGGGTACCTACAACCCCGACTGGGCTGTTTTGGTGACGCTGGATGGTCAGGAACGACTGTACTTTGTCGTCGAGACCAAGGGCGGCTTATTCGAAGATGAGCTACGTGATCGCGAAAGCGGCAAAATCAAGTGCGGAGCGGCTCACTTTACTGCCCTGACAACTGAAGGGAAGACGGCAAGGTATGTTGTTGCCCG
>CAZKTS010000185.1:0-5510 GCA_964555735.1 uncultured Bifidobacteriaceae bacterium
CTCGCGCTGCCGTTCCTCTCGGCGGCGGCGATCATCGTCTGGGTCTTCAACCTCTCCCGCGCGTTCCTCGCGGGCGGCACCACCGGCGCGCTCGTGATCGTGCTGATCGTCACCGTCACGATCATGGCGGGCGCCGCGTACTTGTCGGACTCGGACCGCATGCAGACCTCGACCAAGATCTTGCTCGTCGGTGGGTTCGCGTCGGTGATCATCGCGTCCGGCTTCATCTCGCTCGGCCCCAGCGAGGAGCACGAGGCAGCCGCCGGCGGCTTCCAGGAGCCGACGGGGAAGGCAGTGGCGACGCTCGAGGTCGATGCGCTGCCGTCGCTGAAGTTCCAGGCCAAGGAGTTCACGACCCAGGCCGGGATCAACCAGGTCAACTACGTCGACAAGGGCGGCACGCACACGCTCCTGTTCGAGGAGATCCCCGGCTTCATCCTGCGGGTCCCGCCGGACGACTCCGGCAAGGTCGAGCTCGAACCCGGCACGTACACGATCTTCTGCAACGTCCCTGGTCACCGTGCCGCGGGGATGGAAGCGACCGTCACCGTCTCGGGCTGAGCCGGTGCGGCGCCCCTCCGCTGCGCTGGGCGTCGCCGCCGCCTTCGCCGTGCTCGGGCTCCTCGCCGGCTGTGGTGGCATGGACGGCGGGATGGACCACCACGGTGGCCGATCGTCCGACGCCTACGTGGAGCCACGCGGGCGGCCGCAGGAGACCGCACGCATCGAGGCCGGGAACCTCTACTTCCGGCCCGACGAGGTGAAGCTGCCCGCGGGGGTGAACCGGATCGAGATGGTGGGCGAGGGTGGCGTGCACACCCTCGTCATCGACGGCGTCCCGGACTTCGAGCTGCGCGTCGAAGGTGACGAGCGCGACTCGGCGAAGGTGGACCTGGACGCCGGGACCTACGAGTTCTTCTGCGACATCCCCGGTCACCGCGAGGCGGGGATGGAGGGCGAGATCCTCGTCAGCTGAGGCGTACGGGCGCGCCCTCCGGGACCGCGACACGGAGGGCGGCGGGCCACACCTCCACCGACGCGGGGAGAGGGCCGATCCGTTCGCCGGCGGCCCACAGCTCGAGGGGCACGTCGCCCCCACGCGGTTCGACGGCCACCGACGCGCCTCGCATGGTGTGGACGCTCGCGACGCTCGTGTGGGTGCCCTTGAACACCCGGGGGAAGCGCAGCAGGAACTCGCCGACCGAGGTCGCGCCGACGATGCACACGTCGAGCGCGCCGTCGTCGATCGCGGCGCCGGGCGTGATCATCATGCCGCCGGCGTAGTAACGCGTGTTGCCGACGGCGACGAGCCACGCGTCACCCTCCCATGTCTCGTCGTCTGTCTGCACGCGTACCGGCTGCGGGCGGTAGCGCGCGAGTGTCCGCAGCATCGCCAGCACGTACAGCGGCGTCCCGGTCGCCCAGGAGATGTCGTTGGCCCATCGGTTCGCGTCGGCGTCGAAGCCGGTGTTCGCGATGGTCGTGAACACCGCCGTCGACCCGTCGGCCGCGCGCGCTCGCCCGAGATCGACGATGCCGAGGCGCGGCTCGGTGAGCAGGTCGACGGCGTCGAGGGGCGAGCGGGGATCGATGCCGAGGTGTCGAGCGAAGTCGTTGCCGGCACCGGTCGGAACCACCGCGAGGGCCCCGTGTGCGTCACCGACGGCGGCCGCGAGCTCGCTGACCGTGCCGTCGCCTCCACACGCGACGATGCCGCGCCCGCGTTCCAGTGCCTCGCGCGCCACCGCGACGCCGTCGTCGGCGTTCGCGGCGACGTGCATCTCCGCGCCGTGCGCGCGCAGCGCGGCCTCGAGCGCGGGGAGCAGCCGCTGGGTGCGGCCGCGCCCGGCGGCGGGGTTGACGATCGCGGTCCAGGGCACGGCGGCGGATGGTAGCGGCGGTTAGCGTGCGCACCGATGGCCGCCACCCCTGCCGGGCCCGAGCGCTTCGGTCCGCACGACATCGACACCGCGCGCGTCCCTCGGCACGTCGCAATCGTCATGGACGGCAACGGGCGTTGGGCGCAGCGGCGAGGGTTGAAGCGCACCGACGGCCACGCCGCGGGCGAGGAGGCGCTCTTCGACACGGTCGAGGGTGGGCTCGAGCTCGGGCTCTCGTGGATGACGGTCTTCGCGTTCTCCACCGAGAACTGGCGGCGGCCGCTCGACGAGGTGCGCTTCCTGATGCGCTTCAACGAGAACCTCCTGCTGCGACGACGCGACGACCTCAACGAGCGGGGTGTGCGGGTGCGCTTCATCGGGCGGCGCACCGGGCGGGTGCCGCGCCGGGTGCTGCGCCACATCGAAGACACCGAGACGCTGACCCACAAGAACCGAAGGATGACGCTCACGTTCGCCTTCAACTACGGCGGGCGGGCCGAGCTGGTGGATGCCGTGCGCGCGATCGCGACCGAAGCGCGGGCGCGGCGGATCCGGCCGGAGAAGATCGATGAGCGCACGATCGCGCGCCACCTGTACGCACCGGACATGCCCGATCCCGACGTGCTCGTTCGTACCTCGGGCGAGTACCGCATCTCGAACTTCTTGCTCTGGGAGCTCGCCTACGCCGAGCTCGTGTTCACCGACGTGCTCTGGCCCGACTTCCGTCGGGATCACCTCTATGCCGCGGTCGCCGAGTACCAGCGACGAGAACGGCGGTTCGGCGCCATCGACGAGGAGTAGCGCGGCGTGATCGCCGAGCTCTTCGTGAAGCCGCGCTCGCGCGAGGTCTCGATGGCGCGGCTCGGCACCGACCGCCACGAGGTGGCCTACCGGCGGGTCCGCCGGCTCACGCTGCGGCGACTGCGCAGCCGACCCGCGGAGTTCCTCTTCCTGCGCGCGCAGGCCAACGTCCTCATCGGTGTGCGGTTGCGCAACGGTCGGCGCGTCGTGATCAAGGTGATGGCGCGCGACCGCCGACCGACCCGCGCGCAGCGCCGGGTGCAGCGGGCGGCCGCCGATGCCGGTGTGCCGTGCCCCCGACCGATCGTGGATCGGGCGCGCATCTGGCGTTCGGCCGCCCTGATCGACGAGTACCTCCCGAGTGCGTCCGTGCCGGGCGCCGGGGACGGCGCGCGGGCCGAGTCGGCTGCCCTCCTCGAGGACCTTGCTCGTCGCCTGGGCGCGGCTGCGGGCCCGCTCGGCGCGCGGCTGCCGCCACACCGTCGGCCGCCGACCGACGGCGGGCTGTGGCCGCGGCCCCACGACCACGGTGCCGACTTCGAGGCCACCGCGCCCGGTGCCGAGTGGATCGACGAGCACGCTCGGCGCGCGCTCGCGATCGGTCCGCGCTCGGCCGGCGACGTGATCGTCGGTCACGGGGACTGGACGGCCCACAACCTCGGGTACGACACCGAGGGCCGGATCATCGCGGTCTACGACTTCGACGATCTCGCGCGCGACCACGAGCCGCTCTTCGTCGGGTTCGCGGCGATCACGTACCTGTCCTCCGGCCTGAGCGAGGCCCCGCCCGGCGCGAGCCCTGAGGAGGCCACGGCGTTCGTGGACGCGTACGAGCTCGCCCGGGGGCGCCCGTTCAGCGAGCCGGAGCGGCGAGCGCTGGGCGCCGCCGCGCTCTACCTCGTCGCGTACCTGGCGCGCTCCGAGCACGCCCTCGATCCCGGGAGCCGCTTTCCGGACCTCTCGTTCCGGCGCCTTCTCGCGCGGCACGGTGCGGCCTACCTCGAGGTCTGAATCGCAACCATGTAGTTTTGACTCGTGGCCGGGAGATGCAGCGCAGGCGTGGCCGTCGCTCACGGTCGGTGGCGCAGGCGCCACCTCCTCCGGCGATCGGGCGGAGCCCGCCTCGCCGGGTGCCCGGGACGCCGGAGCGGAATCGACCTGAAGAGGTGAGCGGGCTCTACCGGGACCAGGGTGTCGTGCTGCGCACGATCAAGCTGGGTGAGGCCGACCGGATCGTCAGCATCATGAGCCAGCTCCACGGCAAGGTGCGCGCGGTCGCCAAGGGCGTGCGCCGCCCGGGGAGCCGCTTCGGTGCCCGGCTGGAGCCCATGACCCACGTGGCGTTCCAGTGCTACCGGGGCCGCGAGCTCGACGTCGTGACCCAGGTCGAGACCATCGACGCCAACCGGGCCCTTCGTGAGCACTACGGGTGTCTGACCCACGCCGTCTCGATGCTCGAGGCCGTCGATCAGGTTGCGCTCGAGCGCGAGCGCAACGTCGCGCTCTACCGCATGCTCGTCGGTGCGCTGCGGACGCTCGCGGCCGACCCGTCGCCGGTGGTCAGCGCGGCCTTCTTCTGGAAGCTGCTCGCGCTCGAGGGGTTCCACCCGATGCTCGATGCGTGTGCCCGCTGTGGTGCCGACGGCCCGTTCCCGGCGTTCGACCTCGACGACGGCGGTGTGCTCTGCGAGGGTTGCGGACGACACGCGGGGCACAGCCGGCGGGTGGGTGCCGAGGGCCTCGCCGTCGTCGAGCAGATCCTTGGCGGGCAGCTGAACGCGGTGCTCGCCGACCCGCCGCCGGCGACCGTCCTCAACGAGGTCGAGCGCCTGGCGATCTCCAGCCTCGAGTACCACTCCGAACGTCGCCTCCGCAGCGCCGCCCTTCTCTAGGAGTCGTCCGAGGGCGGCCAAGTACGATTGCCCGTTCTATGGCTGGCAAGAACGACCTGATGGAGCGCATCGTCAACCTGTGCAAGCGGCGCGGGTTCGTGTTCCCCTCGAGCGAGATCTACGGCGGGTTCCGGTCCACCTGGGACTACGGCCCCCTCGGCGTCCTGCTCAAGCGCAACGTCAAGGACGCCTGGTGGCGCTCGATGGTGCAGCTCCGCGACGACATCGTGGGCCTGGACGCGGCCATCCTCATGGCCCCGCAGGTGTGGGAGGCGAGCGGCCACCTCGCGACCTTCACCGACCCGCTGGTCGACTGCCGGAGCTGCAAGGAGCGGTTCCGCGCCGACCACCTCCCCGCGTCGGGTGCCTGCCCCAACTGCGGCGCCAAGGACTCCTTCACCGAGGCGCGGCACTTCAACCTCATGTTCAAGACCTACGTCGGTCCCGTGGAGGACGACGCCTCGGTGGCCTACCTGCGTCCGGAGACCGCGCAGGGCATCTTCGTCAACTTCGCCAACGTCCAGACCACCACGCGCAAGAAGCCGCCTTTCGGCGTCGCCCAGATCGGCAAGTCCTTCCGCAACGAGATCACGCCCGGCAACTTCATCTTCCGCACCCGTGAGTTCGAACAGATGGAGATGGAGTTCTTCGTGCCGCCCGAGGACGGCGAGCGCTGGTACGAGTACTGGTGCCAGGAGCGCTACCGCTGGTTCCTGGACCTCGGCGTGCCCGAGGCGAAGCTCCGGCTCCGCCCGCACGACCCGGAGGAGCTCTCCCACTACTCGGCCGGCACGTCCGACGTGGAGTTCGAGTACCCGTGGGGCTGGGGCGAGCTCGAGGGCGTCGCCAACCGCACCGACTTCGACCTGAAGGCCCACGCCGAGAAGTCGGGGCAGGACCTCTCGTTCTTCGACCAGGAGCACGACCGCCGCTACGT
>CAZKTS010000186.1:0-3318 GCA_964555735.1 uncultured Bifidobacteriaceae bacterium
CGGTTCTTGTCCTTTTTGGGTCGACGGTGGCCGCCCGGCCCCATCCCACCGACCACACAAGGTCTTGACCGGGGCTCTCACGTCCGGCACCGCTCTCACGTCCGGCACCGTCACGCACCGGGCATGATCGACCAGCCGGACTCGTCGACCTCCACCGCCAGGAGGTCGCGGCGCAGGCGGTCGAGCAGGGTGCCGAGCTGGCGCCGGTCGGTCGCCGACCAAGCGCCGATCGCGGTCTCGTAGTCGTGCAGCGCGACGTCGGTCACGCGGGCCAGCAGGGTGACGCCGTCGGGGGTCAACGCCACGAGGGCGATCCGGCGGTCGGCCGGATCGGTCGTGCGCAGCACGAGGCCCTGGTCCTCGAGCGGACGCACCTGACGCGTCGCCGTCGACTGGTCGACGCGCAGCCGTCGGGCGACGTCCGACATCGCCATCGGGCCGTGCCGCTCGATCGTCCGCAGCGCGTCGAGGTTCGCACCCGTGAGCGGCACGCCCGCGGCGCGCAGGACGCGCTCGCGTTGGCGTCCGCTGCGCGCGTTGATCGCGACCAGCGTGGCGAACTCGTGGATGGCGAGGACGTCCGCGCCGCGCCGGACCGGTGGGCGGCCCACGCCCGAGGGTCGGCTCACGAGTCGAGCGCGCTCGCCATCCGCTGCACGGTCTCGATGTACTCCTCGACCATGTCGAAGATGACGTCGCGCGTCGGGCGCACCGCGTTCATCCGGCCGACGATCTGACCGACCGGGAAGCCGGAGAGCTCCTTGTTGCCGGCGCGGGTGATGCGCCGGCCCGCGGTGTTGAACAGCAGGCCCTGGAGCGGCATCGGCAGCGGCTCGGGGGTGTCCTCCCGCGCCCACGCCTCCGTCCACGCGCTCTTCATGAGCCGCGCCGGCTTGCCGGTCATCGCACGCGATCGCACGGTGTCGCGCGACGTCGCCTCCAGCAGGTTCTCGACGACCAGCGGCTGCGTGTCGGCCTCGGCCACGGTGAGCCAGATCGACCCGGTCCACGCGCCCTGCGCGCCGAGCGCCATCGCTGCGGCCATCTGCCGGCCCGAGCCGATGCCGCCGGCCGCGAGCACCGGAACGTCGGGGCCGACGGCGTCCACGACCTCGGGCACGATCACCATGGTGCTGATCTCGCCGCAGTGGCCGCCCGCCTCGGTGCCCTGGGCGACGATGACGTCGACACCCATGGCGACCTGGCGCTCCGCGTGCTGCCGGCTGCCGACGAGGCCGCCGACGAGGATGCCCTTCTCGTGGGCGCGCTTGATCACGTCGGGCGGGGGCGGCCCGAGCGCGTTCACGAGCATGGTGGCGTCGTGCGCGAGCGACACCTCGACCTGACCCGGCCCCTCGGCGTCGACGTTGAGGCCCGCGGCCTTCGGCGTCACGTCGGCCATGTCCTCGGGCAGCGGCGGCACGTGGTGCTCCTCGAGGAGGTCGTCGACGAACTGCTTGTGCTCCGCTGGGATCAGCGCGTCGAGGCTGTCGACGCTCGCCTCCGCGCCGCCGCCCTTGCCCACGTACTTCGCCGGCATGACGATGTCGACGCCGTAGGGCTTGCCGTCGATGTTGTCCTCGATCCAGTTCAGCTCGATCTCGAGCTGGTCGGGCGAGAACGCCAGCGCACCGAGCACGCCGTAGCCCCCGGCGCGGCTCACCGCCGCGACCACGTCGCGGCAATGCGAGAAGGCGAAGATCGGGAACTCGATCCCGAGGCGTTCACAGATCGGCGTGCGCACGGCGTCCTCTTTCTCGGTCGGTTTCCGCAGACTCTACCGAAATTGCTTGTAGGCGTACAAGTAGTCGGCGGAGGGGCCCATAGGAGAGGATGCGGGCGTGACCGCCCAGCTGCACCTCGAGATCGACGGCGTCATCGCCACGATCACCAACGACAACCCGGACAAGCACAACGCGTTCGACGACGACATGGACGCCCGCCTGTTCGACATCCTCGCCGAGCTCCGGCAGCACCCCGAGCTGCGGGCGGTGATCTGGCGGGGTGAGGGCAAGTCGTTCTCGTCGGGGCGCGACGTCGGCTCGATCGGGAACCTCAAGGTCGACCTCTCGCACCACGAGCTGATGCGGCGCGGCCACCGCGGCATCCAGCAGCTCTGGGAGCTCGACGCGCCCGTCATCGTGGCGTGCAAGGGGTGGGTGATGGGCGGCTCGTTCCAACGCGCGCTGCTCTGCGACATCCGCGTCGCGTCCGAGGACGCGCGCTTCCGCCTGCCGGAGACCACGTACGGCGTCATCCCCGACACCGGTGGCGTCGGCGTGCTGCACCAGATCTGCGGCCCGGGGCTCGTCAGCGACATGGTGCTGACCGGCCGCATCCTCTCGGCCGAGGAAGCGTTGACCCACGGGATCGTGAGCCGCGTCGTCCCTGCCGACGAGCTCGACACCACGGTGCGCGAGATCGCCGAGCAGATCGCCAAGGCGCCGGCCGTCACCATCAAGATGGCGCGCGAGGTGATCAAGCACCTCTCGATCCCCGAGATCCGCACCTCGATGGCCGACGAGATGATCTACCAGACGTTCATCAGCCGCAGCGACGACCTGGCCGAGATGCGCGCCGCGCGCGCCGACGAGCGCGAGCCGCGCTACACCGGGAGCTGATGATGGCGGAGACGACCCGACCCGAGCTGCGCGGACTGCCGGCACCGCCCGCCGTGGGTGACACCGCGCTCAAGCCGGGGACGTTCGACGGCGTCGGCGTGTTCGTGACCGGCGCGGGCACCGGGCTGGGCAAGGCGATCGCGTCGGAGTTCGCGCGCCTCGGTGCGTCGATCGTGATCGCGAGCCGCAAGCCCGAGCACCTGGAGGCGGGGAAGGAGGCCATCGAGTCTCTCGGTGCGCCGGTCCTCACGGTCGAGTGCGACATCCGCGAGCCCGACAGCATCACCGCGGCGTTCGACGCAGCGGAGTCCGCGTTCGGCCTCCCCGGCGTCCTCATCAACAACGCAGCCGCGAACTTCCCCGTGCCGGCCGAGGACATGTCGCCCAACGCGTGGCGCACCGTCGTCGACATCACGCTCAACGGCACGTTCTTCTGCGCACGCGAGTTCGGCCGTCGCCACCTGATCGCCGGCACCCCGGGTTCGATCGTCAACGTGGGCGCGTCGTACGCGTGGACCGGCGGGCCCGGCTTCGCGCACTCCGCAGCGGCGAAGGCGGGCGTGAAGAACCTCACCGAGTCGCTCGCGGTCGAGTGGGGGCCGTACGGCATCCAGGTGAACGGCCTGGTGCCCGGGCTGTTCCCGCACGAAGACATGACCAGCGACATCCAGGGCAACCTCGAGCGCACGCACGACAA
>CAZKTS010000187.1:0-6260 GCA_964555735.1 uncultured Bifidobacteriaceae bacterium
CGTGCGCCGCGAGGACGTGCCGGCCGAGGACGTCGAGAAGGAGCGCGCCGTCCTCACCGAGCTCACGAAGAACGAGGGCAAGCCCGAGAACGCGCTCGAGAAGATCGTCGAGGGCCGCCTCAACGGGTTCTACAAGGAGAACGTCCTCCTCGAGCAGGCATCGGTGAAGGACGCCAAGACGACGATCGGCAAGCTCGTCGAGAGCCTCGGCAAGGACGCCGAGGTGCGCCGTTTCGCCCGGGTGAAGATCGGCGAGGACTAGCCGGAGCGCTCCCGCCGATCGTCGTCGGTGGGCGGCGGGATGCCACACGTCGTTCGGATCGCGGGCCTGATCTCTTCGATCAGGTCCGCGATCGCGTCCGGCGATGCGAGCGCACCGAGCAGGCGCGGCTCGGCGACGTATTCGTCGAAGACGCAGTGCATCTGGGCCGTCGTGAGGTCCCGGTCGTGGCCCGTGGTCACGATCTGGTTGCGCAGCGAGACGAGCGCGTCCGCCGCGTAGAGCTGCTCGTCGACCGGTGGCGTGGCGGGCTCCCCGCACGCGGTGACGGTCATGTACTGCGACTGCAGACGAGACGTCGGCCGCTCGACCGTGGCGGTGCCCATGGCCGCCGCCCAGGCCTGGAGGGCGCCGGCGAGCACGTCGGCGCCCGCGGCGTCCTTGGCGTGGAACTTGGCGCGCACGCAGTTCTGGCTGTCGGTGCGCGTGACGATGTAACGGTCGCCGCTCCAGGCGTCGGCCGCGGCGAGCGCCTGCACCGGGTCGATCCGGCTGGCGAGCAGCCAGTAGGTGCCGAGCGCACCGAAGCGCTGCGGCGGTCCGATCTGGCGTTCGTCGGGGCCGGCCGACGGTGGCGTGCTGCCCGAGCGGACGTCGTCCGCGCCCAGGAACGGGTCGAGGAGGCGCACGTCGTCGTCGAGCTCGGTCTTGACCAGCTGCTTCACGCCGCGCGTGCCCCCGTCGGCCTCGGTGCGCTCGAAGAGCTCGAGTCCGTGGCGGTACGGCGCCTGCGCCTCGAGCTGGAGGATCGGTGGCACGTGGAGATCAGGTCCCTCGGCCCGCACCGCGGCTTCCTGGCGTGCGAACGCGCGGCGGCGCGCCGGCGACTGCTCCGCGAGCCACTGCCGCGCCACCCACTCCGCCTCGCCCTCGGAGATCGCCCGGTACACGAGGATGTCGAGGTCGTCGGGATTCGTGGTGAACGGGACATCGCCCTCCGGGCCGTCGATCTGGAAGCGCAGCGCGTGCATGAGCTCGTGGGCGACCACGTAGTCGTGGAAGACGTCGTGCTCCTTGCCGCGGATCATGATGTCGGTGCCCGTGGTGACGCCCTCGGCGAGCCCGCCGGTCGTGTCGCCGAAGAGCGCGACGAGGTCGTCCTCGGGCTGGAGCAGCCCGAGGGTCCGGTCGAGGCGCTCGACGGCCCGGGGTGATCCGCCACCGTCGCCGAGCTCGCGGTCGAACGCTGCGTCAGTGAGGAACCGCAGCTGGAGGGGATGGTCGAACTCGACCCCACTGATGCGCTCCACCGCGTGGGCGATGGCCTCGACGCGTGGCTGCCACGGCTCCTCGTACTCGGGGTGTCGAGTCTTGGCCGACGCGACGGGCGCGAGGACGCCGACCGTCAGCACCACGACGGCCACTGCCGTCACCCATCGACCCGCCCACCGCACGCGGCTACCGTACCGCCGCTCGCCGGTGGTCGAGCAGGCGGGCGGGCGGATGCCGGTCGGCCAGGGCGACGAGGGGGGACTCGTGTTCACCGATCCGTTCATGTTCAGCGGGGGCAGCGCGCTGCCGTCGGAGCTCGGCACCTTCATCTCGCTGGCGTTGTTCATCGCGGTGGCCGCGGTGCTCCTCGCCGGCCGGGGCGGTGACGACCCGCAGCGCACGCGGCCGGCGTCGCGCTACCTCGGGGCTGTCTGCATCTTCACGCTCTTCGTGACGCTGTTCGCGAGCTTCGGCGTCGTGTACTCGCTGACCGACCTCATGGTGAACCACAAGGACCGGTTCGACGAGTACAACTCGTACTACGACGAAGAGTTCGACATCACCGCGATCGAAGGTGAGACGACGTTCATCCCGGTCGGCACGCCGATCTTCGACTACAGCAGCGAGCGCACCAACAACGGCAACTACACCAACGCGTTCGCGTGCGCGCTCGTCGCGCTCACCACCGGTGCGGTGTTCCTGTTCCACGCCAAGAAGCGCAAGCGGTTCATGGCGAGCACGCGCGGTCAGGGCGACATCGCCCAGCGCGTGGATCGCACGTATCACTACGGCTGTTGCGGCGTCGCGGCCTTGACGGCCGCCTTCGCGTTGACGAGCTCGATCTTCGGCATCTACGAGCTCATCGCGCCCGGCACCGCGCTGGGCGGGGGAGCCGACATCACCCAGGCGGAGGGCATCTCCGAGTTCCTCGCGTGGGGCGTGCTCGGGGTCGCCTCCATCCTCATCTTCCTGCGCCACTGGCACCGCGTCTCGGCCGACCTCGGTCTCGACGAACCGGCGGCGGCCACCGTCTGAGGGATTCTGGCGTCAGCAACCCCACGCAAAGTCGGGTTGCTGACGCCGAAACCCCTGGACCGCCCCGGGTAGCCTGCGACCCGGCGGACGTCGCCGGTGGCGTCCGCGGTGCGCCCCGTCGTCATCCCCGCAGGAGGTCCCATGCCCGAGAGCCGCTACCGCCGGGTGGTGCTCAAGCTCTCGGGTGAGGCGTTCGCCGACACCACGATCGGGTTCGGCATCGACGCCGCCGTGGTGCAGCGCATCGCCGAGGAAGTTGCCGCGGCTCGGCGCGAGCTCGACGTCGAGATCGCCGTGGTGGTGGGCGGCGGCAACATCTTCCGCGGCATGAGCGGCGCGACGCGGGGCATGGACCGCGCCCGGGCCGACTACATGGGCATGCTCGCCACCGTCATCAACGCGCTCGCGCTGCAGGACGCGCTCGAGGCCGCCGACCAGGCCGTTCGGGTGCAGACCGCGATCAACATGGCCCAGGTGGCGGAGCCGTTCATCCCGCGTCGGGCGATCCGGCACCTCGAGAAGGGCCGCATCGTCGTGTTCGCGGCCGGCACCGGCAACCCGTACTTCACGACCGACACCACGGCCGCGCTGCGCGCCGCGGAGATCGGCGCCGAGGCGATCCTGAAGGGCACGCACTCCGGCGTCGACGGCGTGTACTCGGCCGACCCGCGCCTCGACCCCGACGCGGTGAAGCTGGCCGAGGTGAGCCACTTCGAGGTGCTGAACCGGCGCCTCGAGGTGATGGACTCCACCGCGATCACGTTCTGCATGGACAACCGGCTGCCGATCATCGTCTTCGACGTCATGGAGCCCGGCAACATCGCCCGGGCCCTCGTCGGCGAGCCGATCGGTACGCTCGTCAGCACGGCCTGACCGCGCCGGCCCCTGCCCCCGCCCGAGCACGACGACCCCGGAGCACGCTGCCATGGCTGACCAAGGCGCCGAGATGAGCCAGCTCGTCATCGACGAGTGCCACGAGAAGATGGTGAAGGCCATCGACCACGTGAAGAGCGAGTTCGCCGCGGTGCGCACGGGCCGGGCGTCGCCGAGCCTCGTCGAGAAGCTGAACGTCGACTACTACGGCGCGTCCACCCAGCTCCAGCAGCTCGCCGGCTTCTCCGTCCCCGAACCCCGCCTGCTGGTGATCTCGCCCTACGACAAGAGCTCGATCAAGGCGATCGAGAAGGCGATCCAGCAGAGCGACCTCGGCGTGAACCCGAGCAACGACGGTGCGGTCATCCGCCTCGCGTTCCCCCAGCTCACCGAGGAGCGGCGCCGGGAGCTGGTGAAGGTGGTGAAGAGCCGGGCCGAGGACGGTCGGGTCGCGGTGCGCAACGCCCGGCGGGAGGCCCGCCACGACCTGGAGGCCCTGGAGAAGGACGGCGAGATCTCCAAGGACGATCTCGACCGGGCCGAGAAGGACCTCGAGAAGCACACCCAGGGCGTGGTCGCCCAGATCGAGGAGCTCCTGGGTCACAAGGAGAAAGAGCTCCTCTCGGTCTGAGGCCCCGAACCCTTGCGGGGCAAAGGCTTACCCCTCCAGTCACATCAACAACATGAGCCCCTCCGCTTTCGCGACGGGGGCCGGGGGTCTAGCCTTGTCTCCGCATGTCGGACTGGCACGACGACGACTTCGACGAGGAGTGGCACCAGCCGCCCCCGGCCGCCCGTGAACCTGCGGGTGCCGAGGGTGTGCGCGTGGTGGGCGCTCCCGACGACGACCCCTACCGCGACCCGTACGGGGCGGCCCCTGCGGGCGGCGGTGGCCGCTTCGCGCTGCCCGACGACGACGGCGCCTGGGCCGCGCCCTCATCGGGCTCGGGCTGGGGTCCGCCCGAGCAGCCCGTCGCCGACGAGGGCTGGAGCGACGCTGCCTGGCACGACCAGGGCAGCGGCTACGGCGAGGCCGGCGGGGGCTACGCCCAGGGCGGCTACGACCAGCCGTCGGGGACCGTCCAGCTCCCGCACTGGTCCGAGCCCGCCACCGGTGAGGTGCCCCGCGTCCTCGGCGGCGACAGCGCCGACGCCGACTTCGACGCGTGGAACCAGGCCGGCGCAGCCGGCCCGCGGTTCCGCACCGGCGACGCCGACTGGGCCGAGGGCGACTGGTCCGGCGGCGAGCTCCAGGACCAGACGATGGGCGTCGGCGCCCACCGTGAGGACGAAGAGGCGTGGGCGCCGCCGAGCCGCCGCGGCCGTCGCGGTCGGGGCCGGCGCGGTCGCACCGACGACTTCGGCGCGCCGTCGGCGTACGACGAGCCGGTGCACCACGACGCGATGGGTACCGGCGGCCTCGAAGGTGCGCCGCCGGGCGGGCACTACGAGGACGAGTACCACCACGACGAGCACGACGCCGGCGGCACCCCGCAGGACCTGATCCCGCGCGTCGCGACGGCGGCGGTCGTCGCCGCGGTCGCGCTGATCGCGTTCGCGGCCGGCCGCATGCCGGTGATGCTCCTCGTCACCGCGATCGTCATCGTGTCCGCGCTCGAGCTCTACACCGCGTTCCAGCGGGGTGGCTACCACCCGGCCACGGCCATCGGCCTCGTCGGGTGCTTGCTCATCGTGCCGGGTGCCTATTCGTCCGGCATCGGCGACAAGGCGTTCGGCGTGGTCACCGTCGTCGTCGTGGCGTTCACGTTCCTCTGGTACATGCTCGACGTGGTGCACGCGCGCCCGATCGTCAACATCGGGCTGACCCTCATCCCGTTCGTGTGGGTCGGCCTGTTCGGCGGGTTCGCCGGGCTGCTGCTCCAGCCCGACCCGGGCGGCACCGGGCTGCTCATGGGCGTGGTCATCTGCGCGGTCGGCTCCGACATCGCGGCCTACTTCTTCGGGCGCGCGATGGGGCGCACGCCGCTCATGCCGAAGATCTCGCCCAACAAGACGATGGAGGGCGCCATCGCGGGCGCGATCGCCGCGGTCGTGCTGGGCGGCGTCGTCGGGGCGATGCTGCACCCGTGGGCCGACAAGGGCATCGGCGCCGGCATCGTGCTCGGCATCCTGGTGGCCATCGCCGCCCCGCTCGGCGACCTCGCCGAGTCGATGATCAAGCGTGACCTCGGCGTGAAGGATCTCGGCGGGTTCCTGCCCGGCCACGGCGGCTTCCTCGACCGCTTCGACGCCGTGCTCTTCGCGCTCCCGCTCGCGTACTTCTGGGCCATCCAGATCTTCTCGTAGTGGCGCCCACCCGCGTCTCGATCCTCGGGTCGACCGGGTCGATCGGCACCCAGACCCTCGACGTCATCCGTCGCCACCGCGCCGCCTACGAGGTGGTCGCGCTCGTGGCGGGCCGCAACACCGAGCTGCTCGACGCACAGGCTGCGGAGTTCGACGTGCCCGCCGCCAACGTGCGCAGTGGCATCACCGACCCCGTCGCGCTCGCCGATCTCGCCGCGCTGCCCGAGGTCGACGTCGTCATCAACGGCGTCGTCGGCTTCGCCGGCCTCCCCGCCACGATCGCTGCGCTCGAGGCCGGCAAGCGCCTTGCGCTCGCCAACAAGGAGAGCCTCATCGCCGGCGGCCCGGTGGTGGCCGCCGCGCGCGCCAAGGGCGGGGCGGGGGAGATCGTGCCGGTCGACTCCGAGCACTCCGCGCTCTACCAGGCGCTCCGTGCGGGACAGCGCAGCGAGGTGCGCAAGCTGATCCTCACCGCGAGCGGCGGCCCGTTCCGCGGCCGCACCAAGGCCGAGCTCGAGCACGTCGCGGTCGAGGACGCGCTCAAGCACCCCAC
>CAZKTS010000188.1:0-4386 GCA_964555735.1 uncultured Bifidobacteriaceae bacterium
GCGGGAGCCACCGCAGTCGCCCTGCGCTACTTCTTGGCCTTGATGGCCTCGATGAGCTTGGGCACGACCTTGTGCACGTCACCGACGATCCCGAGGTCGGCCACCGAGAAGATCGGCGCCTCACCGTCCTTGTTGATCGCGATGATGTTGTCGGAGCCCTTCATGCCCACGAGGTGCTGCGTCGCACCCGAGATGCCGAGCGCGAGGTACACCTTCGGCTTCACGGTCTTGCCGGTCTGGCCCACCTGCTTGGCGTAGGGCACCCAGCCCGCGTCGACGATCGCACGCGACGCACCGGAGGCACCGTTGAGCAGCTTCGCGAGCTCGTCGACCAGCGGCTCGTACGCCTCGGCGCTGCCGATGCCGCGACCGCCCGACACCACGACCGGGGCCTCCTCGAGCTTCGGGCCCTCCTGCTCCTCCACGTGGTGGTCGAGCACCTTCGCCTCGCCCGCGCGCCCGGCGTCGCCGGCCGCGGCCGCCTCCACCGTCGCCGCACCGCCGCCACCCGGCTCCGCCGCGAACGACTTGGGCCGGATCGCGGCGAGGAACGGCCCGTCACCGGTGAACTCGGTGTCGACGAGCGTGTTGCCACCGAAGATCGCGGTGCCGACGATCGCCTTGTCGCCGTCGACTCGCAGGTCGGTGCCGTTGGTGAGCACCGGCCGGTCGAGCTTCACCGACAGACGAGCGAGCGCGTCACGACCGTCGTAGGTCTGCGCGAACAGCACGAGGTCGGGCGAGTTGGCGTCGATGAGGTCCTTGAGCGCCGCGGCACCCACCACACCGGCGAGCCCGTCGCCCTTGTCGACCGCGTACACCTTGGTCGCGCCGTACTCACCGAGCGGGCCGGCCATCGCGTCGGCGTTGGGGCCGACGTAGACCGCCTCCACGGTGTCGCCGAGCTCGCGCGCCTTGGTCAGCAGCTCGAGCGTGCTCGTGTGCGGCTTGTCACCTTCGGCGGTCGGCTCCGCGTAGACCCAGATCTTCGGGATACCCATTCCAGTCTCCTCTGCCTTCCGGTCACGCTCGGTCGGCGGCGGGATACCCGCCACCGCCCTGCGGGACGCTCGGCTACTCCTCGTCCGGGCTCAGATGACCTTGAGCTGCTCGAGGAACGCGACGACCTTCTCGTGCGCGTCACCCTCGTCCTCGATCTTCTCGCCCGCTTCGCGCGGCGGCGCGGCGGCGACGTTCGTGATGCTCTGGCGCGCGCCGGCCCAGCCCACCTGATCGGCGCTCAGGCCGAGGTCGCTCACGCCCACCTCGTCGACCGGCTTGTTCTTCGCCGCCATGATCCCCTTGAACGAGGGGTAGCGGGGCTCGACCACACCGGCGGTCACGCTCACGACCGCGGGGAGCGACGCCTCGACGACGTCGTAGCCGGCCTCGGTCTGACGCTGGATCGTCACCTTGCCGTCCGCGAGCTCCACGTGCTTCGCGAACGTGAGCGACGGCCAGCCGAGCAGCTCGGCCACCTGCGCGGGCGTGGTGCCCGTGTAGCCGTCGGTCGACTCGGTGGCCGCGAGCACGAGGTCGATGTCGCCGACCCGCTCCACCGCCTTCGCGAGCACCTTGGCGGTGCCGAGGGCGTCGCTGCCGGCGAGCGCGTCGTCCGACACGAGCACGGCCTTCGCCGCACCCATGGCGAGCGCCGTGCGCAGGCCCGACACCTCGTTGTTGGGAGCCATGGAGATGAGGGTGACCTCGCCGCCGCCCGCCGTGTCCACGAGCTGGAGCGCCATCTCGACGCCGTAGCTGTCGGACTCGTCGAGGATCAGCTTGCCCTCACGCTTCAGGGTCTTGGTCTCTGGATCCAGCTCGCCCGGCGTGGCCGGGTCCGGGATCTGCTTCACGCACACTGCGATGTTCATACGGCCGGAGAGTCTGGCCCGCGAGCCGCTCCCTCGTCGAAACCGGGCGGGAGAGCCGCCGACGGCGGGGCCAGCAGTCGAGCGCCCCGCCGCGGGCCTGGCAGGGTTGGGGCCGTGCCCGGGCCCGGTGAGCGCCATGACGTGCTGGTGGTGGGGGCCGGCCCCGCCGGCATCGCGACCGCGTTGCGCGCCCACGAGCGGGGCCTCCGGGTCGTCGTCGTCGACAAGGCCACCTTCCCCCGCGACAAGACCTGCGGCGACGGCCTCACCACCGGCGCCCTCCGGCTGCTCGAGCGCCTCGGCGTCGACGCGCCGGCGGTCGAGGGCTACCAGCCGGTGGAGGAGGTCGTGCTAGTCGACCCGACCGGCCGTCGCGTCACGCTGCCCATGCCCGCCGACGGGCAGCACTCCGCGGTGGTGCCCCGCCTCGCGCTCGACGCCGCGTTGCTCGCACGCGCTCGTGCCGTCGGCATCGACGTGCGCGAAGGCGTCGAGCTCACGGGCCTCGACACCGCGCCCGACGGCACGACCGCGACGGTCGCCGACGGCCAGACCCTGGAGGCCGCGTACGTCGTCGCCGCCGACGGCCATTGGTCGTGGGTGCGGCGGACGACGAACCCGGAGTGGCCGCGCGACCTCGGTACCTGGCACGCGTTCCGTCAGTACTTCCGCGGCGTCGACGACCGCCGTCAGTGGGTGATCTTCGAGCCCGACCTCCTCCCCGGGTACGCGTGGGTGTTCCCACTCCCCGGTGGGCGGGCCAACGTCGGGTTCGGCGTCCTGCGCGATGCCGACCTCACCGGCAAGGCGCTCAAGGAGCTGTGGATCGACCTGCTCGACCGGCCCGTGCTGCGCGACGTGCTCGGTCCGGGCGCGGTCGCCGAAGACGCGCACCGCGCGTGGCCGATCCCCGCCGCGTTCGACGCCGCGCACGCCGCCGACGGCCGGGTCCTCTACGTGGGCGACGCCGCGAACGTCGTCGACCCGATGACGGGCGAGGGCATCGCCCAGGCGCTCGAGACCGGCCTGCTCGCGGCGGACGCGATCGTGCGAAGCGTGGCGGACCCCGCACACGACGCCGCGGCGAGCTATCGCCGCGCGGTCAGTCGCGCGCTCGGCCGCGATCTCCGGTTCGCCGCGGCGCTCCAGCGCATCCTTCGTCACCCGGTGGGCGCGCAGCTCGCGATCCGAGCCGCCGGCCTCACCCCGTGGACCCGCCGCAACTTCGCCCGGTGGATGTTCGAGGACTATCCGCGCGCGCTCGTCCTGACGCCCGACCGCTGGCAGCGCGGCATGTTCACGCCCGCCGGCGCGTATACCCGGGCCGGCTGAGGGAGCAGCGATGGCGATCGTGATCTTCACCCGACTCACCGCCGCGCCGGGCCGACGAGACGAGCTGCTGCGCGTGCTCGACGACCTCGGCGTCGCGACCCGCGCCGAGCCCGGCTGCGCGGTCTTCGTCAGCCACCCGGCGCGCGACGAGCCCGACGTCGTCCTCGGCTACGAGGTGTTCCACGACGACGACGCGCTGACGGCGCACCGCGCCACCGACGCCGTGGCCGTCGCCCGCGAGCGGCTCGAGGCGGTCCTGGCCGCCGCGCCCGAGATCACCTACGCCGTGGGAGACGGCGCCGAGGGCGCCTGACCGAGCAGGTCATCGAGGTGCGCGACGCCGCGCGTGATCGCGGCGGCGTAGCCCTCGTCCTCGATCCGCGGCCCCACCAGCTCGAGCTCGAACACCCCCGCGTACCCGATGCGGATGACCGCGTCGAGGATCCGGCCGAGCTGGATGTCGCCGTCGCCCGGGACCGCGCGGTCGGGCGTGCACAGGCTGCCCACCACGAAGTCGCTCACCTGCACGTGGGCCAGGACGTCTGCGGCGTCGGCGATCGTCGCGGCAAGGGCGCGCTCGGCGAAGCAGCTGTTCACCTCCATGCACACGCCCACACCGAGCTGCCGAGCGAGGTCCACACCGTCGCGGAACGTCGTGACGAAGCTCAGGTCGAGGCGCAGCGGCCCGGTCGGCTCGATCGTCAACGGAACCCCGCTCGCCGCGGCCGCGGTGCGCACCGGATCGATCGCGGCGTCGAGCGCCGCGGCCGCCGCCTCCCACTCGAGCGGTCCGGCCGGCCCGGTCGTGAGCACCAGGCACCCCCCGAGCGTCGCGGCGACGGCGATCGCGCCGCGCAAGCGATCCTGCTGGCGTCCCCAGGTCGACGGATCGGCGAGGTCCCACCAACCGAGCTCCACCACGTTGCTCACCCGCAGCCCGGCGTCGCGCACGCGCGCCGTCGCCCGCTCGAGCCCGGACTCCTCGAGCTTGCGGAACGAGAGGCCGACCTGGTCGATCCCCTGCTCCGTCCAGAACGCCAGGTCCTCGTCGAGCGTCCAGCCCCACGACGACACCGCGCTCACCGACAGGCGAGGATCCACGCGTCAGTCGAGCGAGATGTCGGCAGCCGAGAGGTCGGGCACCGGCATGCGGGCGGTCACCCCGCCGTCGACCGGGATC
>CAZKTS010000189.1:0-22109 GCA_964555735.1 uncultured Bifidobacteriaceae bacterium
GTGCTCGCGCTCGTCGGTGCCGAGGGTGCCGCGGAAGTACTTCTGGGCGACGATGTTGGTCGCGTTCTGCGACCACGACACCGGGAACTCGACGTCGGGCTGGAAGAAGGCGTCGGTGCCGTCCTTGTAGTTCGGGATGCGCGCGTCGCGGGTCTCCCACTCGACGCTGTCGTACGGGTGCTCACCCGGCTGGGTGAAGTACCGACGGATGCCGATCCCGATCTGCTCCGGCGCCATCGCCATGTGGGGCTCCTTCTGCCGCTGCGTGCCGCACCGCCCCGGCTGGGACGTCCTGCCCGAGTCGAGAGCGCACAAAACCACAATATCTTGTGGTTTCGTGTCCCCCCGGCGCGAGATGCGGTGCGTATTACAACACTGGAATTCCACGCGTGTCAACGGGGAATCTGCGCCCCAGCAACAACTTCTTCCCCACCGCCTCCACCAACACCACCACCAAGCGCCACGAGGCGCCCACGCGAGCCCGTTCTCTAGGGCTTGGGGTTGGTGCGGAGCTCGCCGAGCTCGCGCTCGAAGTCGGCGGCGGTGTCGAAGCCCTTGTAGACCGAGGCGAAGCGGACCGACGAGACCTCGTCGAGCACGCGCAGCCGCTCGAGGACGCCGAGGCCGAGCTGCTCGCTCTGCACCTCCGGCCCGGCAGCGCGGGCGCTCTCCTCGATCTCGCCGACGAGCGCGGCGACGTCGGCCGGGGTGAGGGCGCTCCCGGCGACGGCCCGCTCGATGCCGGCGAGCAGCTTGGCCCGCTCGAACGGCTCCTTGAGCCCCGAGCGCTTGACCACCATGAGCGGGAGCTCGACGACACGCTCGTGCGTGGTGAAGCGGCGCCCGCAGCCGATGCACTCGCGGCGGCGGCGCACCGCGGCCCCCTCGTCGGTGGGACGCGAGTCGACGACCTTGTCGTCGTCGGCCTGGCAGTACGGGCAGCGCACATGGGCACGGTACCCCTCACCCACCACGCCACCGCGCCGCTCACCACCGCGCCGCCCACAGAGCCCGGTGGCCGCGGTCAGTCGGACTCGGGGATGCGGATGGTCTCGCCGGGCTCGAGCGTTGCGCCGCCGCGCGCTTCGCTCATCGCGTCGACGAGCGGCCGCGGGTCGGCGTCCGGGTCGATCCGGGATGCGATGGACCAGAGCGTGTCGCCCGGCCGGACCACGACGAGGTGCTGGCCTTCGTCGTGGCCCGCCCCTGCGGGGGTCGGCCGGGCGTCCACGGCATCGCTGCGGTTGGGGCTGGGGGCAGCAGTCGCAGCGACGGCTGCGGCCGCAGCCACGTCCGGCGAGGACGCGGCGGCGCGGCCGGTGGAGACGGTCGGACGGCGCTCGGAGGCAGCGAGGGAGAAGCCCCCGAGCGCGGCGCCCGCCTGTGCCAGCACGACCACGACCCCGACGACGGCGATCGCCACGAGCAGGCGTCGACGTCGGAAGGTCGCGGGGGACGGCCGGCGAAGACGCTGGGTGGCGGTGCGTCCGGCCCCCCGGCGCGTCGTGGGAGACGCCGGGAAGGCCAAGCCGGGGGCAGTCGTGATGGCAGCCATCTGTGGTTCTCTCGAGCTCCTCGTGCGTGGTGCGTGTGCTGGGCCAGTGGACCAGTGGGGTGTGACAGTCGTCTTCCCCTTGTGTCGCAAGGTGTCGCAAGGGTCCGTCGGCGTGCCGGCGGCCGGTCCACCGGTCCCAACCGGGTGTGCCGACCGCCTGTTCGAGCATCCAAGCGAACGGCCGTTCGCATGTCAAGGAAAACTTCGAATGCCCGTTCCCCCGATCAGGTGTTTGCCCCGAACACCTGATCGTGGTACCGTCCGCGCACTCGTCCCGTCGTCGCCCCACGCACCGGAGCAGGAGTCGCCTCCAGATGACCGACCTCACCCCCCGCCAGCGTCAGGTCCTCGAGTTCATCGACACCGAGCAGCGCGAGCGGGGCTACCCGCCCAGCGTGCGCGAGATCGGTGAGGCCGTCGGCCTCTCCTCCACGTCCACGGTCCACGCCCACCTCGCCGCCCTCCAGGACAAGGGCTACATCACCCGCGACCCCACGAAGCCCCGGGCCATCGAGATCCACTTCGAGCAGGGCTCGGGCGCCCAGGTCGAGCGCCGCCCGGTGCGCCACATCCCGCTGGTCGGCGACGTCGCCGCCGGCACCGGCGTGCTCGCGGCCGAGAACATCGAGGAGACCGTCCCGATGCCGGAGGACTTCACCGGCGCCGGGCAGCTCTTCATGCTGCGGGTGCGAGGCGACTCGATGATCGACGTCGGGATCCTCGACGGCGACTACGTGGTCGTGCGTCAGCAGGCCGACGCCGAGACCGGCGAGACGGTGGTCGCCGGCATCCCGGGCGACGAGGCCACGGTCAAGACGCTCCTGCGTCGGCGGGGCAAGGTCGTGCTGCGGCCCGAGAACCCCACGATGGACGAGATGGTGTTCGAGCCGGGCGACGTGCAGATCTACGGGAAGGTCGTCTCACTCCTGCGCCGCATGTAGCCCGAGCGCGCCACTGGTCCGGAACGTCTTGCGGTAGGCCAGCGGCGTCGTCTTCAGCAGACGCTGGAAGTGCATGCGCAACGTCGCGGCGGCACCGAAGCCGACCCGCTGCGCGATGAGGTCGACCGACTCGTCGGTCGTCTCGAGCAGACGCTGCGCGGCCAGCACCCGCTGCCGAACCAGCCACTGGTGAGGACTCGTCCCGGTCACCTGCCGGAAGCGCCGCGCGAACGAGCGCGGGCTCATCATCGAGCGCACCGCGAGGTCGCGCACCGCGAGCGGCTCGTCGAGATGCTCGACGGCCCAGTCGAGGGTCTCACGGAACGGGTCGGCGCCCGGCTCGGCGGCGACCGGCGCCTCCACGAACTGCGCCTGACCGCCGTCCCGGTGCGGCGGCACCACGAGGCCGCGAGCGACGACGTTGGCCACCTCGGCACCGTGATCGAGCCGCACGATGTGCAGGGCGAGGTCGAGACTCGCCGCCGCGCCGGCCGAGGTGAGCACCTGACCGTCGTCGACGAAGAGCACGTCAGGATCGACGTCGACCGTGGGGTAGCCGGCGACGAGGTCGGCGGCGTCCTGCCAGTGCGTCGTGGCCGGCCGGCCGTCGAGCACGCCGGCCGCGGCCAGGACGAATGCGCCGCTGCAGAACGAGACCATGCGGGCGCCGCGCTCGGCGGCGCGCCGCAGCGCAGCGAGGACCTCCGGCGGCGGCTCGACCGCGGTGTCGTCGCTCCACGGCATGGCGATCACGGTGTCGGCGTCCGCCATCCCCTCGAGCCCGAAGGGGGCCGCGAGGGGCAGCCCGAACCCACCCGGCGCCGACGGTCCGGCGGCGCACACCCGCAGCTCGTACCAGGGGCTCGCCAGCTCGCTCCGGTCGATGCCGAACACCTCGATCGCCGCCGCCAGCTCCAGCAGGCTGGGCTCCGGGGGGACCACCGCCGCGACGACGTGGCGGCGACCGCTGGCGGGACGGATCCCCTCGACGGGCGAGGGGATCGCCGGTGCGTCGGGCATGGCCCGATCCTAACGGACAGCGGCATTCCTGCCGAGTGGCAGTTTCCTCGCGCTCAGGGGCAAACCTGCCACTCGTCGGCGCCGGGGATCAGGCGCATCCTCGGGGCATGGCTCAGTACCCACCCACCATCGCCGCCGCGCTCGCCGACGACCGCCGTCGAGCACTCCGTCAGCCCCACCACCCCACCCCGCGACGCGGCCCACGAGGTGTGCGGGTCGCCCGCTTCCGCCGCTGGGCGAACGGCTGGTTCGACCGCTCGCTCTGAGCCCGGCGCCGATCGGAGCACCGCCGCAGCGAGGGCGACGGGCTCAGGTCGCGACGTCGTTGTCGCGGAGGATCTCGTTGAGGCGGGCCTTCTCGTGGCGCTCGCCCTCCTGGAGACGCTTCAGGACCAGCACGCACGGCAGGCCGAACTCGCCCCCCGCGAAGGTGCGTGGGCGTGTGGCCGACACGGCGACGCACCAGTCGGGCACGACGCCCCGGCCGAGCTCGTCGCCGGTCTCGGCGTCGATCACCGGGATCGTGGAGGTGAGCACGCACCCCGCACCCAGGACCACACCGTTGCCGACGCGCGCGCCGTCGGCGACGATGCAGCGCGACCCGATCATGGTGTCGTCACCGATCATCACGGGCGCGGCCTGCGGCGGCTCGAGCACGCCGCCGATGCCCACGCCTCCGGAGAGGTGCACCCGCTCGCCGATCTGCGCGCACGACCCGACCGTCGCCCAGGTGTCGACCATCGTCTCCGCGCCGACCCGAGCACCGATGTTGACGTAGCTCGGCATGAGCACCACTCCGGGCGCGAGGTACGAGCCCCAGCGCGCCTGCGAGCCCGGCACCGCCCGCACCTTCGACGACTGGAACCCGTGCTTCAGCGGGATCTTGTCGGCGTACTCGAACGGCCCGAGCTCGATCGTCTCCATCTGCGCGAACCGGAAGAGCAGCAGGATGGCCTGCTTGAGCCATTGGTGGACGACCACCTCACCGTCGACGATCTCGGCGACGCGGGCCTCGCCCGAGTCGAGGAGCCCCACCGCGGCCTCGACCGCGGCGCGGGCCTCGGCCTCGGGCATCACCGCGCCGAGGTCGTCCCGTCCGTCCCAGAGCGCGGTGATCTGCTGCTCGAGGTCGCTCACCCGTTGCCTCCTCGGTTCGTCGCCGGGCTCGCCGCACCGAGGCGCTCGACCGTGCGGTCGACGTGCTGGTCGGTGATCGACATCGCGAGCCGCACGTGCGACTCGCCCGCCGGACCGTACAGGTCGCCGGGGGCGACGAGGGTACCGACGGCGGCCAGGCGCTCGGCGAGCTGCCAGGCCGACGCGGCCTCGCCGGCGCTGCGGAGCCAGAGGTAGAACGCGGACGGCCCGCCGTCGTGCACCAGTCCGAACCGCTCGAGTGCGGGGACGAGCCGAGCCCGACGGGCGGCATAGCGCGCCCGCTGCTCCTCGACGTGCTCGTCGTCGCCCAGCGCGGCGGCGGCCGCGGCCTGCACCGGTGAGGGCACCATGAGGCCGCCGTGCTTGCGCGTCTCACCCAGGTAGTGCACGAGGTCGGGGTCGCCGCCGACGAATCCGACCCGCAGCCCCGCCATGTTCGAGCGCTTGGACAACGAGTGCACCGCGAGCACGCCGTCCGGGCCGGCGCTCAGGGCCGTGGCCGGCGCGGCGGGCGCGCCCTGGTCGTCGTAGGTGAACTCGGCGTAGCACTCGTCGCTGGCGACGAGGATCCCCCGCTCGCGCGCCCAGCCCACCGACGCGAGCATGCCCGCGGTGGAGGCGGCAACGCCGGTGGGGTTCGCGGGATCGTTCAGCCACAGCAGCAGCGCGCGACGCGCATCGGCGGGATCGACGCCGTCGAGGTCGGGCCGCCACCCCTCGTCGACGGGAACGGGCACCGCGCGCAGGCCCGCGAGCTCCGCTCCCATCGCGTACGTGGGGTACGAGACGGCCGGGTAGAGGACGGTGTCGCGCGACGGATCGCGCAACGACAGCAGCCGGGGCAGGCTCGCCACCATCTCCTTGGTGCCGATGCACGCGATGACGGCCTGCGGATCCGCGGCCACGTCGAAGCGTCGAGTGATCCACGCCGCCGCGGCTTCGCGCAGCGAGAGCGAACCGATGGTGAACGGATAGCCGGTGGCCCCGGGAGTGGCCGCGACGAGAGCCTCGATCGCGACCTCGGGCATCGGGTCCACGGGCGTCCCCACCGAGGCGTCGACGAGCCCACCCGGGACCGCGGCCGCGATCTCCTTGAGGCCCGCCAGGCGATCGTGGGGGTACGGCGGCGGGACGAAGCCGGGCATCAGCCGGTCACGAACTCCCGGAACCGGGAGGCCTCGGCGTCACCCAACCGGGCGCGCACCCGGGTGCCGCGATCGGCGTGCACCTCCACGAGGACCTCGCCGTCACGGTGCAGCGCGGCGAGGACGTCGCCGCGCTCGTACGGGACGGTCAGCTCGACGACGCGCGCGAGCGCGCGCAGGCGCTCGGCGATCGCCTCCAGCAGCTTGTCGACGCCCTCTCCCGTGGCGGCCGACACGCGGACCGCGCCCTCGCTGACCGCGAGGCGGTCGACGTCGTCGTCGACGCCGAGGTCCACCTTGTTGACGACCAGCAGCTCGGGGACCTCCCCCGCGCCGATGTCGCGCAGCACCTCGTGCACGGCCGCCACCTGGCGGAGAGCATCGCTCGAGCTGCCGTCGACCACGTGGACGAGCACGTCGGCGTCGACCACCTCCTCCAGCGTCGAGCGGAACGCCTCGACGAGCTGGTGCGGCAGGCGCTGCACGAAGCCCACCGTGTCGGACGCGAGCACGGTCTCGCCGCCCGGGAGGCGCAGCCGGCGCGTGGTGGGGTCGAGCGTGGAGAACAGCCGGTCCTCGACGACGACGTCCGCCTGGGTCATCTGGTTCAGGAGCGTCGACTTGCCCGCGTTCGTGTAGCCCACGAGTGCGATCCGCGGGATCGCCCGGCGGGTGCGGGCCTTGCGTTGCGTGGCACGCGTCTTGGCCAGGCGCTCGAGCTCTGCCTCGAGCTTGGTGACCCGGCGTTGGATGCGCCGGCGGTCGACTTCGAGCTGGGTCTCGCCGGGCCCGCGCCGGGTGCCGATGCCACCGGCCTGCTGGCTCATCTCGTTGCCCTTGCCGCGCAGGCGGGGCAGGAGATAGCGGTACTGCGCGAGCTCGACCTGGACCATGCCCTCTTGGCTGGTGGCGTGCTGGGCGAAGATGTCGAGGATCAGCGCAACGCGGTCGACGACGTCGCGGCCCAGGAGCTTCTCGAGGTTCCGCTGCTGCGCGGGCGTGAGCTCGTCGTCGAAGACGACCACGTCGATGTCGAGACCGTCGGCGAGGGACCGCAGCTCTTCGGCCTTGCCCGAACCGACGTAGGTGGCCGGGTCGGGCCGGTCGCGACGCTGCAGCACCGTCTCGACCGGGAGCGCGCCCGCCGTGTCGGTCAGGCGGGCCAGCTCGTCGAGCGATGCCTCCGCCTCCTCCACCGTGCGGGTGCCGAACCCCGTACCCACGAGGAGCGCGCGCTGCTGGACGACGTCGAAGTCGGTCTCGGTGGCGGTGAGCCTCCGCCGCTGGCGTCCGGACGGGGGCGTCATGCCCGGGCCCCCAGGAGGGCGTCGACGTCGACCTCGACGTCGAAGACGTGCTGCACCTCGCCGCCGAGGTGCACGGTCTCGCCGAGCTGCACGGTGTGACTGCCGCCCGGCACGTCGACGACGACGTCGGTGCCGACCAAGCCCCGCCGGTGCGCGACCGCGCTCGCAGCCGAGACGCCCGTGCCGCACGAGAGCGTCTCTCCGACGCCCCGCTCCCAGACCCGGAGCCGCAGGTGATCGGGGCCGACGACCTGGACGAACTCGACGTTCGTGCGCTTCGGGAAGCGCTCGTCGTGCTCCAGCCGCGGACCGTGCTGCGCGACTCGTGCCGCCTCGACGTCGTCGACGAACAGCACGAGGTGGGGGTTGCCGATGCCGGCGGCGTCACCGGAGTAGGTCACGCCGTGGAACGTCGCCTCGAGGTCGAACGCGCTCGGAGCGTCGAGCGGGATCGAGGGCGGATCGAAGGTCACCGGACCCATGTCGACGGTCGCGATGTCGGCCTCTCCGGTGTCGAAGAAGGTCGACACCGTGCGCCGGCCGCCGCCGGTGTCGACGACGAGCTGGTGGGGTCGGCCGAGACCCTCGCGATGCGCCACCCAGGCGAGACAACGGATGCCGTTGCCGCTCATCTCCGCGACCTCGCCGTCGGCGTTGCGCAGCTCCATCGTGCAGTCGGCCCCGTCCTGGCCGGGCAACAGGGTGATGAGACCGTCGGCACCCACACCGAGGTTGCGGTGGCAGAGCGCGCGCGCCTCGGCGGCCCCGGGGGCGGGGCTGCCGTCGAGCGCAACGGTCACGAGGAAGTCGTTCCCGGTGCCGTGGAGCTTGCTGAGGTGCATGCTCACGGGCCCCACAATGCCAGGAGCGCCGGGAGCAGGCGGCACGGATTGTCGGCCGCGGCCAGCCAGGTGATGCGGGGATCCCGGCGGAACCACATGCGTTGCCGCCGAGCGAACGACCGGGTGCGCCGCGCCATCGCACCCGACGCCTCGTCCTCGGTGAGCGTTCCGTCGAGCACGGCGAGCATCTCGCGGTAGCCGATGGCCTGGGCGGCGTTCCGCGACAGGTCGGCCCGATGGGTCCGGGCCTCGTCGAGCAGCCCATCGGCGAGCATCGCGTCGACGCGCGCGGTGATGCGGGCCGCGAGCACCTCACGAGGGAGCCAGATCCCCACCTGGTCGACGGGGAAGACCGTCGGCCCGAAGGCGGCAACACCGGGACCGAACGACGAGAAGGGCCGCCCGGTCAGCCGGATCACCTCGAGCGCGCGGACGATGCGCCGTGCGTTGTGCGGATCGATGCGACCCGCCGCCTCGGGGTCGGCGCGCTCGAGCTCGGCGTAGGCCGCGGCGACCCCGCCCGGCTCGGTGGTCCGGGCCTCCAGCTCGGCGCGGAGGGCGAGGTCCTCCCCCGGGAAGCGCAGGTCGTCGACGACCGCCTGAACATAGAGACCGGTACCGCCGACGAGCAGCGCGCGCTTGCCGCGCGCCTCGACGTCGGCCACCGCGGCGCGTGCCTCGACCTGGAAGCGGGCGACGGTGAAGTCATCGGACGGCTCCGCGACGTCGATGAGATGGTGCGGCACGCCGGCGCGCTCGGCCGGCGTGGACTTCGCCGTCCCCACGTCCAGCCCGCGGTACACCTGCATCGAGTCGACGGAGACGATCTCGACGTCGCCGAGCGCAGCCGCCGCCGCGAGCGCCAGCGCGGTCTTGCCCGTGGCCGTCGGCCCGACCAGGGCCAGGTGGGTCAAGTGGCCGCGACGGGGATCCGCACGCGCGGACGGGCGGGACGGTGGTTGACCGCCACCAGCTCGCCGGCGAGCCAGTGGGGCGCGGCGCGGGTGATGGTGACATCGGCATAGGAACCGTCGGGCACCTCGGAAGCCTCGGCCGCGAAGTGGACGAGCTTGCCCTGGCGGGTGCGCCCCGAGCGGCGGGTGGGGTCGGTCTTCGACGGACCCTCCACCAGCACCTCTTCGACCCGACCGACCCGCGCCTCGTGGCGCGTGAGCGCGTGACGCTCGACCGCGGCCGTGAGCCGCTGCATGCGCTCCTGCGTGGCCTCCGAGTCGACGAAGTCGTCGACCATCTCCGCGGCCGCGGTACCCGGACGGGGTGAGAACACGAACGTGAAGGCAGCGTCGTACTGCGCCGCGTCCACGACGTCGAGGGTCGCGGCGAAGTCGGCGTCGGTCTCGCCCGGGAAGCCGACGATGATGTCGGTGCTCACCGACAGATCCGGGATCGCGTCGCGCGCGACGGCGAGTCGTTCGAGGTAGCGCTCGGCCGTGTAGCCCCGACGCATGCGCGCGAGGGTGCGGTCGCTGCCCGACTGGAGCGGGAGGTGCAGCTGCTCGCAGACCGCGCCGACCGCAGCCATGGCCTCCACGGTCTCGGGCCGGAGGTCCTTCGGGTGTGGCGACGTGAAGCGCACGCGACGGATGCCGTCGACCGCGCCGACCTCACGGAGCAGGTCGGCGAAGCGCGGCCGCCACTGCCCGGCGCCGAGGTCCCGGCCGTACGAGTTGACGTTCTGGCCGAGCAGCGTGATCTCGGTGACGCCGTCGTGCGCGAGCTCCTCGACCTCCCGGACGATGTCGCCGACGCGGCGGCTCACCTCGGAGCCGCGCACCGACGGCACGATGCAGAACGCGCACGTGTTGTCGCAGCCGATCTGGATGGTCACCCATGCCGAGTGCCCCGACGCGCGGGCGGCCGGCAGGGCGGACGGGTACGCCTCGTGCTCCTCGAGGATCTCGACGATCGGCCCCTCGACCCGGGCCCGTTCGAGCAGGGTGGCCGCGTCGGCGAGGTTGTGGGTGCCGAAGACCACGTCGACGTGCCCGGCCCGCTCGAGCACCAGCTCCCGGTCCTTCTGGGCGAGGCAGCCCCCGACGGCGATCTGGAGGTCCGGGCGACGGTCCTTCAGCGACTTGAGGTGCCCGAGGTGGCCGTAGAGCTTGTTGTCGGCGTTCTCACGGATGCAGCAGGTGTTGAGGACCACGACATCGGCGGCATCGACATCGTCGGTGGGCTCCATGCCCTGGGCCGCGAGCAGTCCCGCGATGCGCTCCGAGTCGTGCTCGTTCATCTGGCACCCGAAGGTGCGCACGTGGACGCGCTGGGTCACGGCGAACCAGTGTACGGAACCCGACCGCGTGGACGTCTAGCGTTCGCGGATGCGCCGCCGGTCGCTCGTCCTCGCCGTCGCCCTGCTCGCCACCCCCGCCGTGGTCCTCACGCCGAGGACCGCAGGAGCCGACGTCGCGCCGCCCACGGTCACCCTCATCGACGCCGGCGACGGCGCCAAGAAGGAGCTCCGCTACGACCTTGAGGTCGGCGAGCAGGCCGACGTGGCCCTCGTGGTCACCACGCGGATCAGCCAGAAGGTCGGTTCGCAACCGCCCCGCAGCGGTTCCTCGCCCCGCGTGGAGTTCACCGTGCCGGTCGCGGTGACCGACGTCGCCGCCGATGGGGTGATCACTGCCACCTACTCCTACGCCGACGTCAAGGTCGGCAACGGCAGCGCGGCCGACAGCGCGTCGGCCGAGCGGGTCACCGAGCAGCTCGAGGAGATCGTGGGCCTCCAGGCCACGTTCACGATGACCCCGCAGGGGCAGGTCCTCGAGAGCGTGGTCGACGTGCCGAGTGGGCTCGACGCGACGATCGCCACGCTCGTCGACCAGCTGTCGCAGCAGGCCAACCAGCTGTCGGTGCCGCTGCCCGAAGAGCCCGTGGGCGTCGGAGCCCGCTGGAAGGCGGAGATGACCGTGACCCTCTCGGGCATCACCCTGGAGCAGACGGCCGAGTACGAGCTGCTCAGCCGCAAGGGCAACCGCTTCGAGGTCGCGGTCACGCTGGAGCAGCACGCCGACGATCAGACGTTCGAGGACCCGACCAGCGGGTCCGAGGTGCACCTGTTCAGCTCCGACGGTCAGGGTGACGGGCACACCACGTTCGACCTCACCCGCCTCGCGCCGACGAAGGCGGACGCGCACGTGAAGGTGCGTCAGAAGATGGAGATCGACGGGACCAAGCTCTCCCAGACGGTCCTCACGCACCAGTTCATCAACCCGCCGAACAGCTAGCGCTCAGGCGTCGTCGGCGTCGCGCCCCTCGGCGTTCTGCTCCCGCAGCTCGGCCTCGCGACGCGCCAGCTCCGCCTCGCGCCGGTCGAGGTCGGCCTCCCACTCGTCCAGGGTGCGCCCGGCATCGGGCGCCGGGTGCGGCGGCATGGCCCGGGCCTGCTCGGCCTCCCACTGGGCGAGCTGGGCGTCGAGCTCCGCGGAGCGACGGTCGGAGATGCCGGGCGACGTCGCCGAGTAGCGGGGGTGATCCTCGATGCCGAGCGGCCGCCTCGACGGCCCGGACTGCGTGCTCCCGGGCTGCCAGCCGGCCCGCAGCGGGCGGCCGAGCAGCAGCCAGGCGAGCGAGCCGATCGTCGGCAGGAGGATCACGAGGATGAGCCAGACGACCTTCGGGAGGTTGCGACACAGGGAGCCGTCCGTGGCGATGCAGTCGAAGATCGCCCAGATCCAGAACGCGAGGATCAGGAGGGCCAGGATCCCTTCGCCGAACAGCATCCTCTCCGCCCTCCCCTGTCGAACGTGGCCCTGTCGAACGTGGACGGCGAGGAGTGTACGACGCCGGAGGCCCGGGATCTCCGACGGTCACCGCGGCCGCAGCCGGTAGGGTCCCGCGCCTCATGGACGTGCACGTGCTGGAGTTCGTCGTGGCCGCCGCGGCGATCCTGGTGGGCGCGATCGTCCAGGGGGCGATCGGCGTCGGGCTCAACATGCTCGCCGCACCCTTCGTGGCGATCGTGATCCCCGAGGCGCTCCCGGCGACGCTCGTGCTGGTCGCGGTGCCGCTGGCGATCACCACCCTGGTTCGTGAACACCATGCCGTCGACCGCGTAGCCCTGCCCTGGATGCTCGCGGGCGCGCTGCCCGGCACCGCGCTCGGCCTGGTCGTGATCTCGATCGCCACCACCACCGCCCTCGCGGTGATCGTCGGGGTGACCGTCCTCGGCGGCGTCCTCCTCAGCGTCCTGTCGCCGCCGGTCCCCACGAACCGAGGCACGGCGCTCGCCGCCGGCTTCACCTCGAACCTGTTCGGGACGGCCAGCGCGGTGGGCGGACCGCCGGTCGCGCTGCTGTTCCAGCACCGCACCGGCCCGACCGCTCGATCGACGCTCGGCGCGTTCTTCGCCACGAGCGCCACGCTCTCGCTCATCGGCTACCTCGCGACCGGCGACCTCACCGAGGACCAGGCGCTGCTGGCGCTCGCGCTCGCGCCGTTCATGGTCGTCGGGCTCTGGATCAGCCGGCACCTGCACGTGCACGTGGACAGCGGCTGGCTGCGACCCGCGGTGCTCTCGATCTCGGCGGTCGCGGGCGTCACCGCGATCCTCCGCGCGCTCCTCTGACCTTGTTTGGAGAGCGTGGCCTACCGATTCGGGAGGCCACGCTCTCCGCCAACGGGCCCGGACGCGAGTCGGTGGCGGGACGGACCCGCCACCGACTCCTGCGCTGGGGCTGGCTGGGCAGTGAGGAGAGCTAGGACTCGACCTCGAGGGATTCCTCGCTGTCGTCGGCGTCGGCGTCGGTGAGGTCCACCACCGGCTCACCGATGCCGGCCTCGACCTTGATCTTCTCCATGATCTCGAAGACCATGTCGACGTTGTCGGCCAGGAACTTCTTCGCGTTCTCGCGACCCTGACCGAGCTGCTCACCTTCGTAGGTGAACCACGCGCCGGACTTCTTCACGATGCCGAGGTCGACGGCGACGTCGAGCAGCGAACCTTCGCGGCTGATGCCCTTGCCGTACATGATGTCGAACTCGGCGATCTTGAACGGCGGCGCCACCTTGTTCTTCGCCACCTTGACCCGGGTGCGGTTGCCGATCATCTCGGCACCGTCCTTGATGGTCTCGACGCGGCGGATGTCGAGGCGGACCGACGAGTAGAACTTCAGCGCCCGGCCGCCCGACGTGGTCTCGGGCGAGCCGAACATCACGCCGATCTTCTCGCGCAGCTGGTTGATGAAGATGCAGACGGTCTTGGACCGGTTGAGGTTGGCGGTGAGCTTGCGCAGCGCCTGGCTCATGAGCCGGGCCTGGAGGCCGACGTGCGTGTCGCCCATCTCACCTTCGAGCTCGGCGCGGGGCACCAGCGCGGCGACCGAGTCGATCACGATGACGTCGAGCGCACCCGAGCGGATCAGCATGTCGGAGATCTCGAGCGCCTGCTCCCCCGAGTCGGGCTGGGAGATGTAGAGCTCGTCGACGTTCACGCCGATCGCGCCGGCGTAGACCGGGTCCATCGCGTGCTCGGCGTCGACGTAGGCACAGACGCCGCCGTTGCGCTGGGCCTCTGCGACCACGTGCATGGCGAGCGTGGACTTCCCGGAGGACTCCGGGCCGTAGATCTCCACGACGCGCCCGCGGGGCAGGCCGCCGATGCCGAGGGCGAGGTCGAGGGCGAGTGCCCCCGTGGAGATCGCGGCGACGGACACGTTGCCCTGCTCGCCGAGCTTCATGACCGCGCCCTTGCCGTACTGCTTCTCGATCTGGCCGAGCGCCATGTCGAGTGCCTGCTCTCGTTCCACCGTGGTGCCTCCTGAAGACGTTGCGAGCGGGGGGAAGGTGCTCGACCAGTTGTACGGCGAGGGTATGACAGTCCCGGCGGGAGAACCACACCCCTGTAGTTCCAGTCCTGTGAGACTAGCGAACACCCGTTCGCTCAGGGTGGATTTCCGCCGACGGCCCATCGGGACCCCGGTCGAGACCTTGTGTGGTCGATCGAGGGCGCCAGAGGCGCATCGATCGACCAAACAGGACCTTGACCGGGGCTGCGAGCTATCCGAGGGCGTCGAGGCGGAGGCGCAGGAGGTTGAGGAGCGAGATGGTGGCGAACTGGCGGATCCGGAAGCGGTCCCCGGGCAGGCGGGTCTCCACTGCCTCGGGCTCGTGCCCGGGGAGGGCGAGGCCGAACCACACCGTGCCGACCGGCTGGTCCTCCTGCGTCGCCGGCCCCGCGACGCCGGTGACGGAGATCCCGACGTCGGCACCGAGCACCCGCTGCGCGGCCGCGGCCATCTCGCGGGCCGACTCGCCGCTCACGACCTGCTCCGCCGTCACGCCCAGCACCGACCGCTTCACCTCGGTCGCGTACGACACGATCGATCCGCGGTACGTCGTGCTGGCACCGGGCGCGTCGGCCAGGCGAGCACCGACGAGGCCGCCCGTCACCGACTCCGCGACACCGAGCGTCCAGCCGCGGTCCTCGAGCCGCGAGATCACGGAGTGCTCGATGGTCTCCTCGTCGACGCCGAAGATCACGTCGCCGAGGATCTTGCGCAGCTCGGTCTCTTCCGCCTCGATGAGCGCGCGAGCCTCGTCGTCCGTCGGCGCCTTCGCGGTGAGGCGCACGCAGAGCCCTTCGATCCCCCGGGCGAGGAACGCGATCGTCGGGTTGGTCTGGGCGTCGACCCGGTGGGCGATCGTCTCGGCCAGCCCCGACTCCGACGTCCCCCAGGTCTTGAGCGTGCGCGACACGATGACGGCCTTCTCGCCGGACCGCTCGAGCAGGTCGGGCAGCACGAAGTCGCGCACCATCTGCTGCATCTCGTACGGCACCCCGGGCACCGCGTAGATCACCTTCGTGGCGGCGCCGTCGCCGGCGACCTCCGCCCGGATGCCCGGCGCGGTGCCGATCGGGTTCGGGATCGGCTCGGCGCCGACCGGGATGTCGGCCTGGCGCAGGTTGTTCTGGGGCATGTCGCGCTTGCGCACCCCGAAGAGCGCCGCGATCTGCTCCACGAGCTCGTCGCGCCGCTCGAGCGTCGTGCCCATGACCTCGGCGATCGCCTCGCGGGTCACGTCGTCCTGGGTGGGCCCGAGGCCGCCGCACACGACGACGGCGTCGGCCTCGCGCAGCAGGTCGCGCAGCGACTGGACCATGCGATCGAGGTTGTCGCCCACCTTCCGGTGGTCGTAGGTGTCGAGGCCGACGGCCGCCAGCTGCTCCCCCACCCACGCGCTGTTGGTGTCGACGATCTGGCCGAGCAACAGCTCGGTGCCGATCGCGAGGACATCGACTCTCATCGGCTCACCTTCGTCGGCCTGAAGATCATCGGGTGGACTCCTGTCGTCGGGCGGCGGCGAACAGGTCGACCGCGGAGAGCACCGACATCGCGACCGCGGCCCAGAGCGCGACGTCCTGGAGCCAACCGACGTCGGAGGTCGGCGGGAACAGCACGATCGCGACCGCGAGGAACTGCACGTTCGCCTTCCACTTGCCCAGCTTGCGCGCGGGCAGCGAGACGCCACGACGGCCTTCGAGCGTCCGATACAGCGACACGAGCAGCTCTCGCGCCACCACGATCGCCACCGGAACCCAGGCGTAGTCGCCGCGGATCGCCAGGGCGATGAACCCGCCGAGCACCAGCACCTTGTCGGCGAGTGGGTCGAGGAACGCACCCGAGCGCGTCGTGCCGTCGCGGCGGGCGAGCCAGCCGTCGAGGCCGTCGGTGACCCAGAGCACCATCCAGCCGGAGAACGTGCCCCACGTGGAGTGGCCCTCGTCGAGGATCCACACGAGCACCGGGATCGCGAACAGGAGGCGCAGCAGCGTGATCGCGTTCGCCGGCGTCTTGATCGCCGACTCGCTGAAGCGCCGGGCGCGCTCCTGCATCTCTTCCTTGATCTCGCTGAGCTCTCTCGGCTCGGCCTTCTCGCCCTTGCCCCGCGCGCTCACGAGAGCAGCTCGATCGGGTCCGCCACCAGGTCGGGCCCCAGCGCGTCCGTGACCTTGGCCCGCACCCACGAGCCCCGCCGCGCGCCCGAGCCGTCGAGCCGCACGATCCCGTCGATCTCGGGCGCCTCGCGGTGCGTACGGCCGACGGCGTCGCCCGAATCGTCGTCGGTGCCGTCGACGAGCACCTCGATCTCGGTCCCGGCACGCACGAGCGCGTCCCGTGCGGCCTGGGTGATCGGGCCCTGCACCTCGTCGCACTCACGCAGGCGCTCCCGCACCAGATCGTCGGGCACCGCGCCGTCGAGCGTCGCCGCCGGGGTGCCGTCCTCGGGCGAGAACGAGAAGAAGCCCGCCCAGTCGAGCTGCACGCCATCGAGGAACCCGAGCAGCGCCTCGTGGGCGCGCTCGGTCTCACCCGGGAAGCCGACGATGAACGACGAGCGGAACACCGCGTCGGGCTGCTGCGCGCGGATCCCGCCGACGATGTCGAGGAACCGTTCGCCGCTCCCCCAGCGCTTCATGCGCGCGAGCAGGTCGCGGTCGGCGTGCTGGAGCGACAGGTCGAAGTAGGGCACCACGGTGTCGAGCTCGAGCATCGTCGACACCAGCGGGTCCCGGACCTCGCTCGGGTAGAGGTAGAGGAGCCGCACGCGGCGGAGCCCGTCCGACCCGAGCTCGGCGTCGAGGCGTCGGAGCAACGGGGCGAGCGCACCGGGCTCACCCGCGTCGCGTCCGTACCAGGCAAGGTCCTGGGCGACGAGCACGAGCTCGGCCACCCCGCCGTCGACCAGCTGCCGGGCCTCCTCGACGATGGAGTCGGGGGTCCGAGACCGCTGCTTGCCCCGGAACGACGGGATCGCGCAGAACGCGCAGGCGCGGTCGCAGCCCTCGGCGACCTTGAGGTACGCCCACGGGACGCTCGGTACCGCCCGCGGCAGCTCGAGCAGGTCGCGCACCCCGGTGGGCTTGCGGCGCGGGAGGCCGAGCATGACCTCGCCGATGGTGCCCTCGTCCGTGAAGCCCATGATCTCGTCGATCTCGGGCATCGCCGCCGCGAGCTCGGCACCCGAGCGCTCGGCCAGGCATCCGGTGACCACCAGCCGGGCACCCGGGCGGCGCGCCTCGGCGAGGGCCAGGATCGTGTCGATCGACTCCTGGCGGGCCGCTTCGATGAACGCGCACGTGTTCACCACGACGACGTCGGCGTCGTCGGGACCGCGCGCCGCCTCGAGCCCGTCGGCCTCCAGCGACGCCGTCACCTTGTCGGAGTCGACCGCGTTCTTGGGGCACCCGAGGGTCTCGACCCAGAACGTCGGCCGTGCAGCAGGGCTCGGCATGACCCGACGATGCTACCGGGCGCTGTTGCTCGGCCTCCGTGCGGTCGGGGGATCACGTGCGTCTGCCCCTCACGTCCTGCCTCGGGCACGGAGGAGAACCCGCGCGATGACGCATCCGACGATTCCGGCGACCGTTGGCACGACCAGATCGCGTGCCGGTGAGCCGGTGGCGATCGTCAGTCCGATGGCGACACTCAGGAGTACGACGGCGGTGACGACCAGCTCGACGCGCCGCTGGGTGCACTGCTCGCGGTGTCCGAACAAGAGCGGAAAGCCCTTGCCGCAGTCACCGCACGTCCGCAACCGCCCCATACGGGACGACACGCTACGCGCTCAGGCCTTGGGCTCTCCGGAGGGCGGACTCGACGAGGAGGACGAGGGTCTCCTGCACGTGGCTCTTGCGGCGGGCGTCGCACAGGACGACCGGCACGTTCGCCGGCACCGACAGCGCCTCGCGCACCTCGCGCGGGTGGTGCGTCGCGGCACCGTCGAACAGGTTCACCGCGACCACGAAGGGGATGCCGAGCGTCTCGAAGTAGTCGACGGCGGCGAAGCACTCGGCGACCCGGCGAGTGTCGACGAGCACGATCCCGCCGACGGCACCGCGCACCAGCTCGTCCCAGAGGAACCAGAAGCGGTCCTGGCCCGGCGTGCCGAACAGGTACAGCACCATGTCCGGGCCGATCGTGATCCGGCCGAAGTCCATCGCGACGGTCGTGCCGGACTTGGCGATCGGTCCAGGGTTGTCGATGCCGAGGCTCTCCACCGTCATCTCGGCCTCGGTGCGCAGGGGCTCGATCTCGGAGATCGAGCCGACGAACGTGGTCTTGCCCACCGCGAAGCCGCCGGCGACGACGATCTTCATCGCCACCGGCACGGACGCCTGACGCGTCCCGTGGTCAAAGAGCGCGGATGCCAACGAGCAGCCTCTCGAGGAGCGTGACGTCGGTCGCGGCGTCACCGGGGGTCGGTTCGCCCACGCGCACCTGGTGGGCGGTGGCGAGGTCGGCGACGAGGATGCGCACGACCCCGACGGGGAGCAACATGCGGGCCGCGAGCTCGGCGAGCGAGACGGGCTGCTCGCACAGCTCGACGATGCGGCGGGACTCCGGCGTCGCGTCGGCCGCGAACTCGTCCGGGGTCACGAGCGCGGTGATCGACGCTTCGAGCGCGAGCGGCGCGCCCGGCGCCCGGGTCCGCCCCTTGGTGAGGACGTACGGCCGTACCAGGCGCGGCGGCCGGGGCGGCGGGTCCTCGCTCACTCCGGACCCTTCACCGTGGGAGCGCGGTCTGGAGCTCCGCGACCAGGGCCGGCGTCATCGCGTCGGCGCAACGCTCGACGAGCACCGCCATCTCGTAGCCCACGAGCCCGACGTCGCACGGTCGCGACGCCGACACCGCGAGCTGCGACGTCTCGCTGATGCTCATCACGAACAGCAGCACGTGCTCGTACTCGACGACGACCTCGTGCACCGCGCCGCCGCCGAGCGGTCCGCCCGCACCTCGAGCGATGCTGTGGAGGCCCGCGGCCACGGCCGAGAGCCGGTCCGCACTGACACGGTCCAACCCGTCGGACATGGCGATGAGCAGCCCGTCGGACGAGACGACCGCAGCCTGGTTCACGCCGGGCACACCGGCGACGAAGTTGGAGACCAGCCAGTTGAGGTTCCGGGCCTCGGAGCTCAGCTTGATCACCGGCCGTCCTCCCCCATGTCGGACGGACCCTCGGGTGCACGCACACGGCCGTCGCGCTTGCCCCGCTCGTGTCGGCTCAGCAGGTCGTGCACGCGCTCGGGGCGAGGGCGCACCTCACCCGACGACCTGCCCGCAGTCGCACCCGGCTGGTGGGTGAGGTTGGCACCCGGCGTCCGCGTGGTGAGGCGACCATCGCCCGGAATCTCGGGGCCGACGTGCACCGCACCATCGCCGGCGCCGTGTCCATTCCCGTTCCCGTTCGGCACCGGCGCTTCGGTGGCCGCCGGCGCGCGGCGCGGCAGGTCGCGCTCGTCCGGGGGCGCATCGTCTGCCCGCGCCCGGCTCGACGGCGCCTCGGTCGTCGTCTCGCTGCGCCAGGCGATCGCGTCGTCGTCCGGAGTGCCGCTCGGGGCGCCGACCGCCGCCGGCATGGGCCGCGCCTCGCGCGGCGCGTCGTCGGGCATCGGTGCCGGTCGATCGCTGCGGGCGACCTCGAGGGGGTCGACCACGCCCGCGTCCACCGGCTCCGCACGCACCGGCTCGGCCCGCTCCCTTGCGGGCGGCGCGGGCGCCTCCGCGACCGGCTCGCCGGCGCGCGCGAGCACGGTGATCGGGAGCGCCACCACGGCGGTGAGGCCGCTGCTCGGCGCCCGCCGCAGCTGCACACCGATGCCGTAGCGCGAGGCGAGGTGCGCGACCACGTGGAGGCCGAGGGTCCGCGACAGCGTGAGGCCGGGGGCCGGCGGTCGGGCGAGCAGCGCGTTCGCGGCCGCCACCCGCGGCTCGTCCATCCCGATGCCCTCGTCGGTGATGGTGACGATGTAGCGCCGGTCGACCGCGCGCCCGGCGACGACCACCGGTGTGTCCGGCGGCGAGAACGCGGTCGCGTTCTCGAGCAGCTCGGCGAGGAGGTGCGTGACGTCGGAGACCGCGTTCCCCGCGACGGCGGTGTCGCCCTCGAACCCGAAGTACGTGACCCGGGCGAAGTCGGCGATCTCGGCCGCGGCCGCCCGCACGACGTCCAGCACCGGGATCGCCGTGCCCCACTGACGGGGCTGGGACGCGCCGGACATCACGAGCAGGCTCTCCGCGTTGCGCCGCATCCGGGTGGCGAGGTGGTCGAGCTCGAACAGCGACGACAGCTCGTCGGCGTCCTCGACGGTCGCCTCCATGTCGTCGAGGAGCGAGATCTGGCGGTCGAGCAGGCTCTGGTTGCGGCGCGCCAGGTTCACGTAGAGGTCGCCGATGCCCTTCTTGAGCAGCTCCGACTGCTCCTCCGCCACCGACACCGTCACCTGTTGGATCGTGCTGAACGCCTTCGCGAGCTCCCCGATCTCGTCGTCGGACTCCACCCGGATCGGCGCCATCTCCTCGAGCTGGTCGGGTGAGAGCTCGCCACCGCGGTGGAGGGTGTCGACGAGTCGCGGCAGCCGCCGCTCGGCGACGTCGCGCGCGGCGCGGGTCAGCGCTCGCAGCGGCCGGTTGACGGCCTTCACCACGATCCACGTGAGCGCCAGCACGATCAGGATCACGAGCGCAGTGCCCAGCGCCACGAGGTACGTCTCGGTTCGTGCGTCGGACTGCTGCGCGGCTGCCGTGTCGTTGACCACCTCTTGCACCGCGATGCGGCCGGCGTCGAGGCGGGCCTGCTGCTGGTCGTAGAAGTCGAGGTACTCGGCCGGCGAGACGGTCAGCGACGTCGGGAGGTCACCGTCGAACGTGTCGTCCCGGATCGGGTTGGGCAGGAGATCGGCACCGCCCGCACGCTGGTACGCGGCCACCATCTCGTCCGTTGCGCTCTCGTTGAACGAGCTGACCCCGGCCGCCTCGCGAGCGATCGCGTCGACCCACGGGCCCGCGCCGGTGCTGGCGATCGTCGGCCCGATGTCGCCGGCCGAGTCCGCGTATCGGAAGTAGTGCATGACGATCGCCGACTCGTCGCTGAGCGCGACCTGGCGTCGGTCGAGGTCGAGGACCGAGCCCAAGCCGTCGGCGAGGTCGCGGTCATCGGTGTCGCGCGCGACCGACGCCGAGATGTCGAGCGCATTGCGCGCGATCGGCGAGAAGAAGCCAACCCACGCGCTGCCGCCGTCGACCGCGCGCCGGTAGGTGCCGACCCGCTCGGCCAGGTCCGAGGTGAACAGCGACGCCGCCTCGTACGTGGCGTCGCTGACGTTGCCGTCGAGCTCACTCACGTCTCGCTGGAGCGACGCGACGGCAACGTCGGTGGCGCTACGCGACGCGTCGAGGCGAGCCTGAGCGCGCGGCATCCCACCCACGAAGACCTCGGACGCCACCCCCTCCGTCGCGACCGCACGGCTCACCGCGGTCAGCGACTGGAACGGTCCGACCAGCCGGCCGTACTGCTCCTGGGCGTTCAGCGCGTCGAACCGGCCCTTGATGGCCACCCCGGCGAACACGACCAGGACGAGCAAGGGCACGCTCACCACGAGGACGAGCTTCGATCGGAACGGCAGCTTCGACAGCACTGTCAACCCCAGCGAGCTCTCGCCCACCCCACGGGGTTGTCGGCAGCGGTCCCGGACTGCTTGAGGCTCCTCTTGGGACTCCCCGAACCTCGCCCTTACCTGCCGAGACGCCGAGCAAGTGACGCTCTGGGGGACTTGTCGCCCCACATCGTCACTTGCTCCGGCACTGCCTCGGCCTCAGGAGGTGAGGGCTCCTCGGCGCTCCCCCTCCCGGTCCCGCCTCGAGACGCCGAGCACTCAGGAGGTGAGGGCTCCTCGGCGCTCCATCTCCTCGAGCTCCTCGACGGTCATGAGCACGTCGCGGGCCTTCGACCCGTGCGACGGCCCGACCACGCCCTTGCGCTCGAGCAGGTCCATCAGGCGGCCCGCCCGGGCGAAGCCGACCCGGAGCTTGCGCTGGAGCATCGACGTCGAGCCGAGGCCACCCCGCACGACGAGGCTCATCGCCTCGCCGAGCAGCTCGTCGCCGCCGTCGTCGTCGTCGCCGCCCGGGCCACCCGAGCCCGGCGCGTCCTCGGCCAGACCGTCGACGTACTCGGGGGTGGCGAGCTGGCGCTTCCAGTGGGCGGCGACCTTGCGCACGCACTCCTCGTCGACCCACGCGCACTGGATCCGCTGCGCACGACTCGACGACGCGGTGAGCACGAGCAGGTCGCCCTGGCCGATCAGCTTCTCGGCGCCGGCCTGGTCGAGGATGAC
>CAZKTS010000190.1:0-15499 GCA_964555735.1 uncultured Bifidobacteriaceae bacterium
GCCTCGACGATCACCTCGCGGCTGGCGGCGTCGACGTCGCGGCAGGCCACACCGGCGCGCACCGCGTCGCGGCCGGCGCGCTGGCTCTCGGCGACGACCTCCCACACCCGCGTCGCATCGGGACCGGGATCGCCGGCGCTCACGGTTCGAGTCATGTCCGAGCAGTAGCCGTCGACGATGCATCCGAAGTCGATGACCACCAGCTCGTTGCGCTCGATCGTCCGGCCGGTCGGCCGGGCGTGCGGCTTGGACCCGTTGGGTCCCGACGCGACGATCGTGTCGAAGCTGGTGCCGCTGGCGCCGCGCTCGCGCATCTCGTTCTCGAGCGCGAGGGCGAAGGCCTGCTCGGTGATGCCGTCGTAGAGCAGGGGCAGCACCGCGGCCAGGGCGTCGTCCGCGATCGCGCAGGCGGCGTGGATGCGGGCGACCTCGCCGGGCTCCTTCACCTCGCGCAGCCGCTCGACCACGTGCTCGGTGGGCACGAGCTCGGCGGCGAACCATTCGGCGTAGGTGCGTTGCTGGGCCCAGGTGACGCCGTGCGCCTCGAGGCCGAGGCGGGCGACGTCGACGGCGGCGGTGAGCACCGCGCGCTGGTCGGCGGCCGTCGGCGCGATCTCGATGCGGGCGTCGACACCGGCGTCGCCGAGCTGGGTGGCCGACTGCTCGGCGTAGCGACCGTCGGTCACGAACCACGCGTCGTCGCGGGCGATGAGGACGAGTCCGGCTGAACCGGTGAACCCGGTGAGGTAGCGGACGTTGGGCAGCCGGGTCACGAGCAACGCGTCGACGCCGGCGTCGTCGAAGGTGGCGCGGACCGCGTCCAGGCGCGAGCCGACGGTGACCGGAGGCAACGCCTCGATCGTGGGTGCGGCGGTCACGAGCCCAGCCGGGAGATGGCGGCGTCGACCGCGAGGCGATAGCCCGCGCGCCCGAAGCCGGCGACCGTCCCGGTCACGTACGGGCCCACGACCGACCGGCGACGCCACTCCTCGCGGGACGCGGGGTTGGAGAGGTGGAGCTCGACCGACACGCCGTCGTAGGCGGCGAGCGCATCGGCGATCGCGTACGAGGAGTGCGTGTATGCGCCCGGGTTGATCACGATCGCCGCGCACCGGCCGCGGGCACCCTGGATCGCGTCGATGAGCTCGCCCTCGTGGTTCGACTGGAGGTGCTCGAGCTCGTGGCCCGCCGCCGACGCCGCGGCGCGGGCGTCGGCCACGCAGTCGTCGAGCGTGTCGGTGCCGTAGATCTCGGGTTCGCGCTCGCCCAGCAGGTTGAGGTTGGGGCCCGACAGCAGGAGGATCGTCGCCACGGCGTCAGTCTCTCCCATCGCGCCCGCGATGCGGGCGGTCTTCGCTCACGTGGCCACGCCGACCGCGCGAAAGGCGTGCTCGAGCGCGACCGGGGGCGGGTCGGTGACCAGGCCGAGGCCGTCGGCACCCGGGACCACGAAGGTGAGCCCGCCGGTGGACTTCTTGTCCCGCCGCATCACGTCGGTGAGGGCGGCGGCGGCGAGCTCGCCCGGCACCTCGGTGGGCAGGCCGAGACCGGCGACCACGCCGTGCACGCGATCGACGACGTCGAGGCCGACCCGCTCCATCGCGTGGGCGAGGTTGACGTCGAAGACCAGACCGATGGCGACGGCTTCGCCGTGGGCGATGCCCGCCGAGTCGTCGGCACCGAGCCCGGCGGTCGTCGTCTCGAGCGCGTGGCCGAACGTGTGGCCGAAGTTCAGCCGCGCCCGGATGCCTGTGCGCTCGTGCGGGTCGGCGGCCACCACGTCCGCCTTGATCGCGGCACACGCGGCGACGAGCTCGCCGAGCACCGCGGCGTCGCGGGTGAGCACCCGGTCGACCTGGAGCCGCAGCAGGTCGACGAGCGCGCTGCCCTCGGGCATGAGCGCGTACTTCGCCACCTCACCGAGCCCGCTACGGAAGTCGCGCTCCGGCAGCGTGGCGAGCGTGTCGGTGTCGGCCACGACCGCGATCGGCTGGTGGAACGCGCCGACGAGGTTCTTGCCTTCGGGGAGGTTCACTGCGGTCTTGCCGCCGATCGCCGAGTCCACCTGGGCGAGCACCGTGGTCGGCGCCTGCACCACCGCGACGCCGCGGTGGAAGACGGCCGCGGCGAAGCCCGCGGTGTCGCCGACGACACCCCCACCGAGCGCCACCACCGCATCGCCGCGGAGCAGACCACCGGCCGCGAACGCACGGCACAGCCGATCGATGGTGGCGAGCGACTTCGCGCCCTCGCCGTCCTCGATCGTCTCGAACCAGGCGGGCCGTTCGGCGGACCAGAGGCCGTCGAGCGCTCCCCCGTACGACTCGACGAGGTGCGGGTGGCTCACGACGACGACCCGCCGTCGATCGCCCACCACCTCGGCCACCCTCGCGAGCGCACCGGGACCGACGAGCACGTCGTAGGGAGGGTCCACACCCACGACCACGCGGTGGAGCGAGGTCACGCGGCGACCGCCCGCGCCACCTCGGCCGCCACCGCGTCGACGTCGCGACCGTCGGTGTCGACCACCACATCCGCGAGCCCCTCGTAGCCCGCGGTGCGGACCGCGAGCAGCCGCTCGATCGACGGGGCGGCGTCGGTGCCCGCGAGCATCGGACGCTCGGCGACGCCGTCGGCCGTGACCCGGCGCGCCAGCTCGTCGGGCTCCGCCCGGAGCCACACCACGGTGCCGGCCTGCTCCACCGCACGGCGGTTGACCGGATCCTGCATCGCGCCGCCTCCCGCCGCGATGACCGACGGCTCCGGCGCCGCGCACGCGTCCCGCAGCGCCTCGGCCTCGAGGGCGCGGAAGGCGGCCTCGCCGTCGGTCGCGAAGATCTCGCGCACCGTGCGACCGGTGACCGCCTCGACGATGTCGTCGACGTCCACGAACGGTCGGTCGAGCAAGGCTGCGCAGCGCGCACCGACCGTGGTCTTGCCGGCGCCCATCATCCCGATCAGCACCAGGTGCCCGGACGGGCTCGCGGTCATCCCAGCGACGCGAGGAACGCGTCGTGGTTGCGCACGAGCTCGGGCACCGAGTCGCCCCCGAACTTGCGCAGCACCTCGGCCGCGAGGACGAGCGCGACCATCGTCTCGGCCACCACCCCCGACGCCGGGACCGCGGTGACGTCGGTGCGCTCCTTGAACGAGACCGTCTCCTCCTTGGTCCCGACGTCGACCGTGCGCAGCACCGGCCGGTTGAGCGTGGCGAGCGGCTTCATCGCAGCGCGCGCGACCAGCAGGTCGCCGGTGGTCATGCCGCCCTCGGTGCCGCCGGCGCGCGACGAGCCGCGCTGGTACTGCTCGGCGTCCGCGTCCCACAGGATCTCGTCGTGGGCCTCGCTCCCGCGTCGGCCCGCGACCTCGAAGCCGTCGCCGATCTCGACGCCCTTCATCGCCTGGATGCTCATGAGCGCCTGGGCGAGGAGACCGTCGATGCGGCGGTCCCAGTGCACGTGCGAGCCGAGCCCGGGCGGCACGCCGTAGCCGAGCACCTCCACGACACCGCCGAGCGAGTCGCCGGCCTTCGCCGCGCCTTCGACCGCGGTGATCATCGCGGCCTCCGACGCGCCGTCGAAGCATCGCACCGGCGAGGCGTCGACCGCCTCGAGGTCGGCGGGCTTCGGGCGCCGCTCGGTGTCGGCGCGCGCGTCGCCGAGCTGGATCACGTGGCTGAGCACGTGTGCGTCGATCTGGGCCAGGAGCGCCTTGGCGAGCGCGCCGGCCGCGACCCGGGCCGCGGTCTCCCGGGCGCTGGCTCGCTCGAGCACGTCGCGTGCGTCGTCGAAGCCGTACTTCTGCATGCCGACGAGGTCGGCGTGGCCGGGCCGGGGCTGGCGCAGCGGCTTCTCGGTGGCGCCCGGCGCGGGCGACATCTCCTGCTCCCACTTCGGCCACTCGGTGTTGCGGATCAGGATCGCCACCGGGGACCCGAGCGTGCGGCCGTGCCGGATGCCACCGAGCAGCTCGAGCTCGTCCTGCTCGAAGCGCATGCGCGGGCCGCGGCCGAAGCCGAGGCGGCGGCGGGCGAGCTCCGCGGCGATGTCGTCGACGAGGATCGGCAGCCCCGCGGGGAGCCCCTCGACGATCGTGACCAGGCCGGGGCCGTGTGACTCACCGGCGGTCAGGAAGCGCAGCACCCGCCCAGGATACCGGCGCGCCCCCGCGATCCCTGGGTGGTATCAGCCGCGACCGGGTATCAGCCGCGGTACCAGTCGAGGATCGCCGAGCCCACGTACACCGCGGTGAGCGCTCCGGCGGCCATGAACGGCCCGAAGGGCACGTGGTCCTTGCGGGTGCGCAACCGGGTGGCGAGCAGGACGACGCCCACCACGGCGGCGTAGAGGAACCCGAGCACGAGGCCGAGCACGGTCTCGCCGACCCCCAGCCAGCCGAGGTCGAGGCCGAGGACGAACGCGAGCTTCACGTCGCCGAACCCCATCGCACGCGGCGAGACGAGGTGCAGCCCCGTGAACGCGGCGAAGGCCGCGGCGCCGCAGGCCAGCGCGCGCAGCATTAGCTCGGCGTCGCCCTCGGCGAGCGAAGCGATCGCGAGCAACACGACCGAGATGCCCGACAGGGGGAACACGAGACGGTTGGGCAGCAGGTAGAGCCGCAGATCGATCACCGAGAGCGCGACGAGACCGACCGCGAGCACCAGGAACGCGGGAAGCTCCCACGCGTCACCGAACCGCAGACCCATGCCGGCGCAGAGCGCGCCGGTGCCGAGCACGATCAGCCACCCCAACGGGACCGAGCACCATCGGCGGATCTCCGGGTACGGCCCGGCGAGCAGCGGCGCCTTCTCCGGCACCCGCTCCACCAGGACCGGGACCGCGAACCCCGCGAGCAGCCCGACGACGCCGCACGCGGCGGCGATCGCCGCGGTCATCGGCTCGTCACGGGAGCTCGGCGCCGCGGCGCATCGCGTCCAGCGGCGCGGGCAAGCCCGTGAACCACTCGAACGAGACCGCGGCCTGGTGCACGAGCATGCCGAGACCGTTCGCGCACGGGATCCCGCGGGCGCGGGCTGCGGTGAGGAGCGGCGTCTCGGCCGGGTGGTACACGGTGTCGAGCACGAACTGCTCCGGGGTCAGTGCGGCGGGATCGAACGGCGGGCCCTCGCCGCGCATCCCGAGTGGCGTGGCGTTGACGACGACATCGACCGACGCGAGGCGCTCCTGAACTGCGTCCAGCGTGCAGGAGGAGCCCTCGGGCGCGAGGTCGGCCGCGAGCGCGGCTGCGTCCGGTCGCCGGGCCGCCACGGTGACCCGCGCGCCGGCGTCACCGAGCGCGAGGACGATCGCCCGTCCGGCACCGCCCGCACCGAGCACGAGGCACTCGCGACCCGCGGGATCACATCCTTCCTCACGGAGGCTGCGGACGAGGCCCTCACCGTCGGTCGAGCCCCCGAGCAGCCGGCCGTCGCGTGCGACCACCGCGTTCACCGCGTCGAGGCGGGCCGCGGTCTCCGTGAGCTCGTCGCAGCCGTGCGCCGCCGCCGTCTTGTGCGGCATCGTCACCGTCAGGCCGGCAATGCCGAGCGCGCGCATGCCGGCCAGTGCCCCGGCAGCGTCACCCTCGGCCACGGGGAGCGCGACGAACACCCAGTCGAGACCGGCCGCCTCGAAGCCCGCGTTCCAGATGGCGGGAGAGCGGGAGTGCTCCACCGGATCACCGATGATGCCGGCGACGCGCGTCCGGCCCCGGATGAGGCCGCGCGCACCACCGGCATCGGTCACAGCAGCCCCTTGGCGCGTGCTGCCGCGACGTTCGCCTCGTGCTCGGACAACGTCGTGGCGAACGCGTGCTTCCCGTTCGCGTCGGCCACGACATAGAAGAGATACGGCACGTCGGCCGGCGCCATGGCCGCTTCGAGGGATGCCTTGGTCACGCTCGAGATCGGCGTCGGTGGCAGCCCGGACGCGCGGTAGGTGTTGTACGGCGAGTCGATCGCCTTGTCGGAGTTGTTCGGGGGCGCCGCGTCCGAGCACCCCGTGCCGGTCGCCTGGAGTCGCGCGTAGCAGAGCGTCGCGTCGATCTGCAGCTGCATGCCGTCATTGAGGCGGTTGTACACGACCGCGCTGATCAGCGGCGCGTCCTCGGCCAGCTTCGCCTCGGTCTGGATCAGGGACGCGACGATCACGGTCTGGTACGGCGAGACGCGCGAGGCGCTGCCGAGGTTGATCTCGTCGCCGATCTCGTCGAAGCGCGCGACCAGCTTGCGCACGATCGCCTCTTCCGTCTCCGTGGCCCCGATGCGGTACGTGTCCGGGAAGAGGAACCCTTCGAGCGAGGTCACCTCGGGCGGCATGTACTTGGAGCGGATCGCGCCCGACTGCGTGGCCGCGAGGAACTTCTCGGCGCTCTTGCCCGGCAGCTCACCGACCCGCTCGGCGATCTGCGGGATGGTCAGACCCGGCGGCAGCAGCAGCTCCTGGTCCGGCACTTGGGCGGGACCGGCTTCCAGCGCGCTGATCGCGCCGCGCACCCCTTGAGACTTGTGGAGCTCGTAGCACCCGTCGGAGAACGGGCCCGCGCTCGTGACCGTCCCCCACAGCTTGAAGGCGAGTGCCGAGTCGATGACGCCCGCGCTCGCGAGCGCATCGGCGACGGCACTGCGGTCGCCGGTCTCGATCTCGACCGGATCCGCGCTCGTGTTCGTGCCCGCGCACGACGTATCGCCGATCTTGATGCCGACCGCCGCGCCGTCGGAGCCAGGACGCAGCTGGTACGCGAACCACGCGGCGCCGAGCAGGAACGGGAGCACCAGGATCGCGAGCACGATGAAGACACGCCGACCGCGCTTGCGACCCCGCTTGCGCTCCGCCTTCGAGCGGCCGCTCCCGCGCCGCCCGCGGCCGCCGTCGTCACCGCCTCGTCGCGCGCGCCCGGCGCTCTCCCCCTCGCCGCGTGCGCCGCGCGTCGCCGCCGCGCCGGTTGCCGCGGCGCCACCGCGACGCGCCGAGCGGCCGACGCTCTGGATCTGGTCGGTCGGCGCCTCGGACGGATCGGGTGCCGGTCGTCCGCCCCCACCCCGCCGGGGTGCAGGCCGAGCGTCCGGACGAGGACGGCGCGGCGCGCTCCCGGGTTGGCCCTGCGGCGGACGACCTTGGGGCGGCTGACCTTGGGGTGGACGACCTTGCGGCGGACGACCCTGCGGCGGACGACCACCGGGGGGGCCGTCGCCGGGACGCTGCCAGTCGCTCATCGACCGCCGCCCGACGCCGCACCGTCGAGGTACGCCTGGAGCATCACCGCGGCGGCGACCGCGTCGCGCACCTTCGTGCGCGACTTCCGGCGCATCCCCGACTCGAGCAGCGCACGCTCCGCGGTGACCGTGGTCAGCCGCTCGTCGTGCAGCTCCACCGCGATGTCACCCGCGATGGCCCGGATCGCGTCAGCCTCGGCTCGCGCCGCGACCGCTGCGGTCCCCTCCGCCCCCGACATCGACAACGGCCAGCCCACCACGATGCGCTCTGCCTCCTCCTCGGTCGCGGCCTCGACGATCGCCCGGTGGTCCCGAGCTGCGTCGCCGCTGCGGACCAGGACCCGCAGCGGGCTCGCGATCGTCCCGGTGGCATCAGAGCACGCCAGACCGATCCGGCGCGAGCCGAGGTCGACGCCCAGCACCCGAGCCATGTCCAGCGCCGCCGTCGACAGGAGGATCAGCGCACCGCCGGCGAGGCGGGCGCGGCCCGGCCCCCGGCCGCATCCTGCGCCCGGCGGGCCAGCAGGGCCAAGGCGTCGTCGACCCCCGCCGGGTCCTTGCCGCCACCGACCGCGACATCGGCCTGCTTCCCGGTGCCGCCACCGATCGCCCGGGCGGCGTCGGCCGCCAGGTCGGCCGCCGAGACCCCATCGGCGACAAGATCCTTGGTGACCGCCACGACCAGCGCCGGCTTCGCCCCGTCCGGGCCCACACCGACCACACCGACGATGCCCGAACCCAGCGCGTCGCGGGTCGCCAGGGCGAGCTGGCGGAGCAGATCGGCGGTCAGGCCGTCGCGGCGCACGACGACGACGCCGCCCTCGGCCGCGGCGGCGAGCGTCGACGCCTCGGCCACGGCCTGGCGCGCCCGTTCGGTCGCAAGCTCGTCGCGCAGCGCCTTCACCTCGCCGAGCAGCCGCTCGACGCGATCGGGCAGCTCGTCGGGTGACACCTTGAGGAGCCCGGCCGTCGACCGCAGCGTGGTCTCCTCGTCGTGGATCCGCTCGAGCGCGCCCGCGCCTGTGACCGCCTCGATCCGGCGAAGGTTCGCCCCGACCGATCCCTCGCTCACGATCTTGATCGGCCCGATGAAGCCGAGCGCGTGGACGTGCGTGCCCCCGCAGAGCTCGATCGAATGCTCACCGGCTTCGAGCACGCGTACGAGGTCGCCGTACTTGTCGCCGAAGAACGCGATCGCGCCCAGCTGCTCCGCGTGCTCCTTCGTGGTCTCGTAGTGACGCACCGGCGCGTCCGTGATCACCTCGCGGTTCGCGAGCGCCTCGATGCGATCCAGCTCCTCGGGCGTGACCGCCTCGAAGTGGCTGAAGTCGAACCGCAGCCGGTCGGGGCCGACCATCGAGCCGGACTGCTGGACGTGGGTGCCGAGCACCTCGCGCAGCGCCCAGTGGAGCACGTGCGTCGCGGTGTGGTTGCGCCGGATCGCGTCACGCCGGTCGGCGTCGATCGAGGCGGTGACGACGTCGCCCTCGGCGACCGACCCCTGCACCACCTGGCAACGGTGGACCACCAGCTCGGGAAGGCCGTACTGCGTGTCGAGCACTCGCAGCTCGGCGCCCCCATCCGTCGTGATGACACCGGTGTCGCCTACCTGCCCGCCGGACTCCGCGTAGAACGGCGTGCGGTCGAGCACGACGTCGACGGCCTCCGCACCCGGCTCCCCCGCCGTGACGCTCGGGACGCGCGCGCCGGCGGTGACGAGGCCGCGCACCGTCGCGCCGGTGGTGACGTACTCCTGGCGGCCGGTGAACTCGGTGCCACCGTGCTCGTCGAGCAGCGCCCGGTACACCTCGACCGGCGCGGCGACCGTGCCGCCCGCGGTCTTGTGGGCTTCCTGCGCGCGCTCACGCTGCGCCCGCATCCGCGCCTGGAAGTCGTCGAGGTCGACGGTCCGGTCGCGCTCCTCGGCGATCTCGCGGGTGAGGTCGATCGGGAAGCCGAGGCTGTCGTGCAGGAAGAACGCATCCTCACCGCTGACGTCGCCCTTCGCCGCGAGCTGCTCGAGCAGGTCGAGGCCGCGCTCGAGCGTCTGACGGAAGCGCTCCTCTTCGCGGCGCACGGTCGTCGCGATGTGGTCGTGACCCTTCACCAGCTCCGGGTACGCGTCTCCCATCACGCGCACCGTGGCATCGACGAGCGCGGGCGTGACGGCGTCGGTCGCGCCGAGCAGGAACGCATGACGGACCGCCCGGCGGATGATCCGGCGCAGCACGTAGCCGCGCTCCTCGTTGGACGGCACCACCCCGTCGGCGACGAGGAACGTCATCGACCGTCCGTGCTCGGCGAGGATCCGCAACGACACGTCGGTGCTCGTGCCCGGGAAGCCGCCGTAGGTCGCGCCGGTGGCGGCCTCGGCCGCGGCGATGAGGGGACGGAAGACGTCGATGTCCCACGCGGAGGTCACGCCCTGGAGCACGGCGAGGTTGCGCTCGAGGCCCGCACCGGTGTCCACGCTCGGCGCGGGCAGCGGCACGAGCTCGCCGTCGGGCTGCGCGTCGTACTGCATGAACACGAGGTTCCAGATCTCGACGTAGCGGTCCTCGTTGACCGCGGGCCCGCCGCCCGGGCCGTGGTCGTCACCGAGGTCCCAGAAGATCTCCGAGCTCGGGCCGCAGGGCCCGGTGTCGGCCATGCGCCAGAAGTTGTCGTCCCCCAGGCGCTGGATGCGCTCGGCGGGGACGCCCACCTCGTCGCGCCAGATCTGCTCGGCCTCGTCGTCGGTCGTGTGCACCGTGACCCACAGACGCTCGGGGTCGAGGCCGAGGACGTCGGTGTAGAGCTCCCACGCCCACCTGATGGCGTCGGCCTTGAAGTAGTCGCCGAAGCTGAAGTTCCCGAGCATCTCGAAGAACGTGAAGTGCCGGTTGGTGCGGCCGACGTCGTCGAGGTCGTTGTGCTTCCCGCCCGCCCGGACGCACTTCTGCACCGAGGCCGCCCGCTTCCAGGGCGGCGCCTCGTCGCCCACGAAGTAGGGCTTGAACGGCACCATGCCCGCGTTGGTGAACAGGAGGGTGTGGTCGTGCGGGATCAGGCTCGCCGACGGCACGACGGTGTGCCCGCGCTCGGCGAAGAAGTCGAGGAAGACGGCACGAAGCTCGTCGGCGGTTCGCGCCTGCATCCGCCCAGGTTACCGCCCGGGGTCGGCGCTCCCGTTGGGAGAACGCCCGTCGTGCGGGGCGGACGGGGCGGCGAGGACGGTCCGCAGCATCGCCTCCCGGCGGCGCATCTCGTCGCGACCGACGCCCACGGCCTCGGTGAGCGCCCGGCGGACCCTCGCCGCGGCATCCGTCGGGGTGAGCGACTCGACCTGCTGCCGGGCCTTGGTGGCGACGCCGATGCCCAACCCGAACCCCACCGCGAGCCAGGTGACCCGCTTCATCACGATCCTGGCCTCACGCCGAGCGCCGAAGGGCGCGCGGATCGGCGAGCCGGGCGAGCGCCCGGCGGGCTCCCGCGCTGAACGCCACGGCCTTCACGACCTTGCCGGTCACGGCCTCCATCGGCACCCGCACCGGCTCGTCGGCACCCACCGCGGCGGCGGCGCGCCGGGCGGTCATGGACGCGGCCCGGGCGTCGCCCGAGACCGCCTCGAGGCGCCCGCGCAGGCCGTCGACCTCGGCTTCGAGGCGGCGGAGGGTGCGCTCGGCGCGGGCCATGCGCCGCGCCAGGACGGCGACGGCGAGGACGGCGACCACCAGCGCCACCGCACCGAGCACGAGCGCGGCGGTGCTCATCGGTCCGGTGCGTCCCGGTCCGGTCTCGCCGAGCCCGGGGTGCGCTCGACGTCGTCGCCGCGGCCGGTCGGCTCGTAGTACCGACGGTCCCCGAGCTCCGCCGGGCGGTACTCCTGGTCCACCCACCCCTCCGGTGCGTCGTGCGGGTACTGGTAGCCGGCGCCGTGGCCGAGCTTCGCCGCGCCAGGGTAGTGAGCGTCCCGCAGATGAGCGGGGACCCTCCCGGCCGCGCGCTCCCGGACGTCCTCGAGCGCACGTCCGAGCGAGGTGATCACCGAGTTCGCCTTGGGTGCGCGCGCCAGGTACAGCACCGCGTGCGCCAGGTTGAGCTGGGCCTCGGGGAGCCCGACGAACTCGACCGCACGCGCCGCGGCGTCGGCGACGAGCAGACCCTGGGAGTCGGCGAGGCCGACGTCTTCCGACGCGAGGATCACGAGGCGCCGGGCGATCAGCCGCGGGTCCTCCCCCGCTTCGAGCATGCGCGCCAGCCAGTAGAGGCCCGCGTCGGGGTCGGAGCCGCGGATGCTCTTGATGAACGCCGAGAGCACGTCGTAGTGCTCGTCGTCGCCGTAGCGGATCGCGCGCATCGCGATCGCGGCTTCCGCGTCCGCGAGCTCGATCTCGGTCCGACCCGACTCGATCGTCAGCGCCGCCGCCACCTCGAGCGAGGTGAGCGCGTGCCGCGCGTCGCCGTCGGAGCGGTCCACGAGGTGATCGAGCGCTTCCTCGGTGATCGTCACGCCGTCGTCGGCCAGGCCGCGCGGGTCCACCAGAGCGCGCTCGAGGACCGTGCGCAGCGCCGTCTCGGTGAGGGGCTCGAGGCGGAAGAGCGTCGAGCGCGAGAGGAGCGGGCTGGTGAGCGAGAAGAAGGGGTTCTCGGTCGTCGCGCTCACCAGGACGATCAGGCCCTCCTCCACGTGCGGGAGCAGGGCGTCCTGTTGGGTCTTGTTGAAGCGGTGCACCTCGTCGAGGAACAGGATCGTCCCCTGGCCGCGCTCACCGAGGCGCGCCCGGGCGCGCTCCACGACCTCGCGCACGTCCTTGACGCCCGCGGTCACGGCCGACATCGGCTCGAAGGCCTGCTCGGTCGCCCCGGCGACGAGCCGGGCGATCGTCGTCTTGCCGGTGCCCGGCGGCCCCCACAGCACGACCGAGGAGAGCCGGTCGCTCTCGATCAGGGTCCGCAGCGGCTTCCCCGGCCCGAGCAGCGCCTCCTGCCCGACGACGTCGTCGAGCGTCCGAGGCCGCAGCCGCGCCGCGAGTGGCGCACGCTTGGAGAGCCGATCTTCGACGGCAGCAGAGAAGAGATCTGCTCCCCCGCTCACGGCTACTTCTTCGGCTTGGGGAGGACCGACAGGCCGAGCTCCTTGAGCTGCGTCGGGTCGATCTCGGTGGGGGCGCCGGTGAGCGGGTCGGCGCCCGACTGGGTCTTCGGGAACGCGATGACCTCGCGGATGTTGTCCTCGCCCGCGAGGATCGCCACGAGGCGGTCGATGCCGAACGCGAAGCCCGCGTGCGGCGGCGCGCCGTAGCGGAAGGCGTCGAGCAGGAAGCCGAAGCGCGCCTGCGCCTCCGTCTCGTCGATCCCGAGCATCGCGAAGATCCGCTGCTGCATCGCGCCGTCGTGCACCCGCACGCTCCCGGAACCGAGCTCCCACCCGTTCAGCACGAGGTCGTACGCCTGCGAGCGCACGTCGAGGAGCGCGTCGCCGTGGCCCCCACCCTGTGAGATGGAGTCGAGCAGACCGACGTCGTCGGGGTGCGGCATCGTGAACGGGTGGTGTGCGGGGATGGGCGCGCCGTCGTCGGTGAGCCCCTCGAAGAGCGGGAAGTCGACGACCCACGCCAGGCGCATCGGCCCCTCGTGCACCGGCGGGCGACCGAGATCGAGCCGGAGCTGGCCGAGCACCCGCTCGGGCAGGCCCCGTTCGCCGGCCGAGAGGAGCAGGAGGTCGCCCGGCACAGCGCCCGTCGTGTCGAGCAGGCCCAGCCGCTCGGTCTCACCGAGGAACTTGGCCACGGGCGCGTCGAGAACGCCGCCGTCCTGCACGCGCATCCACACCAGACCCTGCGCGCCGAGACCCTTGGCGCGCTCGATGAGGCCGTCGAGCTTGTTGCGGCCCATGTCGCCCTGACCGGGCACCACGATCGCCTTCACCGCCTCGGCCTGGAACGCCCGGAACTCCGTCGCCGCGAAGACCTCCGCGACGTCGATCAGCTCGAGCCCGAAGCGCAGATCGGGCTTGTCGGTCCCGTAGCGCGCCATCGCGTCGTGCCAGGTGATCCGCTCGATCGCCGGCGGCGCGGCACCGGTGACGGTCTCGATGGCTGCCGCGACCGCGCCACCGATGACCTCCATCACATCGTCGGCGTCCGCGAAGCTCATCTCGGCGTCGAGCTGCATGAACTCGAACTGGCGGTCGGCGCGCAGGTCCTCGTCGCGCAGGCAGCGGGCGATCTGGTAGTAGCGGTCGAAGCCGCCGACCATCAACAGCTGCTTGAACAGCTGCGGGCTCTGGGGCAACGCGTAGAAGCTGCCCGGCGAGAGGCGCGCCGGGACCACGAAGTCCCGCGCGCCTTCGGGCGTCGAGGCGATGAGCATCGGTGTCTCGATCTCGACGAAGCCCTGCGCGTCCAGGGTCTGACGCAGCGCGCGGTTGACCGCGGCGCGCAGGCGGAGGTTGCGCTGGAGTCGGGCGCTCCGCAGGTCGAGGTAGCGGTGCCGCAGACGGAGCACCTCGTCGGCGTCGGTACGGTCATCGATCGGGATCGGTGGCGGCTCCGCGGTGTTCAGGATCTCGACCGCCTCGGCCGCGACCTCGATCTCCCCGCTGGGCAGCGAGGCGTTGACGGTCCCCTCCGGTCGGTCGCGCACGACGCCCTCGACGCGGAGCACGTACTCCGACCGGATGGTGTGGGGGTCGGCGCCGGTGCTCGTCGTCGGGTCGATCACCACCTGCACGAGGCCGGCCGCGTCGCGCACGTCGAGGAACACCACCCCGCCGTGGTCGCGACGGCCGGCGACCCAGCCGCAGATCGTCACGGTGTCGCCGCGGTGCTCGGCCCGGAGGTCGCCGGCCCGGTGGGTGCGCATCATGCGCGGTGCTCCCGCAGCCAGCCTGCGACCTGCTCGAGCGGCACCTCGAGCTGCTCGCCGGAGCCGTCGCGGAGGTTCTTGACCGCGACGCAGCCCCGCGTCGCCTCGTCGGGTGCCACCACCACCGCGTACACCGCCCCCGACCGGTCGGCCACCTTCATCTGCGCCTTCATCGAGCGGCCACCGTACGCTCGGTCGGCGCGCAGACCCGACTCGCGCAGCGCGTCGACGAGCGTCGTGGCGGTGGCGTCACCGAGGTTGTCGACGACGAACGCATCGAGGACCGGCGCGGACGACTCGAGCAGTCCCTCCGCCTCGCAGGCCAACAGGACCCGCTCGATGCCGATGCCGAAGCCGATCCCGGGCGTGGGCGGTCCGCCCATCTCCTCGGCGAGCTGGTCGTAGCGCCCGCCGCCCCCGATTGCGTTCTGCGCGGCGTCGAGGGCGCCGCTCGCGAACTCGAAGGTGGTGCTCGTGTAGTAGTCGAAGCCCCGCACGAGCCGGGGGTCGAGCTCGTGCGGGATCCCGAGCGCCTCCAGCCCCTCCTGCACCCGCTCGAAGTGCTGTCGGGCCGCGTCGCCCAGGTGCTCCGTGAGCTGGGGCGCGCGCTCGATGACGTCCTGCCAGGCTTCGTCCTTCGAGTCGAGCACGCGCATCGGGTGCTCGGTGGCGCGCGCGACGAACTCGGGTCCGAGCGCGGCGCCGTGCGCGAGCAGGTGCTCGCGCAGCACCTCGACGTAGGCGGCACGGTCCGCCGGCGCCCCCATCGAGTTCACGAGCAGCCGGACGTCGGTGAGCCCGAGATCGCGGTAGAAGCCGTGCGCGAGCGAGATCACCTCGACGTCGACGTCGGGGTCGTCGACGCCGAGCACCTCGGCGCCGAGCTGCCAGTGCTGGCGGTACCGGCCCTTCTGCGGGCGCTCGTACCGGAAGTTGGGGGCGACGTACCACGCCTTCCACGGCGGTGTGGGCCGGTGCTGCACGTAGGCGCGCACCACGGGCGCGGTGCCCTCGGGCCGAAGCGCCAGGCGGCGATCGCCGCGGTCGGTGAGCTCGTACATCTCCTTGCGGACGACATCGGTCCCCTCACCGACCCGATGGAACACCTCGACGTGCTCGAAGATCGGCGTGACGACCAGGCCGTACCCGAACCGCGCGGCGCGGTCGGCGAAGGTGCGCACGATCTCGATCCAGCGCTCCGACTCCGGCGCGAGGACATCGTGGGTGCCGATCGGCGCGCGGAACTCAGCGGAGCGGGGGTCGGCAGCCACCGGCGAATCGTAGGGCGAGGCGCCTCGCGGGGAGGGCGCTTTGCTCGAGCTAGGCGCGGGCGGTGGTCTGCGCGCCCGGCAGCACCCGGTAGGCCTCGAACACCGAGTCGACGCGCTGCACGGCCTTGAGGATCGAGTCGAGGTGCCCGGGGTCGGCCAGCTCGAA
>CAZKTS010000191.1:0-4182 GCA_964555735.1 uncultured Bifidobacteriaceae bacterium
ACCGCTTCGGCGCGCAGATCCGAACCCACTATCCCCTCGACGTCGACCTCGAGCTCGACGTCGTGGAGCAGGAGGCGACGGTCGCCGCGCCGGCCGGGCTGAGCGTGAACGTGCCCGCGTTCATGGGCGAGATCGTCGCCGAGATGAGCCAGCAGGCGCGCCGCTCGCCGCACATCAACCAGCGCTCGGGTGTGTCGGTGCGCATGTCGGTGGCCAACTACGAGACGCTGATCGCCAACGCGACCCGTCGAGCCCTCCGCAACGGTGACGACGAGGTCGTCCCCCGCGTGAGCGACCTCGAGGCGCTGGCGTCGAGCACTGCGGGCAAGGTCGAGTTCGAGACGGTCGACGACGGCCGCGAGGAGCAGGTGCTCGACCGCATCATCAAGGCCGCGGTCCTCGAGACGTTCCGCGCCACGTGCAAGCCCGAACAGCTCACCGACCTCGTCGCCGCGTTCGACGGCGGCCTCGTCGTGCACACGGGGGACGACGTGCCGGCGGCCGATTACGCGCGCCTGCTCACCGACCTGCCCGCGCTGCGCGGCACGCTGGCCGACCTCGAGGTGGGGGAGACGCCCGCCGGCGTCGCGTCGGCCGTCGAGTTCGTGCTCGAGGGCCTGCACCTCTCCAAGCGGCTCAACAAGGACGCCGTCGGCGCCAAGGCCACCTACCGCGGCCGCGGGTGATCCGCCGTCCCGCTCAGCGGGCCGCTCGGGCCCCGCTCGCAGCGCCGCACGATACGTGCGTCGCGGAGGCTCGCTCGGCCGCGCTCAGGCCTTGAACGTGAACCTGGGGTCGTAGAGCTCGCGGTTGCTCGGCGTCGGCGGCGCCACGCGCACGACGTACTCGCCCGCTGCGGGCACCTGCACCTTCCCGTAACGGGACCCGATGCGCTTGAGCGTCGAGTACTCGCTGGTCCCGAACCCGCCGTCGACCGCCAGCGCGGCACCCCCGGCCGCGGGCGTGATCGTGATCTCGACGCCGGCCGGCACGCCGTACCACTCCTTGCCCCTTGACGGCTCGTCGACGTCGCGGCCCATGCGCTGCTCGTCGTAGCTGATGGTGACCTTGCCGGCCGGGAGCGTCACGGTCGTCTCGCCGGGCACGGGTGCCTCGGCCACCACCTTCTTGAAGAGGCCCATGCGGCGCACGCTACCGGTCCGCTCCCCCGGCAGGAACGGGGTCCGCGCCGGATGAGTAGAGCGACGAGGCAATTAGGTAGCCCCCGAGCGTGCGTAAGCGGGGAGGTCGTGCGATCGTCTTCCTGTCACTGCGTGCGAACGCCGCGCGCACGGCCAAAGGAGCCCGAACAACATGCACAGACTGACGAAGCCCCTCGTGGTCGCGACGCTCGCGATCGGCCTGGTCGGCGGGATGGCGAGCGTCGGCTCGGCCTCGGTGTCGACCGACAAGAAGTCCTACTGCCAGGGCTTCAACGAGCTCGGGCAGGACGTCACCCAGCCCGATCCCGACTCGACGGACATCCCTCGGGAGACGGCGGCGGACCTCGAGGAGAAGTTCCGTGACCTCGCCAAGGAGGCTCCGAACAAGAAGCTGAAGAAGGCGACGAACACCATCGCCGACTGGTACGGCGAGGTGGCGGACTCCGACGACGCGACCGACATCGACCAGGACCTCTCGGAGCGCTACGGCAAGGCGATCGCCAAGGTGGCGACCTACGCCGTGTCGAAGTGCATCGCCGAGTCGATCCCCGACATCACGCTGCCGGGCGGCGGCAAGGTGGACATCCCGGGTCTCGGCGACTGAGACCCGCCGGCGGTCCGGCGCCGGTCGAGCACGACGGTGGCCGTCTGCCCTCCGGGGCGGGCGGCCACTGCGCGTGTGGTGTCAGAGGCCGCGACGCTCGTAGACGTTGCAGCCCTGCGCGGCGTAGCGGTTGACGTCCTCGACCGCCTCGCGCACCTCGGGCTGGTCGCGGATCTCCGGCTCGTCCTGGACGCGCTCCATGGCGTCGAGGAACGTCTCGGCCTGCGGCTTGATGGGCTTCGGCGCGTGCTCGACGAGGTCGCGCACGAGCTCGATCTGCTTGTCGATGTCGACGTCGTTCTCGTTGGCCTGACGCTCGATCTCGTCCTCGTACTTGCCGGCGGCGTCACAGAACGGCTTGTTGACCTGCGGCTTCTCGCTGCCGCCGCTGCATCCGGCCGCGACCGCGAGGGTGGCGACGACGGCGGTAAGCGTGAGCAGGCGAGGCACGTCGGCCATTGTCGCGGCACCCCCGGCGCCCAGGAGCATCGGCGGCGCCCACCCCGTGCGGAGCAAGTGACGGTTTGGGGGACTCTTGACGCCGAAGCGTCACCTGCTCCGTTGGCGGAGGGCGTTCTCGACCTTCTCGACGACGTAGGCGCGGGTCGACGCCGCAGTGAAGTGCAGGATCCACCACCCCGCCTCGCGGAGCTCGTTGTCGCGTACGGGGTCGGCGTCGAATGCGACTCGGCCACGATGCGCGTCCCACCCGTCGTACTCGATGCCGATCTTGAGCTTCGGATAGGCGAGATCGAGCCGGTACCGCCTGCCGTTCACCCGGACCCGGTGCTGCGCCGTCGGTCTCGGAAGGCCGGCCTCCACGATCCAGCGCAAGAGCTTCGCCTCCTGCTCGCTCTCGCCGGGTTCGAAGCCGGGCAGCCGCTCCTCGAGCAGCGTGCGCATGAACGTGCTCCGACGGCGTCCCTGGTTCGCCAGGTCGAGGAACACCCGCTTCGTCCGCTCGAGCGTGGTGAGCCGGCGACGAAGTGCGTCGTCGAGCGCGCGTGCGACCACACCGAGACCGCACACGGCCGTGAGGTCGCAGAGGGTGCGAGCGGGCGTCGTGACGGGGATGGACGTATGGACGGTGTGGTGGCGTCGGCCCACGACCGTGCTGTCGTGCACGATGACGCCGGGTAGGCGCGCACGGCGTCGGCGCCGGATCGTGATCTCGAGCGCGTCCGGTGGCTCGAAGCCCTCCAGCCGCCAGATCCACGCGGCGGACCGGAAGGATGCGACCGCGCCGTCACCCCCCGCGAGCACCGCCGCGACGATGTGCTGCTCCCACGTGAGGGGTGCTCCTGCGACTCGGTAGACGCCGGTTCGGATCGGCACGAGCTGCCGCGTCGCGACCAGGTACTTCAGCTGGTGGACCGACGTGCCGGTGCGGAGCACCTGCGAGCGCGCCACGACGCCATGCTGCTTGCTCGCGAGATCAGCGACGCTCCGGTGGATCACGGCGTGGACGACGCCCGACTGCCGAGCTAGTGACCCTCTGGCGCGAAATGTGCCCCAGACCGTCACTTGTTCCGCAGGGGGTACCGTGGCCGGGATGTTGAAGCGGCGGCGCCACCGGGACCGGGACAAGCACGGCTTCCGGTACTCCGCGTGGGACGGCAGCCAGAAGGGCTTCGATCTCGACGCCGACGCCCTGCTCGACGAGATGACCGACGACCTGCTGTACCACGGCGACCTGCACGCCTCCCTGCGTCGGCTCATGCAGCAGGGCATGCAGGACCGCAACGGCGAGCAGCTCATGGGCCTGCGCGACATGCTCCAGCAGCTGCGCGAGCGGCGTAAGGAGATGCTCGAGCACTACGACCTCGGCGGCGTGTACGAGGAGATCGCCGACTCGCTGCGCGAGATCGAGCAGCAGGAGCGCGAGGGCATCGAGCGTCGGATCGACGAGGCGCTCCAGTCCGGCGACCGTCGCCGGCAGGAGATCGTTGACGACCTCGCCAAGGAGCGGCGCGAGCAGCTCGACCAGCTGCCCCCGGACCTCGCCGGCAAGGTGCAGCAGCTCCAGCAGTACGACTGGATGGACGACGCCGCGCGCCAGCGGTTCGAGGAGCTCATGGACCAGCTGCGCGAGCAGCTGATGCAGAGCTACTTCAACCAGATGTCCGAAGGCATGCAGAACATGACGCCGGAGCGCATGCAACGCATGAAGGACATGATGGCCGAGCTCAACCAGATGCTCGAGCAGCGCGAGCGCGGCGAGGAGCCCGACTTCGAGGGGTTCATGGAGCGCTACGGCGACTTCTTCCCCGGCAACCCGCAGTCGCTCGACGAGCTGCTCGAGCAGATGGCGCAGTCGATGGCACAGATGCAGCAGCTCATGAACTCGATGACGCCCGAGCAGCGCGCCCAGCTCCAGGGCCTCGCCGAGAGCCTCATGGAGGACATGGACCTGCG
>CAZKTS010000192.1:0-2555 GCA_964555735.1 uncultured Bifidobacteriaceae bacterium
CGACGCCGGCGCCAAGGTCGTCGTGAACGACCTCGGCGGCTCGGTCACCGGCGAGGGCGCGGACGCCAAGGTCGCCGACGACGTCGTCAAGGTGATCCAGAGCCGCGGCGGCGAGGCCGACGCCAACTACGACAGCGTCGCCGACTACGACGGCGCGGCCAACATCATCAAGACCGCGATCGACTCGTTCGGCCGCCTCGACGTCCTCGTCAACAACGCCGGCGTGCTGCGCGACAAGATGATGTTCTCGATGTCGCCCGAGGACTTCGACGCCGTCGTGAAGGTGCACATGTACGGCGCCTTCAACACGATGAGCCACGCCTCGGCCTACTGGCGCAACGAGTCCAAGGAAGGCCGTCAGCCGAGCGCCTCGATCATCAACACCGTGTCGAGCGCGGGGCTCCAGGGTCAGGCGAGCCAGATCAACTACGGCGCGGCCAAGGCCGGCATCGCGGCGATGACGATCATCGCCAGCCTCGAGCTCTCCCGCTACGGCGTGCGCGCCAACTGCATCGGGCCGGGCGGCTTCACCCGCATGGTCGGCCAGGCGATGAAAGACATCGAGATCAAGAACCCGGAGGACTACGCGGAGTTCGACCGCATGAACCCGGGCAACTCGGCACCGGCCGTCGTGTGGCTCGCGTCCGACGACTCGAAGCCCGTGAGCGGCCAGGTGCTGCGCATGGTCGGCAACAGCCTCTGCATCTACAAGGGCTGGACCATGGGCGAGGAGTTCTTCTCGACCGACAAGGAAGGCAACCCGACGCAGTGGGACCCGTCCCAGGTCGGGCACATCCTCAACCGGTACGCATTCGGCACGACTAACCCCGGCATCGACGCCCAGCGGCGCGGCTGAGCGGTCGGGCCATGGCCCCATGAGACGCGACCACCACTCGAGCGACGGTCCCGACACGAGCCGGGGCCGTCGCTTGCTGTGGGCGCTCGTTCCGACCGGGGTGCTCGTCGCGGCGTTCGCGGCCAAGGCAATCGCCTCGCCGAACGCGGTGCGCGACGTCTTCACGAGCACGCAGGCGCTGCTGCTCACCACCGCGCTCGCCGTCGGTTGGGTACTCCTGGCGTTCGTGGTGCTGCCGCGCGTCATACGCGCCGGCTGGTTGCGCGCCTCGATTCTCGGTGTGCTCGCGGTCGTGATCATCGCCGTGCTCGTGGTCCCCAGCTTCCGCGACACCAAGGTCGTCGAGGCGCTCCCGCCCGTCGTCACGACGTCTGCCCCCGAGGCCGAGGCGATGGCCACCCCACCCACGACCGCCCCGGTCCAGCCCGAGCGACTCGGCACCGCGCCCCTGCGGGGGATCGACCACGACGCCACCGGGGCCGGGGCGCTCTACCGCTACCCGGACGGTCACGTCGTGGTCGGCCTCGAGGACATCGACATCGAGCCCGGCCCTGACTATCGCCTCTACCTCGTGCGCGGCGCCGGGCGGGAGGAGCCCGGCGACGGGATCTCGCTCGGCGGGCTCGCAGGCAACCAGGGCACGCAGTACTACGAGGTGCCGGTCGAGGCCGAGGTCGGCGGGGGCGACTGGACCATCCTCGTCTGGTGTCGGGCCTTCGCGGTACCCATCGCCAACGCGTCCTTCCCGATCAGCTGACGCGCCCGCTCCGCACGTCGTAGGTGCAGCCCTCGACGACGACGTCGTCGGGGATCAGCGGGCACTCGCGCACGCGCCGGACGTCCTCGGCCAGCGCGGCGTCGGGATCGGGCATCGCACCCCAGTAGCGGCCGTCGTCGTCGGCACCGACCGCGGCGCGCAGCGCGTCGTCGGTCGTGCCCGCGAGCGCGCACTCCGTGTGATGCACGACGATGACCCGGCGCACCTCGAGCATGTGCACGGCGAGGATCAGCGACCGGAGCACGTCGTCGGTGACGCGCCCACCGGCGTTGCGGGTGATCTTCGCGTCACCGGGTCGCAGCCCGAGCATTCCCAGCGGCTCGATGCGCGTGTCCATGCAGGTGACGACGGCCACATGGCGGTCGGCTTTCGCGTCGAGGTGGCCGAGCGAGAAGTCGGCCGCGTACTCGGCGTTGGCGGCGAGGAGCTCCTCGACCCAGTCGGGGCGGGCCACGGTCAACGGGTGGCGCCGAAGAAGCCGCGGTGGACGATGGTGGTGAGCGTGTCGAGCACCGCATCGTCGTCGTCGACGATGCGGCGGGACGCCAACCCGTAGCTGAACCGCTCGAGCATGGCCATCAGCGCAGCGACGGCCGCCGGCTCGTCGCTGGCGATGTCGACGCCGGTGTCGCGCATGCGCTGCCCGAGGCGGTCACCGATGGCGGTGAACGCCTTGACCCCGAGGCGGTCGACCTCCCGGTCGCCGACCTGGTCCTCCATCCACGCCCGGATCACCGGGCCGTAGCGCCGGTAGGTGCCGAGGAACCGCGCGAGGAACGTCCGCAGCTCGGCCCGACCGGCGTCGTCGGGCGTGATCGGGCCGATGGTGTCGGCCATGTCGGTGAGCTCGTGGGCACAGTCGACCGCGAGCGCCCGCAGCAGGTCTTCCTTGTTGGTGAAGTACAGGTAGAAGGTGCCGTG
>CAZKTS010000193.1:0-43767 GCA_964555735.1 uncultured Bifidobacteriaceae bacterium
CCATGGTGGCGATGGTGGCGTCGTCGTTGTAGCAGGGGAAGAACGCGGAGATCGAGGTGACCGCCGGGTTCACTGGAGCGCGCGACACACCGCCTCGATCTCTCCGTCGGTCATCTCGGGGAAGCAGGGCAACGATACGCACTCGGCCGCCCACGCCTCCGCACTCGGGCACGGCGCCAGGACGTAGGCCGAGTAGGCGGCCTGCTGCGTGAGGGCACGGGCGTAGTGCACGGCGGTGTCGAACGGCAGAGAGGCGCGGAAGGCCTCGCGGTCCGGCCGGCGGAGGACGGCCAGGTGGTGCACGTGGCGGGGGTGGTCCGCCTGCCACCGCTCCCCCGGCGCTGCGGCCCGGTACGCCGCCGCGATGGCTCGGCGCCGGGCCGTGTGCTCGGGCAGGCGGGCCAGCCCCACCCGCAGGGCGGCCGCCTCGACCTCCGACAGCCGCGAGTTCCCCGACACCACCGTGTGCTCGTAGCCCTCCCCGGCCGCCAGGCCGTGCGTTCGCCGCGCCCGCACCGCATCGGCGATCTCGACGTCGTCGGTGACCACGGCACCGCCGTCACCGATCCCACCCAGGTTCTTCGTCGGGTAGAAGCTGAACGCGGCTGCGGCCGACGGCGCCGCGGGGTCGAGCGCGCCGATCGCCTGCGCCGCGTCCTCGACGATCGGGACGCCCAGATCCGGGAGGTCGGCGGGACGCCCGTACAGGTGCACGGGCACGACCGCGCGGGTCCGCGGCGTCACCGCTGCGGTCGCCGCGCCCGCATCGATGCCGGCGGTCTCCGGATCGACGTCGACGAAGACCGGGACGGCACCGAGCGCGCACACGGCGGCAGCGGTCGGCACCGCGGTGAGCGCAGGCACGATGACCTCATCGCCCGGTGCGACCCCCACCGCGAGCAGGGCCAGGCGGAGTGCCTCCGTGCCGGATGCGACGGCGACCGCGTGGCGCCGGCCGGCGTACGCGGCCAGCTCGGCCTCGAACGCCTCGGTCTCCGGTCCGAGCAGGTAGCGCCCGGAGGCGATCGCGCGCGCGACTGCGGCCGAGAGTTCGGGTTCGAGCCCCGCCGTCCTGCGTCCGAGATCCACGACCGGGAGCCGCCCGGCCGTCATCGCCGGACCGGGTTCAGAGGTACCACTCGAGGTGGCGGCGGTAGAACGCGATCGTGCGCTCGATCCCGGCGGCGAAGCTCGTCTCGGGCGCCCAGCCGAGCAGACGCTTGGCCTTCGAGGAGTCCCCGAAGTACGAGCCGATGTCGATGGCGTCCCGGTCGGCCGGCCACTCCACGTACTCCACGGCGCCCGATCCGGCGGCCGCGACGACGGCTTCGGCGATCTCGCGCAGGGGGAGATGCTCGTCGTTGCCGACGTTGAAGATCTCCCCGGTGGCGTCCGGGCTGAGCGCAGCTCGCAGGAGGCACTCGACGACGTCGTCGACGAAGAGGCAGTCGCGCTGCTGCGCGCCGTCCCCGAACACTCGGAGGGTCTCCCCGCGCAGCACGCGGCGCACGAAGATCGGGAGGAAGCCCTGGAAGTCGTCGCGCAGGCGTTGACGCGGGCCGTAGACGTTCGTGAGGCGCACGACGGTGGTGGGCACGCCGTAGCACTCGCGATAGAGCAGGTGGAACTGCTCGGCCGCGTGCTTGGTGATGCCGTTCACGTCGACCGGTGCGACCGGATGCTCCTCGTCGACCGGGAGGTAGCGCGGCTTCCCGAACAGCTGCCGCGTCGAGGTGTAGACGACCGTCGCGGTGGGGTTGTCGGCGCGCAGACCCTCGAGGAGGGCGACCTGGCTCCGGGTGTTGACGTCGAGGTCGAAGAGCGGGTCGTCCATGGAGTCGACGTGGCTCACCTGCCCAGCCAGGTTGAAGACGATCTCCGCGCCGCCGAGGACCTCGCGGGCGGCCGCCTCGCCGAGGTCGGCGCGCACCACGTCGATCGCCTCCCGCTCCGGACCCTCGAGGTTGTGGGGGTTCGCCCCGTGGCGCTCGTGCTCGATGTCGACGACCGTCACGGTCGCGCCGTCGCGCACCAGCCGCAGCGCGAGGTTCGAGCCGATGAAGCCGAGGCCACCCGTGACGACGCACCGGCGCCCGGCGAACGCGTCCGATGCCAGGGGTTCCACGCGGGGGCCAGCCTAATTTCGCCTGAGGACCCGCTGAAGGCTCTCGTCGAGCGCTACCGGTCCACGGGCTCGAGCCGCAGGACCGCCGACGTGCGGACCTCGCCGCCGACCGTCAGCCAGCACCACAGGGTTCGGTCGTCGCCGTCGGTGACCAGCTCCACGACGTCGTCCCGGTCGATCGTGGCCCGGTATTCGACCTCGGCCCCGACCACCCGCCGGCCGGCGCCGGCCGCCGCGAGGGCGTCCTCCACCGCGGCCCAGGTGATCGCGTTGTTCACGTGGGCGAGCACATCGACGTCGGTCTGACGCAGCGGCCACGGACGGCTGCTCGCGCCGGGTGGCGGCGGCGCGTGACGCAGGCGGCCGCTCACGGAGCGCCCGTCGGCCGCGCGGCCGTAGAGGTCGAAGAACCAGTCCTCGAGTCGAGCCGGACGCCCGTCGGCGTCGACGTAGACCCAGATCGCGGCGACCTCGGCGCGGATCGATCCACCGGCGCGGACCGTCGTGCGACGCTCGGCGATCCGCCCCCCCGTGCCCGAGCAGAACGTCGTGAGCTCGACGCGCTCGCGAAACGCCGGCAGCTCACCGAAGCGGAGCACCGCGCGACGCAGGACCCACGCGCCGACGATGCCGGCGTCGTCGACATCGTCGGCGGCGACGTCCTGGAGGTAGCGCGCGAGTGCGTCGAGGCGGAGTCGCCCCGACGCGGTGACGTCGCCGAGGCGCACCACGCGGTCGCGTGTGATCCGCCGGCCGTCGGCCGGGCAGTCGACCAGCTCGATCTCGTCGGCCGCAGGTGCGGTCGTCGGCGCCTCGCCATCCACGTCCTCATCGTCCCACGCGCGTAGCCTCCGAGGCGGTGGCGGCGCTGCTCGATCGACTCGGACGCCTCGCGGCGCGGCGACACCGGCGCTTCATCGTCGGCTGGATCGTCGGAGCGATCGCCGTCATCGCCCTCGCGGTCGGGAGCGGCGGCACCACCTTCGACAACTTCACCATCCCGAACTCCGGCTCCCAGACCGCGCTGGATCTCCTCGAGTCGCGCTTCCCTGCGCAGTCGGGCGGCGGTGCCACGGTGGTGGTGCACGCGCCGACCGGCACGCTCGCCAGCAGCCAGTACCAGGACGCCATCGACGAGACCGCGGCGAACCTCGCCAAGCTGCCGCAGCAGTCGACGGTCACCCCGCCGGTCACCTCGTCCGACAAGACGACGGCGATCGTCGCGGTGCAGTACACGGAGACGGTGCCGGAGCTCGGCGTTCCGGCGTTCGACGATCTCGAGGCCGCGACCGCGCCGGCGACGGCAGCGGGGCTCCAGGTCGAGTTCGGTGGGGCGCTCGTCGACTACGCGCAGTCACCCAAGAGCGATGCCTCCGACCTCGTCGGCCTGTTCGTCGCCATCATCATCCTGCTCTTCGCGTTCGGATCGTTCGTCGCCGCGGGCCTGCCCATCGGCACCGCGCTGCTGGGGCTCGCGGTGGGCATCTCCGGCATCTTCCTGCTCGCGTCGGTCACCGACGTCGGCACCGCGGCGCCCGCGCTCGCCTCGATGATCGGCCTCGGCGTCGGCATCGACTACTCCCTCTTCATCGTCACCCGACACCGCGAGAACCTCGCGGCGGGCATGGACGTGGAGGCCGCCGCCGGTCGCGCGCTCTCGACCGCGGGCCAGGCCGTCCTGTTCGCCGGGACGACGGTGGTGATCGCGATCTGCGGCCTGCTCATCGCCGGGATCCCCTACGTCGCGGTGCTCGGGTTCTCGGCGGCGATCGTCGTCGTGGTGATGATGCTCGCCGCGCTCACCCTCCTGCCCGCGCTCCTCGGACTGGTGGGCCGCCGGATCGAGCACCGCACGATCCACCTCGGGCGCCGGCACCAGAAGACCGCGTCGGGCGAGGCGACCGACCCAACCCCCGACGGTCGGCTGCCGTTCTGGGGCCGGTGGGCAACGGGCGTCGCGAAGCACGCGTGGCCATGCGCCATCGTGAGCGTGCTGCTGCTGCTCACCCTGGCCGCACCGTTCCTGTCGATCCGCTACGGCGAAGCGGACGACAGCACCGCACCCGCCGACTCCACCCAGCACCTTGCGTTCGAGCTGATCGCCGACGGCTTCGGGGCCGGCGCCAACGGTCCGCTCGCGATCGTGGTGACGCACCCCGACGGCGAGGTCCCGGCGGATCTCGTGTCCGCGATCGAGAAGACGCCGGGCGTCGCCAGCGTCGCGCCGCCCGACACGAACGCGGCCGGCAACACGACCGTGCTCGACGTGATCCCGACGACGGCGCCGGATGCGGAAGCGACCTCGAACCTGGTCAACACGCTGCGCAGCGACGTGATCCCGAAGGCGCTGGTGGGCACCGACGCCCAGGCGTACGTCGGCGGGGTCACGGCTGCCTACATCGACATCGGCGACCGCATCGCCGAGCGGCTCCCCTACTTCATCGGCCTCGTGGTGCTGCTGAGCTTCCTGCTGCTCATGCTCGTGTTCCACTCGATCGTCATCCCGGCCACCGCCGCGGTGATGAACCTGCTCTCGGTCGGCGCGGCGTACGGCGTGACCGTCGCGGTCTTCCAGTGGGGCTGGGGCAAGGAGCTGCTCGGGCTCTCGAGCACCATCCCGATCATCTCGTTCGTGCCGATGATGATGTTCGCGATCCTCTTCGGTCTCTCGATGGACTACCAGGTGTTCCTGCTCACGCGGATCCGCGAGGAGTACGACAAGCAGGGCGACACGCGCGCCGCGGTGGTCACCGGCGTGTCGAAGACGGCTCGGGTCATCACGTCGGCGGCGCTGATCATGATCGCGGTGTTCCTGAGCTTCGTCGCCAGCCCGATCCCCGAGATCAAGATGTTCGGCCTCGGGCTCGCGGTGGCCGTCGCCGTCGACTCCACGATCGTGCGCATGGTGCTGGTGCCCGCACTGATGGAGATCCTGGGGAAGGCCAACTGGTGGTTCCCGGCCTGGCTCGGCCGGGTCCTCCCCAAGATCACCATCGAGTAGCGCCCGCCCCGCGCGGTGTCTACGTGACCGTGAAGGTGATCGTCGGGCTCTGGATGCCCGGGTTGCCCGCGAGGTCAGGCTCCGGCGTCACGAACGCGGTGCGGATGCCGGGGCTCACGGCGACCGAGAAGGGTGCTGTCCAGAGCCCCCCGACCTGCGTCGCCGTGAGCGTGTTCCCTCCTCCATAGGTCACGGTCACCGACTCCGAGTCATTGACCGCGTTGCCGGCAGTGCCGGCGAACGTCACCGGCGACGCGACACCAGTTGCGTTGTTCGCAGGCGACGTGATGGCCGCCACCGGCGCAACGGTGTCGATCCGGACGGTCAGCTCACCGCTCGCCGCCGACGTGTTCCCCGCGGCGTCGCGCGCCTTCGCGGAGAAGAGGTGGTTGCCGTCGGAGAGCACGGACACGGTGACGCTGTAGTAGCCGCCCGTCGCCGTCCCGCTGCCGACCTTCGTCGACCCGTCGTAGATGTCGACGATCGAGCCCGCTTCGGTCGCGACGCCCTCCAGCGTGGGCGTCGTGTCGTTGGTGATGTCGTCGTCCGGCTGGTCCCCGCTGTCGCTCGTGTACTTCATGTTCGGCGTGGATGGCACCGGCGGTGCCGTCGTGTCCGCCGGCGGCGGAGGTGCAGTCGGGACGCAGGCTGCGAGGAGCGCGGCGCTGCCGACGAGCAGTGCGAGCGCGACGCCGCGGCGCGGCGCGCGGCGCGAACGAACGGACGAGACCATCTGCCCCAACCCCTGATCTCCGCCCATCGTGTTGTGAAGCGAGGATCATGGAGTTCCCCGGCACGGCCCGTCAAAGGGGCGGCGGAGCTAGGAGACGCGCAGGTCCTTGAACGGCGTGCTCTTGTCGGGGCCCGGCTCCTTCGGGAGGCCGAGCACGCGCTCGCCGATGATGTTCTTCTGGATCTCGTCGGTGCCGCCGTAGATCGACGGCGCGGGCGCGAAGAGCGTCATCTCCTGCACGACGCCGCCGCCGGTGGTCTCCGGACCGCTGAGCATGCCCTCGGGGCCGAGGATCGCCGGCCCGAGGTCGCGCACGAGCCGCGTGACCTTGCTCATCAGGAGCTTGGCGGTGTTGGCCTCGGGACCGGGGCCCTTGCCCGCCTTCACCGCGGCCTTCACCCGCATCGCGGTCATGCGGCCCAGCTCGTTGTACGTGTAGAGCTCGGCAAGGCGCTGCCGCAGCAGCGGGTCGTCCGAACGCCCGAGCTTCTCGGCGAGCTCACGCATGAAGTCGTAGCCGCGGCCGAACGCGCTCGGCTGCACCGCGCCGCCGCGCGCGATGCGCTCCGCGACGTCCCCGACGCGCACCTCGAGCATCCCGCCCTTCTTCCCGGGGAAGGCGCCACCCCCCGCACCGCTGCCGCCGCTGCCGAGTCCGGCCCGCTCGTTCGCGAGCGTCGTGTTGGCCACGACCCAGCCGTTGTTGAGGCCGCCGATGCACGCATCGTCGGCGACGCGCGCGTCGTCGAAGAACACCTCGCTGAACAGCGCGCGGCCGGTCATCTCTCGCAGCGGCCGCACCTCGACGCCGGGCTGGTCCATCGAGAACGCGAAGTACGTGATGCCCTTGTGCTTCGGAGCATCGGGGTCGGTGCGGGCGAGGAGCATGCCGAGGTCGGCCGACTGCCCGCCCGACGTCCACACCTTCTGCCCGTTGATGATCCATTCGTCGCCGTCGCGCTCGGCCTTGGTCTGCACGCTCGCGAGGTCCGAGCCCGCGCCCGGCTCACTGAACAGCTGGCACCACGCCTCGGAGCCGTCGACGATCGGCCGCAGGTACCGGTCCTTCTGCTCGTCGGTGCCGTGCGTCACGATCGTCGGGCCCGCCAACAGCATGCCGAGGCCCGCGGGCGCGCCGATCGCGCCGGCGGCGCGGATCTCCTGCCCGACGACCGCGGCGGCGTCGCGCCCGAGGCCCTTGCCGAGCCACTGCTCGGGCCAGGTGGGCACCGCCCAACCGGAGTCGGCGAGCCGGGCCCACCACTCCGCCACCGTGAGGTCGGGATCCCAGGCCTCGGACAGCCATCCCTTCACCTCGGTGCGAACCTCGTCGAGCGTCATCTCGGCCATGGGTCGTCTCCAGTCAGGCGAGGAGGTCGAGGACCTTCTCCGGCGGGCGCGCGATCACCGCGCGATCACCGACGAAGACCACCGGCCGCTCCATCAGCTCGGGGTGCTCGAGCAGCAGCGTGACCACGTCGTCGCGCGACGTGTACCCCTTGGGGTCGAGGCCCAGCTCCTTGAAGCGGGCGTCGTGGCGCACCAGCGCGCCAGGGTCGTCGGGGATCGCGTCGAGGATGCGGCCGAGGAGCGCCGCATCCGGCGGCGCGTCGAGGTACTGCACCACCTCCGCCTCCACGCCGCGGTCCCCGAGGAGCTCGAGGGCGCCACGGGACTTCGAGCACCGGGGGTTGTGGAGGATGAGGACGTCGGGGTCGCCGGCCATGGCTGCGAGGCTACCGTGGAGTAACACGACACTTCGGAGGGGCACCCGGATGGCCACGACCGAGACCGACTTCCAGGCCGGCGACTTCAAGGCCCTGGGCCGCGACGACGTCAACAGCGTCGAGTCGATCCTCGCCGACGACGCGATCGACTTCGGCGACGCCGAGCACGTGACCGCCATCGGCGGCGACGCCATCTTCACGTGGGACTACGAGCGCACCCGCGCGGGCCTCTCGAAGCTCTACGAGCGGGCCAAGACCTCCCAGTGGAACGGCAGCACCGACCTCGACTGGTCGATCGACGTCGACATCGAGGCCGTCGCGGTGGAGATGCAGGCGGCGGTGGCCCACATCCGCGGCCACCTCGTCGACATCCCCGGGTCGCCGCTCAAGAGCTGGGGCGACAAGGAGTGGACACAGCTCGCGATCGAGTCGTTCAACTGGCGCATGAGCCAGTTCCTCCACGGCGAGCAGGGCGCGCTCATCTGCACGGCCAAGATCGTCACCACCACGCCGTGGATCGATGCCAAGTACTACGCATCCACGCAGGTGATGGACGAGGCGCGCCACGTCGAGGTGTTCGCCCGCTACCTCGACACCAAGCTCGACGGCCACTACCCGGTCAACCCGGCGCTGCAGCTGCTGATCGACGACATCATCGCCGACCCGCGCTGGGACATGACCTACATGGGCATGCAGATCATGATCGAGGGCCTCGCGCTCGCGGCGTTCGGGTTCATGCACATGGCCACGCAGGAGCCACTCCTCAAGCAGCTCCTCCGCTACGTCATGAGCGACGAGGCCCGCCACGTCGCGTTCGGCGTGCTCTCGCTCCAGGAGTACTACGAAGGTCTGAGCGGCACCGAGATCCGTGAGCGCCAGGAGTTCGCCTTCGAGGCCGCCCTCCGGATGCGCGACCGACTCATGATGCAGGCGGTGTGGGAGCGCTGCGGGGTGGACCCCGACGCCATCACCAAGATGCTGTTCGAGGTGCGCCGGCCGGGGGTCAACCCGTTCCAGGGCGCGCTGTTCTCGAAGATCGTGCCCAACTGCAAGAAGCTCGGGCTCCTCGACGCCGGCGACGGATGGCTGCGCGACCGCTTCACCGAGATCGGTGTCATCGAGTACGAGGACGCGCCCGACACCGAGGTCGAGTACGCCCTGCTCGACGCGGTCGCCGCCGACCGCGAGGCCGCGGCGGCCGGCGCCTAGCTCGACGGGTCGAGCGCCAGCTGCGGGCGCGCCACCGCGTCCGCGAGCCGGTCGAGGTACTCGGCCCGCGGGACGCTCACGACGCCCAGTGACGCGAGGTGCGGCGTGCGCCACTGCACGTCGAGCAGCGTGCCCCCACCGGCCCGCAGTCGCTCCACCAAGTGGACGAGCGCGACCTTCGACGCGTCGGTGCGGCGGTGGAACATCGACTCGCCCGCGAACAGGCCGCCGATCGCGACGCCGTAGAGCCCGCCGACGAGCTCGCGCGCCCCGGTTTCGTCGGCCTTCGTCCACACCTCCACGCTGTGCGCCCAGCCCGCGCGATGCAACCGCGTGTACGCCGCGACGAAGGCGTCGTCGATCCAACCCGACGGCCGGCTCGGGTCGGCGCACCCCGCGATGACGTCCGGGAAGGCCTGGTCGACGGTCACGTCGTAGCGGCGGGCCGATCGGGCCAGCGACCGGTGCACGACCAGGCCGTCGAGCGGCAGGATCCCGCGCGGGTCGGGCGACCACCAGCCGAGCACACCGGGCGCCACGTTCATCGGGAACAGGCCGCGCCGATACGCGGCGAGCAGGTTGGCCGGCTCGAGGTCGCCGCCGATCGCGACGAGGTCGTCCTCGTCGGCCTCGTCGTCGAGCTCGTCGTCCGGCGGCTCGATCAGACGCCCTGGCAGAACCCGGCCTCGTCGGTCTGGTACGTGCCGTCGGCGCAGCGGATGTTGGGGTTGTCGTGGGAGAACACACCGAGCGGGCTCTCCCAGCCCGGCACGACCCACGCGTGCACCATCCACGTCGTGATCGGCATGTAGCTGCCACCGACCTCACGGCACTGCTCGAGGGTCACGTCGGCGTCCGCGGGGAACGGCACCTCGATGCCGTTCGGGCCGCCGTACTTGACGCAGACGTTGCTGTGCCGATGCCAGTGGTCGTTCGGCCCGGCGAAGCCCTCGGGTGCGGCACCGGCGCCGCTGCCGAGGTACATGAGCCCGACGATCTTGGAGTCCGGCGCGGTGCCGGCGTAGATGAGCGATCCCGGGCGCTCGATGTCCATGCCCTGGGCGTTCGCGAACCCGCCGATGCCCACGTAGTGCGCGCCGCTGCCGGGCGCGAAGCCGCCGGCGAGGAAGTAGCCGGCGTTGAGGGCGTCCTGCACGGTCGGGTACCGCTGCGCGGTCTCACGCGCGAGCACGAGCTGGTCGGCGAGCGCGGCACGCGTGGGGACGTCGAGGGGGACGTCGGGCTCGGCCTCGGCCGCGATGTCGCCGGCCTTCACGCCGTGGACGTGCTGGCCGTTGAGCGCGGTCGTCCCCGAGGCGGCCGGGTCGGTGTCGGTCGCGCCGGCGGGCGTCGCGAGCACCCGAGCGCTGTCGTTGCCCGGGTCGGCGAGCATGATCACCGCCGCCCCGGCGACGAAGCCGAGGACGAGCACGGCGAGCCAGCGCAGGCCCGGTCCTCGAGTGATGCGTGCCATGAGCGGTCCCCCTCCGCAGACGGTCGAGCCAGGGTACCGACCTCGGCGTCCAGGTGGGGCGACGGCCTCGAACCTCTGGTGAGTCCGGCGAGGGCCTGCGGGGCCAGGTGCGGCCACGAGCCGCCGCTAGCGTGGTCGCCGACGCCCGGGCCGTGCGGAGGGCCCGCCGGGCCACCTCAGGTCCCGACCCCGAGGGCCGTCGCGCCGACCCAGGAGCCACCCCTGCACCAGCCCGCCCGAGCCACGAGCACCCCGGCCCGGCGAGCGGCCGTGGCTGCGGTCGCCGTGCTGGCGGCGGTGGCGGTGCTCGGGATGCCCGGCGCCGGGGCCGATCCGCTCGCCGACGCCGATGCCACGGTCGCCGACCTGCGCGCCGCGGCCGACCAGGCCGCCCAGGCGTACTTCGACGCGCTGGCCGCGGCCCAGGTGCTCGACACCCAGATCGCCCAGCTCGAGACCGAGCTCCCGAAGCTGCGCGCCCAGCAGCGCGAGCTGCGGGCCGACGCGCTCGAGCGGGCCGCGGCCGTCTACCAGCGCGCCGGCGGCGCCCAGCTCGCGTCGATCCTCGAGAGCGACTCGATGCTCGACGCGGCCCGTCGCGCGCACTGGCTCGAGCAGCTCAACGCACGTGACGAAGCGGCCTTCCGCGAGCTCGGCAAGGTGTCGCGCCAGCTCGAGGCGCAGCGCGCCGCGTTGGACGCGGCGCGGGTGCAGCAGCGTGCCGCGATCACCGAGCTCGAGGCCAAGGGTCGCGACATCGACGCCAAGCTCCAGGCCGCCGAGGACCGCAAGCGCGCGTTGGAGGCGGTGCCGCCGCGTCCGGTCGTTCCCGCGGCCGCGCCCGACGGCACGCCGCCGGCGGCGCCGCCCGACTACGCGCCGACCCCGGGCGTGCACCCCCAACACGATCACCCGTTCCTCGTGTGCACGCGCAACCACGAGGCCGGCGGGCGCTACAACGCCTACAACCCCGCCGGCCCGTACATGGGCGCGTACCAGTTCCTGCAGTCGACGTGGAACAGCACCGCCAACGGCGCCGGTCGGCCCGAGCTCATCGGTGTCCCGCCGCACACCGCGTCCCAGTACGACCAGGACGACATGGCGTGGGCCCTCTACCAGCGCGCCGGCAACGGTCCCTGGGGTGGCCGCTGCTGATTCCTGGTCGCGCTCGCTCGGCGGCGGGATACCCGCCGCCGCCCTTCGGGCCGCTCGGCTGCTCCTGCGAGCGCCTCTGCTCTGCTCCGGCGCCGCCTCTCGTCGAGAGGATCCAGCCCCCGCCGCCTACCCCGTCCAGGTCGGGAGCATGGCCTGCATGAGTGCCTCGTCGGTGGAGGTGCGCCAGGCGTCGAGGAGGCCCGCCGCGAGTGGGTCGCAGGCGACGCGGAGCGGCGCGTCGTCGTCGAGGATCGCGTCGGCGATCGCTCGCGCCGCGTCGGCCGTCGACGTGATCTGACCGTCGACCGCCCGGCGGCCCTCGTGGTAGCGCTGGGCGACCGCTTCGTAGCCGACGTGGTTGATCGCCTCGGGCGGCTCACCGGATCCGGCGAGCATGTCGGTGTCGATCGGGCCCGGCATGATCTCGAGCACCCGGATGCCGAACGGCGCGAGCTCGGCCCGCAGGCTCTCCCCGATCGCGCTCACCGCAGCCTTGCTCGAGCGGTACGGCGCGTAGAACGGGACGGGAGCGAAGATCGACGACGAGGTGACGTTGCAGAGCACGCCGCCACCCGACGCCCGCAACGGCGGGATCGCCAGCTTCGACACCTGGATGAGCCCGAAGACATTCGTCTCGTACATGCGGCGCCAGAGGTCCAGGGACGTCGCCTCGAAGGGCGGGTGCTCGGCTTCGACACCGGCGTTGTTGACGAGCACCCGCAGTCCGTCGGGCATCTCGAAGCCTTCGGGCGCGGTGACGTCGAGGGCCTCGACCCGGATGCGGCCGCTCGCGTCGCCCGCCTCTTCTGCCAGCGTCGCCCCGGCCTTCGGGTCGCGCATGGTCGCGACGACCTCGAACCCGCGCGCGGCGAGCTCCAGCGCGACGGCGCGGCCGATCCCGCGGCTCGCTCCTGTGACGACGGCTGCTCCTTCGGCGCGCATGTCCCCCACTTCCTGTCTGTCTGGCTGCCCGGTGTCGCGGATCGCCGCCGGATCGGGCGACGGGTGCGAGAGCCTACGCTGGACGCCATGGACCCCAACGGCCACGCGCTCCGGATCGAGGACGAGCCGCGCCGGGTGGAGATCTCGATCGGCGAGGTCGTGCTCGCGTCGAGCGACCGGTCGGTCACGCTCCACGAGACCGGGCTGCCGCCGCGCCACTACCTGCCGCGCGACGACGTTCGCATGGAGCTCCTCACGACCACCGAGACCGAGACGGTGTGCCCGTTCAAGGGCCGGGCCTCGTACTGGACCGTCGAGATCGGCGACGCGGTGCACCGCGACCTGGCCTGGAGCTACGAGCGCCCGATCGAGAACGCGGAGCGCGTGAAGGAGCTGGTCTGCTTCTACGACGAGCGCGTCGACGTCACGATCGACGGCGAGCGGCTCGAACGGCCCGTCACCGCGTGGAGCGTCGACGAGTCCTGACCGGCATCATGCCGGTGCGCCGGCCTTGCGCAGGTCGGCGTAGGGCACGAGCACCGCGGCCACGACCGCACCGATGAGCAGCACCGCGGTGATCGACGCCGCGTGCACCACCGGGCCCGCCACGAGCACGCCCAGCGGCACGGTGCCGCCGAAGCCCATGATCCAGAGCGCGACCACCCGACCGCGCACCGCGTCGTCGACGTGCTGCTGGAGCACCGTCGAGAGCGACGTGATCACCACGAAGTAGGCGTAGCCGAGCAGCGGCGCCACCGCGAGTGCCGCACCCGGCGAGCCGACCAAACCGAACGCCGCGAGCAGCACCGCGAACGCAGCCAACGCCGGCTGGATGAGCCGGGCCTTGGCGACGCCGGCGAACCAGGTGCCGACGCTGATCGCACCCAGCGCCGCCCCCAGCCCGAACACCGCGTAGACCACGCCGTACTCGAAGCTCCGCGGCTTCAGGTGCCAGTTGGCCGCCGCGAGGGCCGGCATCAGACCCACGAACACCACCGAGAAGAACGAGAACAGCACGAGCGTCACGAGGATCCGACGGATGAGCGGGTCGGCCTTGGCGATGCGGAACCCCTCGATGAATCGCTGCCAGACGCCGTCGTGCTCGGGCGCGGCCGGGTGGTGCGGATACTGGACCATGAGGATGGCGACGACCGCGAAGAGGTAGGTGCCGGCGTTGATGAGGAAGACCGGCGACGCGCCGACGCCCGCGTAGATCGCCGCGCCGATGGCGGGGCCGATGACGCGCGACAGGTTCATCTGCACCGACTGCAGCGACACCGCGCCGGGCAGGTCGGCCTTCGGGACGAGCGTCGGCAGGATCGCGCTCAGCGCAGGTGCCCCGAGGGCGTTGCCGATGCCGATCACGAGCACGCAGAGGAAGATGAGCACCTCCGACGGCTGGCCGGTCGCGGCCAGTGCTGCGAGCACGAGGCTGAACACGAGCTGCTGCAGCTGCACGACGAGCAGGAGCCGCCGACGGTCGACGATGTCGGCGAGGACGCCACCGACGTTGGAGAGCAAGAGCAGCGGCCCCAGCTGCGCGAAGAAGAGGAGGCCGACGTACGTGGCCGAGTGCGTCAGGGTGTAGCCGTAGGCACCGAGCAGCACGTTCTGCATCCAGGTGCCGATGTTGGACGCGAAGGTGCCACTCCAGATGATGCGGAAGTCGCGGTTGCGCAGGGCGGCACGAGCCGTGCCCCGCACGTACTCCCGGTCACCGTCGACCAGTGCATCGGTCGCGTCCTCCGGACCGGGCTCGACGGTGGCAGACATGTCGCCGATCAGACTATGCGGCCGTCCGCGACCTCGATCCGACGGTCGAGGTGCACCGCGTCGAGCAGGCGCCGGTCGTGCGACACGAGCAGCACCGTGCCGGTGAACTGATCGAGCGCCGACTCCAGCTGCTCGATCGCCGGGAGGTCGAGGTGGTTCGTCGGCTCGTCGAGCACCAGCGTGTTCACACCCTGCGCGGCGAATCGCGCGAGGACGGCGCGGGTGCGCTCGCCGGGCGACAGCGACGCGGTCGGGCGCTCCACGTCGTCGGCGCCGAGTCCGAGCTTGGCGAGGTGCGAGCGAGCCTCGGTCACGGTGAGGCCGGTCTCGTCGATGAGCCCACGCAACAGGCCCCGCTCGTCGTCCAGCGCCCGGCGAGCCTGGTCCACCTCCCCGACCACGACCGACGGACCGAGCGTGGCCGTGCCCTCCGCCGGCGCCAACCGGCCGAGGAGCGTGAGCAGCAGCGTCGTCTTGCCACCCCCGTTGGGCCCGACGATGCCGATCCGCTCCCCCCAGCGCACCTCCAGGTCCACCGGTCCGAGCGTGAACGCGCCGCGGTGCACGACGACGTGGTCGAGCGCGGCCACGATCGCGCCCGCGCGGGGTGCGGCCGCGAACTCCAGGCGGAGGTCCCACCCCTCCCACGGCTTGTCGACCGTCTCGAGCCGCTCGAGCGCGCGGTCGGTGATCTTCGCCTTCGCGGCGAGCTGCTCCGACGTCGCGCGTCGCCAGTGACGCACGTGCTTGTCCGGTTCGTCGGCGCGGGCCGCCTTGCGCTCGCCTCGCACCGACCACTGCCGCTGGGTCCGAGCGCGTGCCGTCAGCCGATCGCGCTCGGACTCATAGGTGGCGAAGCGCTCCTCCTCGTGTCGTCGCTGCGTCGCGCGTGCGTCGACGTACGCCCGCCAGCCCCCGCCGTACGAGGTCGCGCGGCGGGAGTGCTCATCGAGCTCGACCACCGTCGTGATGGTCCGCTCCAGGAACGCGCGGTCGTGGCTCACCAGCACCACACCACCGGCGACCTCATCGAGGAATGCCTCGAGCCGTTCCAGCCCGGCGAAGTCGAGGTCGTTCGTTGGCTCATCGAGCAGGAAGACATCGAAGCGCGACAGCACGATCCCGGCGAGCGAGACGCGGGCGGCCTGGCCGCCCGAGAGCGCGTCCGTCGACCGGTCGAGCGCCGACCGCGCGAGCCCGAGGTCGGCCGCGGTCTCGTCGATCCGAGCGTCGAGGTCCGGCCCGCCGAGCGCCAGGTAGTCGTCGAGCGCGGCCGCGTACCGGTCGTCGGCACCTGGTTCACCGGCTGCGAGCGCTGCGGCCGCCGTCTCGAGTCGACGCTCGGCGAACGCCACGCCGGTGCGGCGCGCGAGCTGGGCTCGAACGGTCTCGCCGCCGCGCTCGGGCTCTTGCGGGAGGAATCCCACGCGCAGATCTGGTGGCGACGCGACCACGGTGCCGCGGTCGGGCCGTTCGTCGCCGGCGAGGACTCGGAGCAGCGTCGTCTTCCCGACACCGTTGGGCCCGACGATCCCGACGCGCGTGCGCGGTCCGACGTCGAGGTCGACGCGGTCGAGGACCGTGAGGTCGCCACGCACGACGGTGAGATCGCGAGCGACGAACGAGAAGGTGCGGAGGGGTGCAGCAGCAGCGGGCATGGCGGCGAGTCCCGGTTCGGGCGGACGGCCGGCCTCGGCGGAGGCGACGGCACAAGGGAGGGTCGCCGGAGCGCTACATCCCGCCAGGGTACCGCGGCGACGTCACGCGGACTCGGAGGTTTCAGCCCGTTCGACCGCGTACAGGTCGACCTCGTCGGGGAAGCCACGCAGGGTGCGCGCACCGAGCGGGACGAACGTGAGCGACGCGTCCGTCGAGCCCGCCCGCACCGCGTCGGTCACGACGACGGCGCCCGGGTCGGCGACGGCGACCATCCGAGACGCCAGGTTCACGAGCGGGCCGTAGAAGTCGCCGTAGCCCCGCACGAGCGGACCGAACGCGAGCGCGCCCCGCAGTGCAGGTGTCCCCGCCGCCGGGCCGTACCGCTCGCAGAGCGTCAGCGCGACGTCGCATGCCGCCATCGGATCGGCCATGACGAACATCACCTCGTCGCCGATGTGCTTGACCACGCGACCGCCGTGCCTGGTCACCGCGTCGGTCGTGACCCGCTCGAAGTCGGCCAGCACCGCGCCCAGCTCGTGCGGCGCGAGCTCGTTCGCGAGCGCCGTCGAGCCGACGAGGTCGAGGAAACCGATCGCCAGCTGGAGCGTCTTGCTCGCCAGCGAACCATCGCTGCCGAGCGCGGCGCGGCGGCTCGCAGTGTCGACGTGGTGCGCGAGGAAGCCGACGACCGCGAGCGGAACCTGGTCCCGGAGCGCCACCGAGGCGAGCTCGATGAGCTGGACCTGCTCGAGCTCCGACTGGGTGGTTGCCGCCAAGCCCTGGTCGTCGTTGAGTCCGAGCGTCGCGGTGGCCGCGTCCGCGATCGATGCCATGGCGACCCCGATCACCCGCACGAACTGGAGTGTGGCGTCCTCCCCCACCAGCTCGGCACCGGCCCGGAAGGCGCTGAAGCCGGCGACGTCGGCCTCGGTGAACACCGGAGCGTCACGGTCGAGCTCCGGCAGACCCCCGGCGCGCCAGATGCGCTCGATCAGGTCCGGCGCGAGCCCGGTTCGGGCCGCGAGCTCGCCCGTGGTCATCCGCGGCCGCTCGTTGCGCACGAGCTCGCCCGCGAGGAACGCCAGCGAGCTGCCCGCCTCGGCCTCCCGGATCTCGTCGACGGTCGCGCCGAGGGCGACCAGGTGCTCGAGGGCGGCGAGCCTTCCCGCGGCGCCCGGTGCCGTCGGGTCGTAGAGCCCCGCGGCCTCGAGCTCCTGCGCGCCGACGTCCACCCGGTCACGGTAGGCCGCTGATGGCGCTGCGAAGCGCCCCGCTACGATCGGCCGCCATGATCACGCCCCGCCGCCTCGCCGGCGCGCTCCTCGCGGGCGCGCTCGTGCTCGGTGCGTGCGGCGGCGGCAGCGACGGGCCGTCGCTCGCCGAGAAGGTCGGGCCGCCCCCGTCGTCCTCCTCGACGACCACCGCCCCGCTTCCCTCGTACATCAGCCTGGTCGCCACGGCCGTGGTGCCGGACCTCGAGGTCTTCGACGCACCCGGCGCCGCGGAGCCGACCCGCTCGTTCTCGAACCCGTGGCTGCTCAACGACGACCCCGACCTCAAGGTGGACCTGGTCTTCCTTGTCGCCTCGAAGCGCGGCAGCTGGTACCAGGTGTACCTGCCGGAGCGCCCCAACGGCAGCACGGCCTGGGTGCGCGGCCGCGACGTCAGGGTGACCCAGAACCGCTACCGCATCGAGGTCGACCTCGCCGCCCACCAGATGACCGTCTACGACGGCCCGTCGGTGTTTCTCCAGGAGCCGGTCGCCACCGGAGCGGACGCGACGCCCACGCCCACGGGCACGTACTACGTGCGCGTCCTGCTCAAGAACCCGAACCCTGGCAACGTCTACGGCCCGTACGCCTATGGCCTCTCGGGCCACTCCGACGTGCTCGAGACGTTCAACGGTGGTGACGCGGAGGTCGGCATCCATGGGAACAACGACGCGTCCCTGCTCGGCACCAGCGTCTCGCACGGGTGCATCCGCATGAGCAACGCCGGCATCACCCGACTCACGAGCGTGCTGCCGCTCGGCACGCCGGTCACGATCACGTGAGCCGCTCCCGAACCGTCTGCCGCGTGCTCGCGGTCGTCGTCGCCGCCACCGCGGTCACGGCCTTGGCGTCCCCGGCCGATGCCGGCGAGCGGCCCGACCTGCCGCCGCCGACGCGCGACGCCCTCGCCAAGATCTTCGATCCCCAGCTCGAGGAGCTCGGGCTGCACACGACGCGGGCGACGCTCCAGAACCTCGACACCTACCGGAGCGATCCCGACGGGACCCACCTGGCGATCTACGTCGAGCCCGACGGCGATGCGATGAGCAACGAGGAGTACCTCGAGAACATCACTCGGGTCACCAAGGTCTTCCTCCCGAAGGTGTTCAAGCGCTGGACCGACCTCGAGAGCTTCGATGTCTGCCAGGAGCCACCGCAGGCGCTCGACGACCGGACGGCCCCGCCGCCGGTCACGCAGGTGCTCGTCAGTCGCAAGGGTCTCAAGCGGGTCCAGTGGAAGTCGGCCACGCTCGACGACATCGTCGCGGCCTCGATGATCAAGATCGGCGCGCCGACGTCGGCGAGCCGCGACTTCTACCTGTTCGTGAACGACGAGGTCGCCGCGCAACCGGCGTACCAGGCAGCGCTCGCGGCCGCCCGCTCCACCACGACCTCGGCGCCCCGCAGCTGAACGGGCGACCGCACGTGACGGACCTCCTCGACGTCGCCGATCGTCGCTGGCACGGTGATCCGGAGGCGATGCGCCAACATCCGTTCAGGCACGTGGGCGAGATCGCCGCGTTCGACGACCAGACCGCCTTCGTCGCCTCGTTCGCGAACGTCAGCGCGTTCTCGACCGACGATGGGCTCCTGCTGGTCGACACCGGCGACGCGCGGCTCACCGACGTCGCACGCGACGCGCTGCGCACCTGGACCGACCGGCCGCTGCACACCGCGGTGTTCACCCACGGCCACATCGACCACTGCTTCGGTGTCGACCGTTACGAAGCCGAGAACGCGGCCGCGGGTGCACCGGCGCCCCGCGTGATCGCGCACGAAGCCCTCCCGGCTCGCTTCGATCGCTATCGCGCCACGGCGGGCTACAACGCGGTCATCAACCGGCGACAGTTCGGCGTGCCGGACCTCGAGTGGCCGGTCGACTACCGCTACCCGGACGAGACCTACGCGACCCGCCTCGACGTCGAGGTCGGCGGCACACGCTTCGAGCTGCACCACGCCCGCGGCGAGACCGACGACCACACCTGGGTCCACGTGCCCGATCGCCGGGTCCTCTGCACCGGCGACCTCTTCATCTGGGCTTCGCCCAACTGTGGCAACCCGCAGAAGGTGCAGCGGTACCCGAAGGAGTGGGCCGCCGCGCTTCGCACGATGGCGACCCTCGACTGTGAGGTGCTGCTGCCCGGCCACGGGCTCCCGATCGTCGGCGAGGCACGAGTTCGCGAGGCGCTGTCCGACACCGCGCGGCTGCTCGAGCACCTCCACGACGAGACGCTGGCCATGATGAACGAGGGCGCGTCGCTCGACGAGATCGTGCACACGGTGCGCGCACCCGCCGAGCTGCTGGAGCGTCCCTACCTCCGCGCCGTCTACGACGAGCCCGAGTTCGTCGTGCGCAACATCTGGCGGCTCTACGGCGGCTGGTACGACGGCCTGCCATCGCGCCTGAAGCCGGCGCCCGATGCCGCCGTCGGTGCCGAGGTCGCGGCGCTGGCGGGCGGGCCCTCCGTCCTCGCGGCGCGCGCCACCGAGCTCGCCGAGCTCGGCGACCTGCGCCTCGCCGCGCACCTGGCCGACTGGGCCGCGCTCGCCGCGCCCGACGACCCCATCGTGCAGGCGGCGCGAGCAGAGGTGTACGAGGCACGGGTCGCCGCCGAGGCCTCGACCATGTCCAAGGGCGTCTTCCGCTGGGCTGCGCAGGAGTCCCGCCGCCACTCGGACTGATCGCAGTACCCTGCGCCGCCGGCGACCGTGGGGGCGTCGGGAGCGGAAAGGTGCTCACCATGCAGATCGACGGGTCGACGATCCTGGTCACCGGGGCGTCGTCGGGCATCGGGGCGGCGTTGGCGCCGATGCTCGCCGAGCGAGGCGCGACCGTAGGTATCGTCGCCCGACGCAAGGATCGGCTCGAGGCCGTCCTCGAGGAGTGCCGAGCGCACGCGCCGAGCTCCCGGCTGTGGGCCGCCGATCTCGGCGACCTCGACGCCGCCGAGCGGGTCGCGCTCGAGGCGTGGGACGCATTCGACGGTCTCGACTGCCTGGTGAACAACGCGGCGATCCCGAAGCGGATGCCGGTGCAACGCCTCACGCGCGAGGAGGTCGACACCGTGATGCGGATCAACTTCACCTCGCCCGTCCGCATGACCCTCGCGCTCCTCCCCCGCTGGCTCGAGCGCGACCGCGGCTGCGTAGTGAACGTGTCGTCGATGGGCGGGCGCATCGGCATCGCCCACGAGGCGGCGTACTGCGCGTCGAAGTTCGCGCTGTCCGGCTGGAGCGAGTCGTTGGCCATCGACCTGCACGCGACCGGGCTCGAGGTGAAGCTCGCGCTGCCCGGTCCGATCGAGACCGAGATCTGGGACCTGCCCGAGAACGACCCGGCCCTCTACGAAGGGCCGTTCGTACCGGCCGCCGACTGCGCGGCGAGCATCGTCACCGCGATCGAGAGCGACGGCTTCGAGCACTACGTGCCGCCGGAGTTCCCGGGCGGTCTCGGCAAGCAGCACGACATGGTGATCGGCAAGACCCAGGCGCCCGACGCGTTCATCGATGCGATGGGCCAGATGGCGAGCGCCTGACGCAACGACCCGGGCGGCGTAGCCGACCCGGCGAGGGGGGACCATGCGAGGACGACTGCTCACCGCCACCACCGCGCTCGCGCTGGCGATCGGCCTGCTCGGCGGATCGGCCGGGGCGGCGAAGGCCGCGGCGATCCGCGACGCCCAGGCCGACTGCTCGGCTCGGACGTCGTGCGTGATCACGTGGGCCGGCGCCCAGGACGTCGACGTGTTCGCCGGCACCGCGGTCGACGACATCGACACGTCGACGCCGGTGGCCACCGCCGAAGGCGCGACCACCGTGACGGTCGACGGTCTCGACCCGGCCAGCCGCTACTACTTCGAGCTCGTGTCCGACGGCGCGAAGCACGGCACCGTCGTCGCCGACCGCAGCCTCCACCTCGAGAGTGCCCCCAACGCGCGCGACATCGGTGGCTACGAGACGGAGGACAGCCATCACGTGAAGTGGGGCACCGTGTTCCGCTCCGATGCCCTCAGCAAGGCGACCGCGGCCGACCAGGCCGCGCTGACCGCCCTCGGGATCAAGGTCGTGTGCGACTACCGCGGTCCGTCCGAGGTCGAGGCCGACGGCGCCGACCAGCTCCCGCCCGGTGCTGAGCTGCTGAGCGCGCCGGTGTACGACGAGGACAACGACCTCAGCGACAAGATCCGCACCGCGATCACCAGCGGCGACGCAGCCCAGCAGGAGGCGCTGCTCGGCGGGGGGCGCGGCGAGAAGGTACTCACCGACGCCGGCAAGACGTTCGTGGACGACCCCGACGCCCGCGAGCAGTTCGCCGCGGTCATGGAGCGGCTGGCCGACGACGCGTCGTTGCCCGCACTGCAGCACTGCACCGCGGGGAAGGACCGCACCGGTTGGTCGACGGCCGTGATCCTGAGCGCGCTGGGGGTGCCGCGCGAGACGATCATCGAGGACTACCTCGCGACCAACGACTACACGAAGGCCAAGAACGAGTCGACGCTGCAGAGCGTGGCGAACCTCATGGAGAACCCCGAGCTGCTCCGGCCGGTGCTCGAGGTACGCGAGGAGTACATCCAGTCCTCGTTCGACGAGGTCGAGAAGAAGTACGGCACCATGGACAAGTACCTGCGCAAGGGCCTCGGCCTCACCAAGGCCCAGATCGCCGCGCTCCGAGAGAACCTGCTCACCGACTGAGACCGGACATGGCCGACCTCTGGTTCCGACAGCTGCTCGCCGGACGCGACTTCGCGACCGACGACCCGATCGCGCGCCAGATGGTGAACTTCGTCTATCTCGTCGGCGACCGCGAGTCGGGCGAGTGCGTCGCGATCGACCCGGCGTACGGGGCGCGCGAGCTGCTCGGGATCATCGACGCCGCGGGGCTGCGCCTCACCGGCATCCTCGGGACCCATTGGCACCCCGATCATCTCGGCGGCGACCTCATGGGCCACCCGATCGAGGGCATCGCCGACCTCGTCGGCCGGGACGACGTCGCGGCCCCGGTGCACGTGCACCGCGACGAGGCCGAGTGGGTCAAGCGCACCACCGGGGTCTCCGACTCGGACCTCGTGCTGCACGACTCGGGCGACACCGTCCAGGTGGGCGCGATCCCGATCCAGCTGATCCACACTCCCGGGCACACGCCGGGCAGCCAGTGCTTCTTCGTCGACGGCCGCCTCGTCGCCGGCGACACGCTGTTCCTCGACGGCTGCGGCCGCACCGACCTGCCCGGCGGGGACTCGGATGCGCTCTACGAGAGCCTCACGCAGCGGCTGGCGATCGTGCCCGACGACGCGGTGCTCTACCCCGGCCACCTGTACTCGGCCGAGCCGTCGGCCCCGATGGGCGAGACTCGGCAGCGCAACTACGTGTTCCGCATCCCCACCCTGGAGCAATGGCGCAACCTTCTCGGGTAGACGACCTCGCGTTCGAGCAGCAACGGATCGACGAGGGCGTCGGCGCGGAGCTGGTGCGCGAGCTGCTCCAGGACCTCGCGGATCGCTACGGCGGCCCCGATCCCTTCCCGCCGTCGCCGCTCGACCTCGCGCCTCCGCGCGGCACGTTCCTCGTCGCGTACCTCGACGCCGAGCCCGTGGCCTGCGGCGGGATCAAGCCGCACACGGACACGGGCAGCGTCGAGCTCAAGCGCATGTACACGCGCCCGGGTGTGCGCCGTCGCGGTGTCGCGCGTCGGCTGTTGGAGCGCCTCGAGCGCGCGGCGAGCGAGCTCGGGTACGACCGCATCGTCCTCGAGACCGGGACGAAGCAACCCGAGGCCATCGCGCTCTACGAGCGCCTCGGGTACGCGCGCTGCGAGCCGTTCGGGCAGTACAAGGACTACTCGGACTCGCGCTGCTACGAGAAGCGGCTCGAGCGCTAGGACGCGTCGAACAGCACCGGCAGCGACACCGGGCCGCGGAACGCGAGGCCCTCGATGACCGGCGCCGGCTGCTCCGGGTCGAGCCGCAGGTTGGGCATTCGCTCGAGGATGCGTGCGAGTCCCTTGCGCAGCTCGAGGCGCGCCAGGTGCATCCCGAGGCACTGGTGCTGGCCGGTGCCGAACGCCATGTGGTTCTGCACCGGGCGATCGATGTCGAACTCGTCGACGCGGTCGTAGCGCGCCTCGTCGTGGTTCGCCGACGCGGTGAGCACGCTGATCGCCGCACCCGCGGGTACGGGGCACCCGCCGATCTCGCCGTCGACCGCCGCGACCCGACTCACCTGCGTGACCGAGCTCTCCCACCGCAGGGTCTCCTCGATCACCGCGGGGAGCAGCGACTCGTCGGCGCGGACACGCGCGAGCACATCGTCGTGCACCAGGAGCGCGGTCAGCGCGTTCCCCATGACGCGGAACGTCGTCTCGGCCCCGGCGGGGAGGAGCAGCCGGAGGAAGCCGTAGATCTTCTCGTCGGTGAGCCGTTCGCCGTCGATCTCGGCGTGGACGAGGTCGCTGATGAGGTCGCCCTGGGGGTTGATGCGCCGGTCCTCGACGATCGGTGCGAGGTAGTCGCGCATGGCCTGCGACGCCGCCATCCCTACCTCGGGGTTCAGCGGCCCCGTGTTGATCTGCTCCGACCACGCGTGGAACTGCGCCGCGTCCTCGAGGGGGACGCCCACGATGCCGCAGATCACCTGCACCGGGTACTTGCTGGTGATGTCGCGCACGAGGTCGGCGCGCCCGGCCGGAGCGATCGCGTCGAGGAGTCGATCGATCGTCGGGAGGATGAGCGTGTCGCCCCACTTCTCCAGCTGCGAGGCACGGAACGCGTGCGCCACGAGGTTGCGGTACGCGCGGTGCTCCTTGCCGTCCATGGCGAGCATGAGCTCGCCCATGAACTGGCCGATGTGCTCGGCGTTGATCGAGGACGAGAACGTCTGCCCGTCGCGGAGCACGGCCTCGACGTCGGCCCAGCGGGTGACGGAGTAGGCCGGCCGCTCCCCGAAGGACATCGTCGAGCCGGCGTTGCGGAACACCGGGCACTCCTGGCGCGCCTGCTCCCAGTACGGGTACGGCTGGCCGGTCATGAAGTCGACCGGAACCTCGAACTCCGGGGCGTCCTCGCCCGGACGCCTGATGTCGCTGGTGGTCACGTGTGGTCCCCCTCGCGGCGCGTTCCCTGACACGGTAGTCAGGTTCGGCGGCGGGGTGGCGGGGTCAGGGCACGAGGTCGTACCGGCCGACGACGAAGGCGAAGACGAACAGCCCGACGCCGGATCCCACGAGCAGCACGAGGCGCACCCGGGTCGACCATCGCTCGAGCAGCTGGCCGCCGGCGACGAACGGCGGGAAGCACTCGACCGCGTAGCGGGCGCTCCCCACCAGGCCGGTGACCGCGGCCGGGACGATGACCAGGCCGGTGAGGACCAGCCAGGACACCGGGAGCCGCCGACGCTGCACGACCACCACCGCGACCGCCGCCGCCGCGAGTGCGACGTGCGGAAGCAGCGACCACTTCGCGCCACCGGTCACCGCGTCGAGGACGGTGATCTCCTGCCACTTGTCCTTGGTGGAGAGCCAGACGAGCGGCTCACCGGTGCGATCCCAGCAGTAGATGCACCACGCAGCGAGCGCGAGGACCGCGGGCGCGAGGACGAGGAGGCCGCGCCGGATCAGCACACCCGGCTTCGTGGTCCAGACCGCGGCCACGAGTGCGAGCGCAACGACCAGGCCGTTCGGCCGGAGCAGTGTCGTCGTCGCGGCAAGGATGCCCGCGGCGAGGTCGTGACGGTCCTCGACGAGCACGAACGCCCACACCATCGCGGCGAGGAAGAGCGCGGACGGATACGTCATCGAGAAGATGAACGCGGCCGGGAAGAGCGCGAGCGCCCACACCGCCAGCGAGGCCGCGGGCGCCGAGCCGCGTCGGCGCGCGAGGACCCACACGCCGGCGAGCGCGACCAGGAACGCGAGCTGGTTCACGATGTGGATGCCGACGCGTTCGTCGATGCCGAGCTCGCCGAGGCCTCGGATGATGCCGGGCAGTCCGGGCGCGAACGGCCAGCGAGGGAACAGGGTCTCGACCGGCCCGTACCCGCTCTCGGCGATGCCGAGGTAGAAGCCGCCGTCCCAGCGGGTGGTGAAGCTCGTCCAGTGGAGCCCGTCGTCGAACGGCCACGACGCCGCGCTGAGCAGCGCCGCGCCCGCGACGACCTGCGAGACGATCCACGGCACGACGACGACGGTCCAGTGCGGCCGAGCTGATCGTGCTCCCGCGGCGTCGTCCGGCGCCGGCGCGACGTCGGTGACGTCCCCCGTGGCCATCGGTGCAGCCTACGGAGCGCCCGGCGCTCGGAGCGGACTTGGCTACGCTTCCGCGCCGTGTCCCCCGCTGAACCTGCCCACCGCGACGCGGCGTTGAACCCGTTCGCGGAGACCGACGACCAGCAGTCGCTGCGCGAGCTCGCCCGCGAGGTCGCCGAGCGTGATCTCGCCCCGATGGCCCGCCACTGGGACGAGAACGAGGAGTTCCCCCAGGGCTCGTGGGACGCGATCCGCAAGGCCGACCTCTTCGGGATCACCATCGACGAGGCCTACGGCGGCATGGGGATGGGTGACGTCGAGGCGGCGATCGTGCTCGAGGAGCTCGCCCGGGCCGACGTCTCGAGCGCGATCCTCGCCCAGCTCACGTTCAACGGGCCGCCCCGCGCCATCCAGCACCTCGGCAACGACGCGATGAAGGAGAAGTGGCTCCCGCTCGCGGCGTCGGGCGAGGCGCTCTTCTGCATCGGCATCAGCGAGACCGAGGCCGGCTCGGCCGTCACCCACATGCGGGCGAAGCTCACGGCCGACGGCGACGGCTTCCGACTCAACGCCTACAAGAACTACGTGACCGGCGGCCACAAGGCCCGGAGCTGCCTGGTGTGGTGTCGCTTCCCGGGCAGCGAGGGTGCCCGCGGGATCGGCGCGGTGCTCGTGGACCTCGAGTCCGAGGGCGTCACCATGGCCGGCACCCACGTGAAGATGGGCCTGCGGGGCACGAGCGAGGCGGAGCTCGCGTTCGACGACGTCTACATCGCGCCGGAAGACGTCCTGCTGCACGGCAACGCCGAGACCACCGACGAGTTCAAGACCCTCATCGCGCACATCAACCACGAGCGCTGCGGCAACGCGGCGATGTGCGTCGGTGCCGCGCAGGGCGCGCTCGAGTACGCGGTGCAGTACATGAACGAGCGCACGATCGGCGGGAAGCCCATCGCCGACCTCCAGGGACTCCAATGGAAGGTCGCCGACATGGCAACCCAGCTCGAGGGCGCGCGGCTCTTGCTCCAGCGCGCGGTGCGGCTCGCCGGCCCCCACGGCACGCCTCCCGCGCTCGAGACCGCGATGGCCAAGACCGCGGCCAACCTCGCGGCCAAGTTCGTCTGCGACGAGGCGATCCAGCTGCTCGGCGGCTACGGCTTCAGCCGCGAGTACCCGGTCGAGCGCGTGTACCGCGACATCCGCGGGCTGTGCATCGGCGCGGGCACGGTCGAGATCCAACGCAACTTCGTCGGCTCCCAGGTGCTCCGCGGCGCCAAGCCCCAGAGCGCCGGCTGGCGCTGAAGGGCTTTGGCGTCACACATGCTCGCCCGGCGCGCAGGGTTCGACGCCAAAGATCCGTGAAGCCCACCTATGTCCACCCGGAGACGGACGAGTACCTCGCCCCCGGTGGCGCGTGGGACGCGCCGTCGCTCGACGCGACCGTCACCGCCGCCACCGCGCGGTCGTCGGGCGACGTCCTGATCGACGAGTCGGCCGACGTCCGCCTCGACGGCCGCGCGCTCGAGGCGCGAGTCGCCGCGCTCGCCGGCGGCCTGCGCGAGGCCGGCGTCGCACGCGGCGACGTCGTCGCATGGCAGACGCCCAACTGGCACGAGTCGGTGGTGCTCTTCCGGGCGTGCTGGCGGCTCGGCGCGGTGGCCGGCCCGGTGCACCATCTCGCCGGGCCCGCCGACGTCGACCACATCCTGGCCATCCTCGAGCCGACGGTCTGGCTCCCGACCGACGAGGTGCGCGGGCCGGCCTCCCGCCTGCCGGCGCTGCTCGAGGCCGCGGCACCGGTCGTCGAGAGCGCGGCCCGGCCCGAGGACCTCGGGGTGGTGCTCTTCACGTCGGGCTCCACCGGCGGCCCCAAGGCCGCGCTCCACACCCAGCGCGGCCTCGCGTACAAGGCGCGGGTCATGGCCGCGGCGCACGCGCTCACGGCCGCTGACGCCGTCCTCATGCCCGCTCCGCTCGCGCACATCTCGGGGCTGCTGAACGCGGTCCTGCTCCCGGGGGTGGTGCCGATCCCCGCGCACCTGATGCCCCGCTGGGACCCGGACCACGCCACGACCCTCATCGAGCGGGAGCGGATCACCTTCATGATCGGCCCGCCGACGTTCTTCGTCGCACTGATGGGCGCGCCGACGTTCGCGACCGAACGCGTGGCCTCGCTGCGGTTGGTGTCGTCGGGCGGCGCCGGCGTCACGCCCGCGTTCGTCGACGACGCCTCGGAGCGGCTCGGCGCGCTGGTCAAGCGCACCTACGGCTCGACCGAGGCCCCGACGATCACGACGAGCATCGTCGGCGACCCACCCGAGCGCGCCCGCTCCACCGACGGCCGCGCCACCGGTGTCGCGCGGCTCCGCATCAGCGACCCGGCGACCGGTGCGGAGCAGCCGACCGGCGAGACCGGCGAGCTCTGGCTGCGAGGACCCGAGCTGTTCGCGGGCTACTCCGACGCCGCGCAGACCGCGCTCGCGATCCAGGACGGCTGGTTCCGCACCGGCGACCTCGCCACGGTCGACGCCGACGGCTGGCTCAACATCGTCGGCCGCATCAAGGACATCATCATCCGCGGCGGCGAGAACATCGCCGCGGTCGAGGTGGAGGGCGTGCTCGAGCACCACCCCGTCGTCCGGCACGCGGTCGCGGTCGGCTACCCGGACGACCGTCTCGGCGAGCGGGTCTGCGTGTTCGTCGTGACCGACGGCCCGTTCGACCTCGCGGACTGTCGCGACTGGTTCGAGGCCCAGGGCGTCGCGAAGTACAAGACCCCCGAGCGCGTGGTGCGGGTCGACGACCTCCCCACGCTCGGCCCCGGCAAGCCCGACCGCGTCACCCTCCGCGCCCGCGCGGCCGCGCTCAGCGACTGACGAGGTCAAGGTCAAGAGCCAGGGCCGGTTCTTGGCACGTTCCGTCAGTCCATATGACACGCAGCGTGCCAAGTAGCGGCTCTGCGCCCTTGACCTTGGCCTCGACCCCGGTCAGATGACGCTGGTGCCGGCCTCGACGCGCGGACGGAGCAGGGCGGCGAGGCGCTCGCGGTGGAACGACGCGTCGCCGAAGGCGAGCTGGTCGAGCTGGGCCCGCTTGAGGAACAGGTGCAGGTCGTGCTCCCAGGTGAAGCCGATGCCGCCGTGGACCTGGAGCGCGGACGCCATCACGCGCTTCGATGCGTCACCGCCCCAGATCTTCGCGGTCGATGCCGCCACCGACCGCTCCGGGTCGTCGGCGCTGATGCACCACGCCGCCCAGTACGTGGTGGACCGCATCCCCTCGACGTCGACGAGCATGTCGGCGCAGCGGTGCTTGATCGCCTGGAAGCTGCCGATGGCGCGGCCGAACTGCACCCGGTCCTTGGCGTACTCGACCGCGAGGTCGAGCGCTCGCGACGCGCCGCCGAGCATCTCCGCGGCGGCGTAGGTGGCCCCGCGGTCGACGAGCTCCGCCGCTGCGTCCTCACCACCGAGGTAGCGGGCGGGCGTGCCGTCGAAGACCAACCACCCGAGCTCTCGCGTGCGGTCCATCGCGGGCTCGGCCGCGGGACGCCCGACCGCGTCGAGGTCCACGGCCAGCACCGCCGGGCCGTCGGCGGCCTCGGCGAGGACGACCGCCACCGCGGCCGACGGCGCGAAGAGCACCGGCTCGGGCCGCCCGTGCAACGTCCACGCCTCGCCCCGCCCCTCGGCGGTGACGGCACCGGGTGCCCGGCTCCAGGCCACGCAGCCGATCGCGTCGCCCGCGGCGAGACGGGCCGCGTCCTCCACCGCGCCGCCCGCTGCGAGCGCCTCGATCGCGAGCACCGTCGACGCGAACGGTGCGGGAGCGGCGTGGCGGCCGATCTCCTCGAGCAGCACCGTGGCCTCGACGGGCCCGAACCCGAGGCCACCGAGCTCCTCGGCGAGCGCGATCGCGGCCCAGCCCTGCTCGACCATCGCACCCCAGAGGCGCTCGTCGTAGCCGCCGTTCGCCTCCACGACGACCCGGACCTGCTCGGGCGCGGCGAGCCCGTCGAGCAGCTCGCGCGCACCGTCCCGGAGCGCTTCCTGGTCCTCGTTCAAGTCGAAGTTCATGTTTCCTCGCTCGCTCGTTGCGGCGGAGGGTACCTGCGCCGCGGTCGTTCGCTCGCTGGCGAGCGCCCGCCGCTCACGCTCTGGGCGCCGCATCTTGTCAGCACGCCGACAGTCCGCGCCGGTCCGTCGCACGCTTTTCGGATCGAGAGGTCGCGGCGGTACGCTGGGCTCGCCGACGTGAAGGAGCAGCCCGTGAGCGACGCCGAGGCCAATGGTCCGGAGGTAGGGAGCGCAGTCGAGCTGCGCTACGGCCAGAAGGAGGTCGAGCTCCCCGTCGTTCGCGGCACCGAGGACGAGCTCGGCATCGACATCGCGAAGCTCCGGGCGCAGACCGGGATGGTCACGCTCGACGACGGCTTCCTCAACACCGGGTCGTGCACGTCGTCCATCACCTACATCGACGGCGATGCCGGGATCCTCCGCTACCGCGGCATCCCGATCGAAGAGCTCGTCTCCGGGCACACGGTGTCGTTCCTCGAGACCTCCTACCTCTTGATCAACGGTGACCTGCCCACCCGCGAGCAGCTCGACGAGTTCCGCTACGCGATCCGCAAGCACACCCTCGTCCACGAGGACGTGAAGCGCTTCTTCGACGGCTTCCCCAAGGACGCGCACCCGATGGCCACGCTGTCGTCGGCCATCACCGCGCTCTCGACCTTCTACCAGGACGACCTCGACCCGAAGGACCCGGCCGAGGCCGAGCTCTCGATCATCCGCCTCATGGCGAAGCTGCCCACCATCGCCGCGTACGCCTACAAGAAGTCGGTCGGGCAGCCGTTCGTCTACCCGAACAACAAGCTCGACCTCATCGAGAACTTCCTCACGATGATGTTCGCCCTGCCGAGCGAGCCCTACGAGGTCAGCCCGACCGTCGTGAAGGCACTCAAGGTGCTCCTCATCCTGCATGCCGACCACGAGCAGAACTGCTCGACGTCCACCGTGCGGCTCGTCGGCTCGAGCGAGGTCAACATCTACGCTGCGATCGCCGCCGGCATCAACGCGCTCTGGGGCCCGCTGCACGGTGGCGCGAACCAGGCCGTCATCGAGATGCTCGAGTCGGTGCGGGACGGCGGCGGCAACGTCGACGCGTTCGTCGCGAAGGCCAAGGACCCCGACGACTCGTTCCGCCTGTCGGGCTTCGGCCACCGCGTCTACAAGAACTACGACCCGCGTGCTCGCATCCTCAAGGACATCGCCGACGAGCTCATCGAGGAGCTCGGCCAGCGCGACGAGCTGCTCGACCTCGCCAAGCAGCTCGAGGAGGTCGCCCTCGCCGACGACTACTTCATCGAGCGCAAGCTCTACCCCAACGTCGACTTCTACTCGGGTCTGATCTATCGGGCGATGGGCTTCCCCACGAACATGTTCACCGTGCTGTTCGCGATGGGACGCCTCCCCGGCTGGCTCGCGCACTGGAAGGAGATGATCGAGAGCCCGAAGACGAAGATCGGACGGCCTCGACAGATCTACACCGGTCCGACCGAGCGGCACTACGTGCCGGTCGACCAGCGCTCCTGACCACCCGCGCGCACCGCAGCCGGGAGACGACGAGTGGAGCTGCGCGACACGCCTGACGAGGCGCGCCTGCGCGACGAGGTGCGCGCCTGGCTCCGCGAGCACCTCCCCTGGGAGTACGGCAAGGGACTCCCACCCCGCTTCGACGACCTCGCCGACGAGGTCGCGTTCGGCCGCGAGTGGCAGGCCCAGCTCGCGGGCGGTCGTTGGGTCGGCGTTCCGTGGCCCGAGGAGTACGGCGGGCGCGGCGCGGGCGCCGTCGAGCACTTCATCGTGACCGAGGAGCTGGCGCGGGCCCGAGCGCCCGAGCTCGTCGGCCGCATCGGCATCAACCTCGTCGGGCCAACCCTCCTCGCCCACGGCACGCCGGAGCAGAAGCAGCGCTGGCTCTCCAAGATCCTCCCGGCCACCGAGATCTGGTGCCAGCTGTTCAGCGAGCCCGGCGCCGGGAGCGACCTCGCCGCCGTCGCCACCCGGGCGCGGCGCACCGACGACGGCTGGCTCCTCGACGGCCAGAAGGTGTGGACGAGCTACGCGCAGTTCGCCGACTGGGGCCTGTGCCTCGCGCGCACCAACCCCGACGTCCCCAAGCAGCAGGGCATCACCGCGTTCGCGATCGACATGCGCGCCCCGGGCGTGGAGGTCCGGCCGCTGCGCCAGATCACCGACGAGACCGAGTTCAACGAGGTCTTCTTCGGCGAGGTGTTCGTGCCCGACGAGCAGCGGGTCGGACCGGTCGACGAGGGCTGGCGGGTGGCCAACTCCACCCTCACCCACGAGCGCGGCATCAACCCACGGCAGCTCGTCATCCACGTCCAGCTGCTCGAGGAGCTGCTCCGCCTCGCACTCGCGGAAGGGGCGTTCGACGACGACCGCCTTCGCCCGCGCCTCGCGCAGGCCGCGGTCGAGGTGCGGCTCTTCCAGCTCCACAACTGGCGGACGCTCTCGCGCGTCGCGAAGGGCCAGCCGCCCGGCCCGGAGGGCAGCGCGCTCAAGCTCTACTGGAGCGAGATGAGCAAGCGCCTCCACGACACGGTCATGGCCGTGCTCGGCCCCGCCGCGCCGCTCTGGCACGGCGCCGGCGCCAACCCGGGCGACGGCGTGTGGCAGCGCTCGTGGCTCTACTACCAGGCGTCGTCGATCTGGGCGGGCACGAACGAGATCCAGCGCAACGTGCTCGGTGAGCGCGTGCTCGAACTCCCTCGCGAGCCGAAGCCCACACCCAAGGCCACTGCCTCCACCTAGGCACCGCGGTCCGGCGCCCGCGCCGCGTAACCTGACGGGGATGTCAGCAGAGTTCGGCACGATCCTCTACACGGTCGACGGCGCGGTGGCCACGATCACCCTCAACCGCCCCGAGGCCGCCAACGCCCAGAGCACGCAGATGCTCGAGGAGATCGACGCCGCGCTCGACGCGGCCGACGCCGACGACGCGGTGCGCGTGGTCGTGATCGCCGGCTCGGGCAACCACTTCTCCGCCGGGCACGACCTCAAGGAGATCCTCGAGGGCACCACCGAGTGGGCCCGCATGCGCGAGACGCCCGAGGGCAAGCTCCGCCACGAGCAGGTCATGTACTGGGACAAGTGCGTGCGCCTGCGCGACTTCCGCAAGCCCACGATCGCCTCGGTACACGGCGCGTGCGCGGCTGCGGGCCTGATGCTCGCGACCATGTGCGACCTCATCGTTGCGGCCGACGATGCCCGCTTCTCGAACCCGGTCGCGCGCATGACCGGCGTGGGCGTCGAGCTGCTCGTCGAGCCGTGGGAGCTCGGGCCGCGCAAGGCCAAGGAGCTCCTCTGGTGCGCGGAGACCCTCGACGGCGCGGAGGCCGAGCGCCTCGGTCTCGTCAACCAGGTGGTGCCGCGCGCCGACCTCGCCGATGCGACCCGGGAGATGGCCGAGAAGGTGGCGATGGTCCCGCCGATCACCGCCGAGGCCATCAAGGACACGATCAACCACATGGTGGATCTCCAGGGCCAGCGCGACTCGTGGCGCTACCACTTCATGGTCCACCAGCTCGTCAGCAACTCCGCCACCGCGCTCGGCGCGACGGCCGCTCGCAAGGACGCGGCGGCCAAGGGCGAGGGCATGGACGCGGTCAAGCGCGAGCAGTCCGGCCCCAGCACTTGATGCGCTCCTCAATCCGATCTCTCGGCTTCAGGAGCGCCTCGTGACCGGGCCGCTCGACGGGGTGCGGGTGCTCGACCTCGGCACGCGGATCGCCGCGCCGTTCTGCGCGGGGCTGCTCGGCGAGCAGGGTGCCGACGTCATCAAGATCGAGCAGCCGGGCACGGGCGACTTCATGCGCGAGATCGGGCCGTTCACCCCCGGTGCCGACGGCCGCGACTACTCGCTCTTCTGGGCCGTCGAGGGGCGCGGCCGCAAGAGCGTCACCCTCGACCTCCGTCGGCCCGAGGGTCAGGACCTCTTCCGCCGCCTCGCGGCGACGGCCGACGTCGTGGTGGAGAACTTCCGCCCCGGCACGCTCGAGAAGTGGGAGATCGGCCCGAGCGCGCTCCCCGATCGGCTCGTCACCGTCCGCATCTCGAGCTTCGGACAGGACGGTCCGTACTCGCCGCGTCCGGGTCTCGACCGCGTCGGCATCGGCTACGGCGGGCTCCTCAACCTCACCGGCTATCCCGACCGCCCGCCGGTGCGCGTCGGCGTGACGATCTCCGACTACCTCACCGGCGTGTTCGCGGCCCACGCCGCGGTCGCGGCGCTCTACGGGCGCGACGCCCGCGACGGGTCGGGCGCGGTCATCGACGCCGCGCTCTACGGCGCCGCGCTCCGGATCCTCGAGTGGACGCTCCCCGCCTACGACAAGCTCGGGATCGTGCGGTCGCGCGAAGGGAACCGGCTCGCCAACTCGGCCCCGCTCGACAACTACCCCACCGCCGACGGCAAGTACGTCTGCATCGTCGCCGGATCGGACGCCAACTTCTCACGCCTCGCGAAGGCGATGGAACGCCCCGAGCTGGTCGATGACCCGCGCTACGCCCGACTCGCGGACCGGGCCGCTCACGGCGACGAGATCAACGGGGTCGTCGCCGAGTGGACGAGCAGCCTGCTCGCGGCGGAGATCGAGGCGCGCTGCGTCGAGTGCGACGTCCCGGTCGCCACGGCGTACACGGCCGCGGACGTGTTCGCCGACCCGCACATGACCGCCCGCCACGACCTCGTCACCGTCGACGACCCCGAAGCCGGGCCGCTGCGCCAGCAGGCGCCGTTCCCCCGCCGGGTCGGCGAGACGCCCGCCGCGCCCTCCGGCGCGCCTCGCCTCGGCGAGCACACCCGCGAGGTCCTCGGCGCGCTCGACGGCATGACCGGCGCCGAGCTCGACCGCCTGGCCGCGGACGGCGTGCTGTGAGCACGCCCTCCCCGGTGCACGCGGGCCTCTGGGCCGACACCGACGACGGCCCGCGCCTGCTCGGCACCCGCTGCCGCGCCTGCACCCGTCACCACTTCCCCGCGAGCGGCTCGTGCCCGTTCTGCGGCTCGGCAGACGTCGAGGGCGTGCAGCTGTCCCCCACCGGCACGCTCTGGGGCTGGACCGGCGTCACCAACGCCCCGCCCGGCTACGAGGGCCCGGTCCCGTTCGGCTTCGGGGTCGTCGAGCTGCCCGAGGGGCTGCGCATCATCACGCGGCTCGAGGAGCCCGACCCCGAGCGCCTCGAGTTCGGTCAGACGATGCGCTTCGTGCTCGCCGCCGTCGGCACCGCCGAGGACGGCGCCGAGATGGTCACGTACTCCTTCGCCCCGGAGGCGTCGTGAGCAGCGGTACGGGCGTGAGGATCGCGGGGGCGGGCATCCACCCGTTCGGCCGGTTCGGCGAGACGACGATCACCGAGATGGGAGTGGTCGCGGTCCGCGCCGCGCTCGACGCTGCGGGCGATCCGGCGTTCCAGGCCGCGTTCTGTGCCACCGCGTACGGCGGGGTCGCGTCGGGGCACAAGGTGCTCGGCGCGATCGCCCGCACGGGGATGCCGATCGTCGACGTCGAGGCCGGCTGCGCGAGCGGCGGTGCCGCGCTCATGCTCGCCGCGGGCGCGATCCGCGCGGGCCAGTACGACACCGTGCTGGTGTTCGGCATCGAGAAGATGCCCAAGGGCATCATCCGGTCCTCGTTCTTCGAGCCGTGGCGCGAGCAAGCCGGCCTCGCCGCGACCCCCGCCTACTTCGCCCTCCGGGCCCAACGCCTCATGCGCGAGTCCGGCGTCACCAAGGAGGACTTCGCCGCGGTGGTGGTCAAGAACCGTCGCCACGGGGTCCACAACCCGAACGCGATGTTCCGGAAGGAGACCACGACCGAGGACGTCCTCGCCTCCCGCCTGGTGTGCGAGCCGCTCCACCTCCACATGCTGTGCTCGCCCAACGAAGGGGCCGCGGCGGTCGTGCTGCGCCGCGCCGACCTCGCGGGTCCCGACGACCCCACGCTCGCGGCGGCGGTGCTGCGCTCGCACCTGCCGGGGTCGGTGCTCGGCGAGGCCACACCGATGAGCGGCGTCGACGACACCGGCATCACCCCGCCCAGCACGCTCGCCGCCGACGCGGCGTACGAAGAGGCGGGCGTCGCCCCCGAGGATCTCGACGTCGTCGAGTGCCAGGACACCGATGCGGCTCGCGAGCTGCTCGCCTACGAGGAGCTGCGCCTCTGCGCGCGCGGCGAGCAGCCCGTACTCCTCGCCGACGGCGCCACCGCGCTGGGCGGACGCCTGCCGGTCAACCCGAGCGGCGGCCTGCTGTCGAAGGGCGAACCGCTCGGCGCGTCCGCACTCGGTCAGGTCGTGGAGCTCACCGCGCAGCTACGGGGCGAGGCCGGCGAGCGCCAGGTCGACGGCGCGCGCGTCGCCCTCGCGCACACCGTCGGCCGCGGCGCCAACGCCTCGGTGACGATCCTCACCAAGTAGCCAGCGCCGGGCCCGCAGCGACGGGCAGAGCCCGCCGCTACTGGCCGACTCTCGAGTTGTACTCCTGCATCGCCGCGGTGGCGGCCGAGGACGCGGACTTGATCGCCGACTTCGGCGAGGTGCCGTCGGTCAGCATGCTCTGCCACGACTCACGCACCGCGTTCTGCACACCGGTGTAGTCGCCGATGATCGGGCCTGCGGTCGCGAGGTTGCTCGGGCCGGTGAGCAGCTGGTCGTACGCCACCTTGTACCCGGGGACACGCGCCCACAGCTCCTGCACCTCGGGCGAGTCGGCCGCCTCCTTCACGATCGGCACGTAGCCGGTGCCCGCGGCCCAGGTGGCCTGGGACTGCGCAGTGTTCAGGAACTTGGCGAACTCCCACGCCGCGGCCTGCTTCTCGGGCGCCGACTTGTTGACGATCCACAGCGCGCCGCCGTCGACCACCACGCCGCCCTTGCCCTTCGGGCCGGGCATCGGCGCGACGCCGATCTCGACGCCCGGGTACGCACCGCTGGCGAGCACCGTCGTGATCGTGCCGAGCGAGGCCGAGGTCTCGGTGGTCATGACATGGGTGCCGTTGCCGATGCCGAGCAGGTTGTCGAAGACCGACTGACCCTGGTCGCTGTTCACGACCGCCAAGCCGTCGTCGACCATCCCCTTCATCCACGTGTAGACCTCACGGCCGGTCGCGTTGTCGAACGTGGTCTTCGTGGCCCGCCCGGTGCGGCCGTTGCCGTTGTTCACGTACTCCTTGCCGGCGAGCGCCATGTACTGCTCGAGGTAGCCGGGCTCGGTCTTCAGGCCGTAGCCCGCCGGCGCGACACCGGCGTCGACGATCTTCTTCGAGTCGGCGCGGATCTCGTCCAGCGTCGTGGGCGGCTGGTCGGGGTCGAGGCCCGCCGCCGTGAACTTGGCGCGGTCGTAGTAGAGGACGGGGCCGGACGTGTTGAACGGCATCGGCCACAGCGTCTTGTCCACCGTGTAGTAGTCGACCACGCGCTCGATGTGCCCGGAGAGGTCGTAGTCGTCAGCCTTCACGCAGGCCTGCGCGGGCAGCACCGACTGGGTGTCGATCATCTGCTGGGTGTCGCCGTCGCCGATCTGGACCAGGTCCGGGAGGTCGCCGGTGGACAGTCCGGCCACGTACTTCTCGAGCGTGTCCTGGTACTCGGGCTGGTCGACCAGGCTGACGTGCACCTTGTCCTGGGACGAGTTGAAGGTCGAGGCGAGGGCTTCGAGCGTCGCCTTGTTCTCGCGCACCATCGAGTGCCACATCGTGATCTCGACCGTGCCCTTGGCCTTGTCGAGCGCGCCCAGCGGGCACTTGGCACCCGAGGCCTGGCTCCCTGCCGATGCACCCGCGCCGGTGGCCGGAAGGACGGCCAGGGCGAGCCCACCCGCAACGGCGGCCACGAGCACGGAGCGGAGGCCGGATCGGACGACTCGGGTGCGACGACGGTGCATCGGGACTCCTTGACGCGCGTCAGCGGACGAACCGGCTCGAACATAGCCCGACCGACCCGTCATCCCTTGACGGCTCCGGCGGTGAGGCCACGGACGAGCTGCTTCTGGAACACCAGGAGCAGGATCGCGAGCGGGATCACGGTGATGACCACGCCCGCGAAGGTCACGTTGATCTGGTCGATGCTCGTGTTGCGGAGCTGCTTGAGACCGATCTGGACCGTGCGGAACTCCTCGTCCTTGGTCACGAGGAGAGGCCAGAGGTACTGGTTCCATGCGGTGAGGAAGGCGAAGACACCGAGCGCGGCGACGGCCGGGCGAGAGAGGGGCACCGCGACCCGCGCGAGGAAGCGCCAATGGCCGTAGCCATCGAGCGCCGCGGCGTCCTGGAGGTCGCGCGGCACCCCGAGGAAGGCCTGGCGCATCAAGAACGCGCCGAAGCCGGTTGCGAGGAACGGCACCGCGAGCCCGGCGTAGGTGTTGTAGATGCCGAGGTCGGTGACCGTCGTGAGGTTCTGGATGATGGTGACCTCGAAGGGGACCATGAGCGTCGCGAGGAACACCACGAACAGGGTGCGCTTGAACGGGAACTCGAGAAAGGCGAAGGCGTACCCCGCGAGGATCGCAGTCGTGATCTGCCCGACGACGATGATGATCGTCGTCACGAAGCTGTTGATCATGTACTGACCGAAGTGCGCCTGGTCCCACGCGCGCGAGTAGGTGTCCCAGACGGGGTCGGTCGGGAAGAACGTCGGCGGCCGCCCCGCGATCTGTTCAGGCTTCAGGAGCGAGTTGACGACCGTGATGTAGAGCGGGAACAGCACCACGAACGCGAGCAGCGAGAGCAGCGCGTACCGGGCGACCACGCCCCAGGTGCGTCGAGCACTTCGTGGCGTCTTCCGCTCCGGCGCGACTGCGGAGGATGGGGTGACGGTCGCGGCAGTCATCGGGGCCTCACCGCGCGTAGTGCACGCGGCGCTCGAGGAAGCGCAGCTGCAGGAGGGTGAGGATCATGGTGATCACGAAGAGTGCGATGGCGAGCACGGCCGCCTTGCCGGGGTTCTTCTGCTCCCGGAGCTCGGTGTAGATGAAGTACGTCAGCACGTTCGTCTTCTTGATCGGTCCGCCTTGGGTGAGCAGGTCGATCTGACCGAACGTCTGGAAGGCGAAGATCGAGCCCACGACCACCGCGAAGAAGATCGTCGGCGACAGCATCGGGAGCGTGACGTTGCGAAAGCGCGACCACGGACCCGCGCCGTCGACCTGCGCCGCCTCGAGCAGGTCCTCGGGCACGGCCTGCAGACCGGCCGACATCAGGATGAACGACAGGCCCAGGTTCTGCCAGATGGTCGCGACGGCCACGCCCAGGAGCGCGAAGTCCGGGTTCTCGAGGATCGGTGGCGTCGGGCTGATGCCGAGCCACGGGAGCAGGCCCACCTGCGGGCTCATGAGCGTCCCGAAGATCACCGAGGCGACGGCCACCGAGGTCGCCACCGTCGACGAGAAGATCGTGCGGTAGATGCCGACGCCCTTGAGCTTCTGGTGGGCGAGCGTCGCCAGCGCGATGCCCAACCCGATGCCGATGGGCACGGTGATGATCGCGAAGAGGATCGTCGTCCACAGGGAGTCGAGGAACTCCTTCGAGCCCAGCACATCGCTGATCTGGTCGAAGCCGACGTACTTGCTCGGCAACCCGGGGAACGGCGGCACCGAGTACAGCGAGAGCTCGAAGTTCTTCAGGAACGGATAGAAGATGAAGACCGCGAACACGACGAAGGCGGGCGCGAGCATCAGGTAGGCGAGCCCGATCTCGCGCAGCCGCCGCGACCGCCGCCGGCGGCGCGGGCGAGGCGGTTCGTCCTCGATCGCGAGGTCCAGGCCGGACTCGTTGGCGAGCGCGCTCACGCAGCCACCCCTGTCATCCGACCGGGTCGATCCGCGCGCCGCTCGCGGCGTCGAACAGGTGCAGGTGCTCGGAAGGCGCGGTCAGATGCAGGGAGGTGGCCTCCTTCGGCGGTGTCTCTTCCGCCGACTGGCGGGCGATGACCATCTGCCCGTCGTCGAGGCGGCACACGATGTGCCGTTCGTGGCCGAGCGACTCGACCACGGTGACCGTCGCGCGCAGGATCCCGTCCGCGGCGAGCTCGAGATGCTCCGGCCGCACCCCGAGCACCACTCGCTCGGGGGCGGCGGCGAGCACGGCGGTCGCGAGCGCCGACGGTAGCGGCAACGAGACGCCTTCGGCCTGCATCACCACCGCATCGCCCTCACGAGCGAGCTCACCTTCGATGGTGTTCATCGGTGGGCTGCCGATGAAGCGCGCGACGAACAGGTTCGCCGGCGCGGCGTAGACGTCCTGGGGCGGCGCGACCTGCTGGAGAACGCCGCGGTCCATGATCGCGATGCGATGACCCATCGTCATGGCTTCGACCTGGTCGTGGGTGACGTACACCACGGTCGCGGAGAGTCGGCGCTGGAGCTCGATGAGCTCGGCGCGTGTCTGCACCCGAAGCTTCGCATCGAGGTTCGAGAGCGGCTCGTCCATCAAGAACGCCTCGGGTCGCCGCACGATCGCCCGCGCGAGCGCGACACGCTGGCGCTGACCGCCGGACAGCTCGGCCGGCTTGCGACTCATCAGCTCGCCGAGGTCGAGCATGTCGGCCGCCTCGCGCACGAGACGGGCGCGCTCCTCCGCCGCGACTCGACGCGTCTTCAGCGGGAACTCGATGTTCCGCGCGACGGTCATGTGCGGGTAGAGCGCGTAGCTCTGGAACACCATCGCGATGTCGCGGTCCTTCGCCTCGACGTCGGTGACGTCGCGACCACCGATCGTGATCGTGCCCGACGTCGGGTCCTCGAGCCCGGCGATCATCCGCAGCGCGGTGCTCTTCCCGCAGCCGGACGGCCCGAGGAGGACCAGGAACTCCTCGTCGGCCACCTCGAGGCTCAAGCCGTCGACCGCGACGACATCGCCGAAGCGCTTCGTCACCCCATCGAGCGTGACTCGGCTCACGACCCCGGTTCCCTCCCGCCGCCCAGCGACGGGCGCATCGTACGCGGGCGCGCCGGTCCGGGCGGTCAACGGACGGCAACCGGCGAGTGACGGCCCCCTGAACGAGGCGTAGCCTGGGTCGTCGGTGCGGTCGGACTCGGGTCCGATCGCCGGCGACGGCGGGGGCTGGCCATGAGCGCACAGCGCGACGGACCCGACACGGACTGGCTGACGCCACTCGCCGATCCCGCGCTGCTCGGCGAGGTCCTCGGCGTCGTCCCCCTCGGCGTCCACCTCCTGCGCCTCGACGACGACGGGGAGCTCGTCGTGGCGGGCGGGAACCCCTCGGCGTTCGCGGCGTTCGCCGCCGACGAGCGCATCGTCGGCGCACGGATCTCGGACCTCCTCCCCGAGCGAAGCAACCTCCGCCGGGTCTACGAAGAGGCGCGCGCGAACGGGAAGCCCGTGAGCGCCCGCCTCACCGTCGGGCGTGACGGCGGCCCCCGCCGCGTGGTGGAGCTCACCGCGGTCCCGCTCGACCGGACCGTCGTCGGCCTGTCCCACGACGTCACCGACGTGGTCACCGATGCGCTCGAGACCAGCGCGTACAACGAGGCGATCCTGCGGAGCACGCCCGATCAGGTCTGGGTGGTAGGCCGCGACCTCACCATCCGTCACGTGGGTGGGGCCACGATGACCCTGTCGGACGACCCCACGGCGTACGTCGGCCGCAACGCCCGCCTCCTCGTGCCCCCCGACGCAGCCGACTCCTTCGCACGGATGGTCGAGCGCGCCCTCGCCGACGATGGCATCCAGGAGGCGCGCCACGTCACGAGCTTCGGGGGCGCGTACGAGATCCGTGCCGTGAAGCTCAACGACGACGAGGTCGTGGCGCTCGTGCGCGACATGACCGATCGCCGACGCGCGGAGCAGGCGCTCGAGGACCGCGCCGCGCTCGACCTGCTCGTTGCCGAGGCATCCCGCCGCCTGCTGAGTGCACCGGCCGCCGACACCGAGGAGGCGATCTGCGACGGCCTCGAAGCCGTGGCGCGCCACCTCGGTGCCGACTCGGCGACCCTCGGGCTCCGCGAAGACGACGGCTGGTTCCGCCGCTCGTACTCGTGGTTCGACCCCGTCGTCGGCCCCCTGCCCGGCGACCCACCCGAGCGGCTGCCTCCCGAGGCCTTCCCCTGGGCCCACGCGGCGATGGCCGGCGGGACCGCCGGCGTCCTCCAGCACTCGGACGCACTTCCCGAGGAGGCCGAGCTGGAGCGGGCGATGCTCACACAGATCGGCGCGCAGTCGGCGGCGATGGTTCCCATCCATGCCGGCGGCGCCCTGCGCGGGTACGTGACGTTCTACTGGCGCGCGCGGCGGGCCGGCGACGACCAACGCGTGCTGGCGCCGCTCCGGGTGATCGGCGACGTGCTCACCGCCGCCCACGAGCGCGCGCAGGCCGAGCGCGCCCGCGACGAGGCCGATGAGCGCCTCCGGACCGTCTTCGACGCCCTCGACGTCGCCGTGATCGTGACCGGCGCGGACCGTACGATCGTCGCGGCCAACCGGTGCGCAGAGGAGCTGCTCGGCCAACCGCTCGACGAGCTCCTCGGCACATCACCGCACGGCGCCACGCCTCCGCTGCACGACGACGGCTCGCCGTTCGCCGAGGCCGAGCTCCCGACCTACGCGACCCTCGTCGACGGCCAACCGCGCACCGGCGTGCTCCAGGGGTGGCCGAGCGACGACGGCTCGCTGCGCTGGATGAGCATCACCACCCGACCGCTGCTGCGACCCGAGTCGGACACACCGGCCGCGGTCGTGACGACCATCGACGACGTCACCCAGCTCCGCGCCCTCGAAGCCCAGCTCGCGCAGGCCGCGAAGATGGAGGCGCTCGGCCGCCTCGCGGGCGGGATCGCCCACGACTTCAACAACCTGCTCACGGTGATGTCGGGCTACACGGAGCTGCTGCTCGACGACCTGGGTGCCGACAGCGACGCCGCTGCGGACCTCGACGAGATCGCGGCCGCGACCGCACGAGCTGCCGCGCTCGTCGACCAGCTGCTCTCGTTCAGCCGCCGAAAGGTCGCCGATGTCCGTGCGGTCGATGTCCACGAGGTCCTCGCCGGGATGGACACCATGCTCCGGCGCGTGCTCCCGGCCGACATCGTGGTCGAGACGCACCTCGATGCCCTCGACTCCGTCGTCCCGATCGATCGGGGGCAGCTCGAACAGGTCGTGCTGAACCTCGCGGTGAACGCCGGACACGCGATGCCCGGCGGCGGACGGCTCGTGATCGAGACGAGCGTGTCGGCGCTGGCATCGGGCGTCGCGCAGCCGGCGCCGGAGGCCGCCGACGGGCCGTTCCTCGTGCTCACGGTCTCCGACACCGGGGTCGGCATGGACGCGCCCACCCGTGCGCGCGCCTTCGAGCCCTTCTTCACCACCAAGCCGGTGGGCCAGGGCACGGGCCTCGGCCTCTCGACCGTGTACGGCACGGTCGCGCAGGCCGGCGGGCACGTCGGCCTCTACAGCGAGCCGGGCGACGGCACCACCGTTCGGATGTACCTCCCCCTCGAGCGCGACTCGTCGCGACTGGCACCGGTGCGCGAGACGGAGGAGGCCGCGGTCGGCGGGACCGAGACCATCCTCGTGGTCGAGGACGATCCCGCGGTCCGGTCGTTCACGGTCGAGGCGCTCCACCGGCTCGGGTACACGGTGCTCGAAACGGGCGATGGTGCGCAGGCGCGGCGCGCGGCGCGCGTGCACCAGGGCGGCATCGACCTGCTCCTCACCGACGGCGTGCTCCCGGACGCACGCGGCTCGATGCTGGCGATGGAGCTGCGGCGCGACCGTCCGTCGATGCCCGTGGTCCTGATGTCGGGCTACTCGGAGGCGGTGCTCGATCCGTCGCTCACCGCCGACTTGCTGTTCCTCGGGAAGCCGTTCCAGATCGCCGAGCTCGCTCGTGCGGTGCGACTCGCGCTCGACGGTCCGGAGGACGACACCGACGAGTGACGCGCGCCGCCGACTGATCCGCCGGCGGACCGGCGCTCAACGGTCACGCAGGAACCACGCCCGAGGGTCCCAGTGACGGAGCGCGTCCACCTCGCCCTTGGTCGGAGGTGCGAGCTCCGTGACATCGGCGGCGACGGCGACGTCCCAGCCGCACGCGGCGCGCGCGGCGTCGATGCGGTCCTGGAGCGGCGCCGGGCCCAGGGGGACGCGCGTGAGCACGAGCTCGCCGTCGGGCTCGAGCTTCTCGAAGGTGCCCAGGTCGGTCACCAGGGCGCGGACCGCTCGCCCCGGTGACGTGATGTACCCGCACGCCGGCGGCGTCCGACGCTCGTCGAGCAGCGCGACCACGACGGCCTCCGCACAGACCGAGGCGACGTCGTTGCCACCGCCCGAGCCCACGAGGAACGGGCCGTCGGGGATGTGCGTGGAGTTGATGTTGCCGAGGCGGTCGACCTGCGCGCCACCGAGGCACGCCACGGTCGTGC
>CAZKTS010000194.1:0-2516 GCA_964555735.1 uncultured Bifidobacteriaceae bacterium
TTCCGATCACCTCCATGGCGAAGGCGACGTTCTCGTAGACGGTACGGCTCGGGAGGAGCTTGAAGTCCTGGAAGATCGTCCCGATGTTGCGGCGGAGCTGCGGGACCTTCCAGTGCGAGAGCCGCGAGATGTCGCGGCCGGCGACGACGATCCGGCCCGAGCTCGGGACCTCCTCCCGGAGGAGCAGCTTGAGGAACGTGCTCTTGCCGGAGCCCGACGGCCCGACGAGGAAGACGAACTCGCCCTTCTGCACGTCGATGGAGACGTCACGGAGCGCGGTGACGTTTCCCTTGTAGACCTTGGAGACGTTGTCGAAGCGCAGCATCTGACCCGCGGGGGCTCGGCGGTCGGGGGGCTCGGGGCGACGAGGAACCGTTGAGCGATTTCGAGGGTACCAGCCACCATCCCGAAAACGGTGACAGTCCCCTTTCCCGCTCAGCGGGCCGCTCGGGCCCCGCTCGTTGCGTTGCGGGATACCCGCAACGCGGTCACTCGCTCGGTTTCCCGCTCGGGCCCCGCTCGTTGCGTGTGCGGGATACCCGCAACGCGGTCACTCGCTCGCTTGGCCGCCGTGCTCGCGCTTGCGCCACTGGAGGTAGGACTCGATGAGCTCGTCGAGGTCGCCGTCGAGCACCGCGTCGACGTTGCCGGTCTCGAAGCGGGTGCGCTCGTCCTTCACCAGCCGGTACGGCGCGAGCGTGTAGGTGCGGATCTGGCTCCCGAACGCGACGTCGCGCTTGTCGCCGCTCAGCTTGGCCAGCTCCTCCTCGCGCTCCTGGCGCTGGCGCTCGGCCAGGCGCGCCGCGAGCACCTGCATCGCGCGCGCCTTGTTCTGCGTCTGCGAGCGCTCGTTCTGGCACGACACGACGATCCCGGTCGGCAGGTGCGTCAGGCGCACGGCCGAGTCGGTGACGTTGACGTGCTGCCCGCCGGCACCCGACGAGCGGTAGAGGTCGACACGCAGGTCGCTGGGGTCGATCTCGGGGGCTTCGGCCTCCTCGAGGGCAGGCACGCAGTCGAACGAGGCGAACGCGGTCTGGCGGCGGGCGTTGGCGTCGAAGGGTGAGATGCGGATGAGCCGGTGGACGCCCCGCTCGCCATGGAGGAGGCCGTACGCGTAGCGCCCCTTCACCACGAAGGTCGCGGAGCTGATGCCCGCCTCCGTGCCCTCCTGGACCTCGTCGATCTCCACGTCGAAGCCCCGCCGCTCGGCCCAGCGGGTGTACATGCGCACGAGCATCTGCGCCCAGTCCTGGGCGTCGGTGCCGCCCGCGCCGGAGTGCACCTCGCAGATGGCGTCGCGCTCGTCGTGCTCGCCGGAGAACAGCGAGCGCAGCTCCAGGCCGTCGAGCTCGCTCCGGAGGGCAGCGATGCCGGCGTCGATCTCGGGCTCGACGGAGTCGTCGCCCTCCTCTCGGCCCAGCTCGGCCAGGGTCACGACGTCCGAGAGCCGACCCTCGAGGCGTTCGATCACCTGGACGTCCTCGCTCGCCCGCGCGAGCCGGCTGTTGACCGAGCGAGCGCGGTCGGCATCGTCCCAGAGATCGGGCGCAGCCGCCTCCCGCTCGAGCTCCTCGACCTGCGCTCGGGCGTCGTCGACCCGCAGGTACGAGCGGGCGTCGTCGACCCGGCGGCTCAGCGCGGCGAGATCCTCGGTGAAGTCACGCATGGTGATCCGACGGCCGCGTCAGCGACCGTGGCAGAGCTTGAACTTCTTCCCGCTGCCGCAGTAGCAGGGCTCGTTGCGGCCGGGCGTCTTCTCGACGCGCACCGGCTCGAGCGTCGGCTCTTCCTCGGCGACCGCGACCGGGCCGTCCTCCGCGAGCAGCTCCGGCGGGGTCGCCGCGGCGGTGGCGCGCAGCGCGCTGCTCCCCGCCTGCGACTCGTCGGGCGCGCTGTACTGCACGTTCTTGACCGCCGGGCGCGGCTCGTCCTCGGCGACGACCTGGAGGTGCGTGACGTAGCGCACGAAGTCGTCCTCGACGCCCGCCATCATCGCCTCGAACATGTCGAAGCCCTCCCGCTGCCACTCGGCGAGCGGATCCCGCTGCCCCATGGCGCGCAGGTTGATGCCCTCGCGCAGGTAGTCCATCTCGTAGAGGTGCTCGCGCCAGTGCTGGTCGATCACCGAGAGCATCACGCGCCGCTCGATCTCGCGCAGGGTCTCCGCGCCGATCGACTGCTCCTTCGCCTCGTACTTCGCGAGCGCGTCATCGACGACCAGGTCGCGGAGCTGGTCGATGTGCTGCGCGTCGTCGAGCTGCTCGCGCGTGAGGTCGGTCGTCAGCGCGACCTGCACCTCGCGGAAGAGCTCGTCGAGGTCCCAGTCCTCGGGGTACTCGCCGGGGCACGACGCGCCGAGCAGCCGGTCGATGACGTCCGAGATCGCCTCGATCGCGGAGTCGCGCAGGTCTTCGCCGTTGAGGATCTGCTGGCGGCGCTGGTAGATGACCTTGCGCTGCTCGTTCATCACCTCGTCGTACTTGAGGACGTCCTTGCGGATCTCGAAGTTGCGG
>CAZKTS010000195.1:0-2615 GCA_964555735.1 uncultured Bifidobacteriaceae bacterium
GGCGACATCTCGGAGATGGGCTACGACGACTCCGGCGAGGTGCAGGACACGCTCGACCGTGCCGAGTCGCTCGTGTTCGAGGTCGCGGAGCGGCGCGTCACCGACTCGGTGACCATCGTCGCCAACGCGCTCCAGGACACCCTCGACGAGCTCGAGGCTCGCTACGGCTCGTCGGACGAGATCGTCGGCGCACCCACCGGCTACTTCGACCTCGACCGCCAGCTCATGGGCCTCCAGCCCTCCACCCTCATCGTCCTCGCCGCCCGCCCCGCCATGGGCAAGGCATTGGCGCTGCCCACCCCGATCCCCACGCCGACGGGTTGGACGACGATGGCCGAGCTGGAGCCCGGCGACCACGTCCTCGACGACGACGGCAATCCAGCCCTCGTCACGTACGCGTCGCCGGTCTTCCGTGACCGGCAGTGCTTCGAGGTCGCGTTCGACGACGGCTCGACGTTGATCGCCGATGCCGAGCACCAGTGGCACGCGTACGACAACTCGGCGTGGCGGGCGCTCCGCGAGAGCGGCATCCAGCGTCCGCGGGTCGTCACGACTGCACAGATGATCGAAGAGGGCGTCCGGCGCACCGACCGCCCGAACTGGTACCTGCCGCTGGTCGCGGTCGACCTCCCGGAGGCGGATCTCGCGGTCGACCCCTACGTGCTCGGCTGCTGGCTCGGCGACGGCGATTCGGGTGGGTCGTCGATGACGATCGGCGACCAGGACGTCGAGCACTTCCGCCTCGCGTTCACGGATGCCGGCTACCGACTCGTCCACCGTCCGAGCAGTGGCCCGCTCCAGTACGCGACGACGCCGGTCGACGGCACCGGTCGCTGGCAGGGGTACCGCGGTCCCGTCCGCGTGCTCGCGCGTGAGCTCCAAGAGGTCGGGCTGCTGCGGGGCACCACCAAGCACATCCCCGCGCCGTACCTCCGCGCGTCGTTCAAGCAGCGCCTAGCGCTCCTTCAAGGGCTGATGGACACCGACGGGTGCGTCACCAACCGCAACGGCACGGTCGAGCTGTGCCTCGCGAACCGCGAGCTGCTGGAGCAGGCGCACGAGCTCGTGTGTTCGGTCGGGCACAAGGCCGGCGCGATCCGACGCAAGGAGATCGCCCTCGGCGATGGGCGCACGGCCGTAGCGTGGCGGTTCTGCTGGTCGCCCCTCGACGACGTGTTCCGCCTGCCGCGGAAGAGCGCGCGCCTGGCCGCGACGATCAGCCCTCGCCGCCACGGTCGGCACACGCGCCGGGCGATCACGTCGATCACGCCGGTGCCCACTGAGCCGGTCAAGTGCATCGCGGTCGACACACCGAACCACGTGTACCTCGCGGGTCGCACGATGATCCCGACCCACAACACGGCCCTCGCACTCGGGCTCGCGAAGGGCGTCGCGTCGGCGGCGCGCCGGCCGGTGATGTTCTTCTCGATGGAAATGGGGACGCTCGAGCTCACCAAACGTCTCCTCGCGGCCGAAGCCAAGGTCAAGGCGTCGAAGCTGTGGACCGCCAACCTCAACGAGTCGGAGTGGGGCAACCTCAGCCACGCGGTCGGTCGCCTCGCCGAGCTCCCGATCCTCATCGACGACAACCCGCACTGCACCGTGATGGAGATGCGGGCGAAGGCCCGGCGTGCCAAGGCGCGCTACGGCGACCTCGGGCTCGTGGTGGTCGACTACATCCAGCTCATGACGCCGTCGTCGCCGGGCGGTCGCCGTTCCGAGAATCGCCAGGTCGAGGTGGCGGAGATCTCCCGCGGGCTCAAGATCCTCGCCCGCGAGCTCGAGTGCCCGGTGCTCGCGCTCAGCCAGCTCAACCGCCAGCTCGAGTACCGGCAGGACAAGCGCCCGATGCTTGCCGACCTTCGCGAAAGTGGCGGCCTGGAGCAAGATGCCGACGTCGTGATGTTCATCTATAGAGAAGAGGTGTACAGCGGCATCGACACGCCGGACGCCGACAAGGGCAAGGCCGAGGTGATCGTCGCGAAGCACCGCAACGGCCCGACCGGCACGGTGGACCTGACGTTCATCCCGGACCGCGCCGAGTTCGCCAACATGGCGCGCGGCTGAGGTGGCCGACGTCGTCCGCGGCGGCGACGGCGTCCGTCGCTGCTGGTGGGGCACGGCGCCCCCGGAGTACGCGGCGTACCACGACGACGAGTGGGGCCGGCCGGTCACCGACGACGTGCGGCTCTACGAGAAGCTCTGCCTCGAGGGCTTCCAGTCCGGGCTGTCGTGGCTGACGATCCTGCGCAAGCGCCCCGCGTTCCGTCGCGCGTTCGCGGGCTTCGTCCCGGCGAAGGTCGCCCGCTTCGGCGCGCGCGACGTGCAGCGCCTCCTCGGCGACGCCGGGATCGTCCGGCACCGCGGCAAGATCGAAGCCGCGATCAACAACGCAGGCGCGACGCTCGCGGTCCAGGCCGAGGTGGGCTCGCTGGCCGACCTCGTCTGGTCGTTCGCCCCCGCCGGGCGGCGACCGGTCCCGAAGGACCGCACCGACCTGGCCGCGAGCACGCCCGAGTCCATCGCCCTCTCGAAGGAGCTGCGCCGGCGCGGGTTCCGCTTCGTCGGACCCACCACGGCCTACGCAGCGATGCAGTCGCTCGGGCTGGTCAACG
>CAZKTS010000196.1:0-5468 GCA_964555735.1 uncultured Bifidobacteriaceae bacterium
AACCGGTTCAAGGGCCTCGGCGAGATGGACTGGAGCGAGCTCGGCGTCACCACCATGAATGCCGATACCCGCAGCCTGCTGCAGGTGTCGGTCGCGGAGGCCGCGATCGCCGACGAGGTGTTCTCGAAGCTCATGGGCGACGACGTCGATCGGCGCAAGCAGTTCATCCAGGAGAACGCGAAGGATGTGCGGTTCATCGATGTCTAGGAATGCAAATGCCTGACGACGGGATCCAGCAGACGCTGGGCAACATCGAGCCGATCGAGATCCAGGAGGAGATGGAGCGCTCCTTCCTGGACTATGCGATGTCGGTCATCACCGCGCGCGCGTTGCCGGACGCGCGCGACGGCCTCAAGCCCGTGCAGCGCCGGATCCTCTACGGCATGTACGCCCAGGGCCTCCGACCCGACCGCAAGCACCAGAAGTCAGCGCAGGCCGTCGGCGAGGTGATGGGCAAGTACCACCCGCACGCGGGCGAGGCGATCTACGACGCGCTCGCGCGCATGGCGCAGGACTTCTCGCTGCGGTACCCGCTCGTCGACGGTCACGGGAACTTCGGCTCACCGGACCCCAACGATCGCCCCGCCGCGCAGCGGTACACCGAAGCGCGTCTCGCGACGTTGGCGATGGAGCTCCTCGGCGAGATCGACGAGGAGACCGTCGACTGGAGCGCGACCTACGACGGGCAGAACCAGGAGCCCGACGTCCTGCCCGCGCGCTTCCCCAACCTGCTCGTCAACGGTGGCGGCGGCATCGCGGTGGGCATGGCCACCAACATCCCGCCGCACAACCTCGGCGAGGTGATCGACGCCGCGGTGCACGTGATCGACAACCCGGACGCCAAGGCGACCGATCTCATGAAGATCGTCAAGGGCCCCGACTTCCCGACCGGCGCCATGATCCTCGGCAAAGAGGGGATCAAGGACGCGTACACGAAGGGTCGCGGCAGCATCAAGATGCGCGCGATCGCGGAGATCGAGGAGGGCAAGCGGGGCGAACAGCGGATCGTCGTCACCGAGGTGCCGTTCCAGACGTCGGTCGAGGTCATCGGCACCCGAATCGCAGAGCTCGTGAACGATCGGAAGATCGAGGGCATCCGCGACCTGCGCAACGAGTCGGCCGGCGACACGGCCCGCCTGGTGGTGGAGCTCCGCAAGGACGCGAACGCGAACGTCGTGCTGAACCAGCTCTACAAGCACACCCCGATGCAGACGAGCTTCGCCGCGAACATGCTCGCTCTCGTCGACGGCGTGCCGATGGTGCTCTCGCTCGACCGCGCGCTGCTCGTCTACGTCAAGCACCAGCAGGACGTCGTCAAGCGGCGCACCGAGTTCCGGCTGAAGAAGGCGAAGGAGCGCGAGCACATCGTCGAGGGTCTCGTGAAGGCGCTCGGGATGATCGACGCGATCATCGAGCTCATCCGCAAGTCGGCCGATGCCGACGCGGCGCGCGGCGCGCTCCAGAAGAAGCCGTTCGGCTTCACCGAGATCCAGGCAACGCACATCCTCGACATGCAGCTGCGCCGCCTCGCGCAGCTCGAGGGCAAGCGGCTCCGCGATGAGCTCAAGGAGCTCCAGGACGCCATCAAGGAGCTCGAATCGATCCTGAAGAGCAAGACCAAGCTCAACAAGGTCGTGAAGGGCGAGCTGCTCGAGCTCAAGGACCGCTACGCCGACGAGCGCCGCACACGCCTCGCGGCCGACGTGGGTGAGATCGACATGCTCGACCTCATCGACGACGAAGAGGTCGTCGTCGTGCTGACGAGCAAGGGCTACATCAAGACGGTCGCCGCGGATGCGTTCCGCCGGCAGAGCCGCGGCGGTCGCGGGGTCCGCGGTAGCCGAGCCAAGGACGACGACCACGTCGACAAGCTCCTCACCACCACCGCGCACTCGTACCTGCTGCTGTTCTCCAACCGCGGGAAGGTCTATCGGCTGCGCGCGCACGAGATCCCGATGAAGGACCGCACGGCGCGCGGCACCGCGCTCGTGAACCTGATCACGCTGGCGCAGGACGAGCGCATCCAAGCGATCATCGACACGCGCACGTACGAAGAGGGCGCGTTCCTGTTCTTCGTCACGAAGAACGGCATCGTGAAGAAGACGCGCATGACCGAGTACGACACCTCGGTCCGCAGCGGGCTGATCGCGCTCAACCTCGCGCGCAACGACGAGCTGGTGCGCGTCGTGCAGACCACCGGCAAGAACGACGTCGTCATGACCAGCCGCAACGGCCAGACGCTGCGATTCTCCGAGTCGGGCGTGCGGGCCACGGGCCGGGCAACGGCCGGGGTCCGGGGCATGAAGCTGCGACCCAACGACACCGTGGTCTCGTGCGACGTCTATCGCCGGGGTGCAGTGATGCTCTTCGTGAGCTCGAGCGGGCACGGCAAGCGCACCAAGCTCGATCTCTTCCCCAAGCGCGGCCGTGGCGGCCAGGGCGTACGGGGCATGAAGATCAACGCCTCTCGGGGCGCGGTGGTCGGCGCCTTCGTGGTCTCGGACGACGACGAGATTCTGGTGTTCTCCTCGGGCGGCAATATCATTCGGATGCCCGCCAGCGACGTCTCGATCCAGGGCCGAGACGCCACCGGCGTGCGAGTCGCCAAGCTCGGCGACGGTGAGACCATCGTGGCTGTCGCTCCGGTCCTGGAGGCCGAAGCCGACGAGGACTCATGATCTGCAGCGGAGCCGGGGCTCGAGGCCCGCGACGGCGAAGCGGACGCGATCAGGGAAGATGAGCACATGACCTCCACGAGCGACTCCGACTCGACGAGCATCTCGTCGTCGTCCGGCGCGCCGGCGCCGCCGCGTCGCCGCCGCGGAGGCTCGACGGGCGGCGACGGCACGGCCGGCACGTCGTCGGGATCTTCCGGGGGCGGTCGCTCCGGCGGTGGTCGTTCGGCCGGCGGTCGTTCTGGCCGGGCCAAGGCGCCCGCGCCGTCGACCGACGATCTCGCGCTGCCCGATTCGGTGTTCAGCAGCGACACCGCGGTCACCCCGACCCCCGCGCCGGCTGCGGCCCCATCGCCGTCGCACTCGCGCCGGTCGCGCCGCACCGCGTCGTCGGCTGCGGCACCCGCCGCGGCGGCGGTTGCCACCGAAGCGGTGGTCGCGGACCTCGAAGACGACGAGCCCGCACCGCGTCAGTCGCGCCGACAGGCCAAGAAGGAGCGGCAGGCGGCGGCAGCGGCGATGCCCGCGCCCGCCCCCATGCCGCGCACCAACACCGCGCGCGCCGAGCGTCGGTTCCGCCAGCAGCTGGTGAAGGTCGACCTCTGGTCGGTGACCAAGCTCTCGCTCTGCTTCTACATCAGCGCGATGTTCGTGACGATCGTCGCGCTGGTCGCGCTCTGGCTCATCGCCGACGCGGCCGGGATCATCAAGAGCGTGGAGGACTTCCTCGGCGATCTGCTCTCGGCCAACGACTTCGAGTTCCTCTCGGGGGAGGTGCTGCGGGGCACGATCCTCATCGGGCTCGTGGTCGTCGCGCTCCAGGTCGTGATCACCGTGATCGCCGCGTCCTTCTACAACATCTTCGCCGAGCTCTTCGGCGGGCTCGAGATCACGGTCAAGGAAGACACGCAGCCCCGCTGAGCCCGCGGCACCGCCTTCGCATGGGCGAGTGCGGCACGGCACTTGGTACGCTGCTCGCCCTTCCCGGGGCTATAGCTCAGTCGGTTAGAGCGCATCCCTGATAAGGATGAGGTCGCTGGTTCGATTCCAGCTAGCCCCACCATGAAAGCCTTCCGTCGCGCCCTGCTCGTCGTGGTCCTCGCCGCGCTGGCAGGGATGGTCGTGCGGATGCGCGGGAAGGGCACCGTGGCGCCGACCACCGGCGGCTGGCGGGAGCTCGAAGGCCCCGACTTCCGGTGACGACCGTCCTGCTCGTGGGGGCCGGTGCCGTCGGGGCCCGAGCCGCCCGGCAGCTGGCCGACACGCCCGGCGTCGAACGCGTGATCGTGGCCGACCGCTCGCGGTCGCGCGCCGAGGGCGTCGCCGGCGCGCTCGGTCGGATCGCCGAGGCGGTGCCGCCGCCCGTCGAGATCCCCGACGACGTCGACGCGGTCGCGACCGCGCTGCCCGCTGACGCCACCCTGCCGATCGCCCGGGCCGCGATCCGCGCCCGGCGGCCGGCGGCGGTCCTCGCCGACGACGCCGACCTGATCGACGCCGCGCTCGCGCTCGACGCCGAGGCGACCGCCGCCGGCACCGCGGTCGTCGTGGGCTGTGGGCTCGCGCCCGGCCTCACCGAGGTCCTCGCCCGGCACGCCGGCGATGCGCTCGAGCGACCGGACGAGGTCGACGTGGCCCGGGTGGGCGCGGCCGGCGACGAATGCGTCGCGTCGCTGCGTCGCGCGCGCAAGGAGCGCCCACTGGACCTGCACGACGGCGAGTGGCGCTCGGAGCGACGGCTGGGCAGCCAGCTGGTGTGGTTCCCGGACCCGGTCGGTGCCCGCGAGTGCGAAGCCGTGAGTGCCGGCGTACGGCTCCTGCCCGAGGCCGTCCCGGGCGTGCGGCGAGCGACCCTCCGCGTGGGCGAGCCCCCGGTCCGCGGGGCCCTGGCCGCGTTCGTGCAGCGCAAGCCGCTCGACGACGGGTGGGGCGCGGCGCGCGTCGAGGTCTGGGGCTGGCGCGGGGGTGCCCGGGAGGCGATCGTCTACGGCGTCATCGAGCGCCCCGCGGTGGCGGCCGGCACGGTGCTCGCCGTGACCGCCGCCCGGCTCGCGGGCCTCGTCGAGGACGTCACCCTGCTCACCGACCCGGTGGGCGCGCGGGGGCTCGGCGGACTGGTGGTTCCGGCGCCGTTCCTCGCCGAGCTCGCCCGTCGTGGTGTGAAGGCGGCCGCCTTCGAGGGCGTCGCCGTCGCCTGAGCTCCGCACCCGGGTGCGCGCGGAGAGTGGTCCCACGACCACACGCTCCGTGGTCGTACCGTGATCCTGTGGTCGCGGACATGGGCGCGCGCGACTCGGGCAACGCACCGATCTGGCAGGCCGACCCGCGCTTTCGGATCGCGGTCGAGGCCCTGCTCGACGGGCTCGCGATCTACTCATCGATCCGCGACGCGGACGGGCGCATCATCGACTTCCGGTGCGAGTACGCCAACCAGGCCGTGGTCGACAACGGCGGCGAACCGCCCGAGGAGCAGGTCGGCCGCACGATGCGGGAGCTCACCCCGAGCATCGATGAGCGGGGCCTCTTCGACCTCCACGTCCGCGTGGTCGAGACCGGTGAGCCGGCATCGCTCGAGATCACGTGGCCGGCGGCGGACGGCAGCCTCGGGTACTTCGAGGTGCACGTCGCCCGGCTCGACGACGGCTGCGTCATCGTGTTCCGCAACGTCACCGAGCGGCACCAGATCGAGGCCGCGCTCCGGGCCAGCGAGGCCCGGGCGATCAGCTTCCTCCAGGCCATCCCCGCCGGGGTGATCGTCGCCGACGACCGCGGCCCGGTGTTCTTCAACCGGGC